>CABSKX010000027.1 GCA_902478365.1 uncultured Collinsella sp. | reverse complement strand
CGGTAGCGGTGGCGAAGGCGGTGGCGAAGGCGGCGGCGAGGGTGGTTCCCCCACTCCAACGCCTACGCCCACGCCCGATCCCTCTACGGGTCAGTAGGCACCCAGCCAT
The DNA here is from genome assembly GCA_902478365.1 of uncultured Collinsella sp. Lineage (GTDB taxonomy): Bacteria > Actinomycetota > Coriobacteriia > Coriobacteriales > Coriobacteriaceae > Collinsella. The sequence continues at coordinate 27,334 of CABSKX010000027.1, read as the reverse complement.
AGCCAAACAAAGGCGCCCGAGCAGATCAATGCTGCTCGGGCGCCTTTTTTCACGAGAAACCTCACACACGCCTCAACACGATGCGACAAAAACAGGGCGCCGACCATCGTCGACGCCCCATAAAAGTCGCTATATGCGCCCGCGCGGCGCTATCCTCACGCGCCACCTCGCCTACTTACGAGAGCTGCTCAGCTTGTTGATCAGCGCCTCCAGGCGCTCACCATCCTCGGCGGTCTGGGCGATAACCAAGATGGTGTCATTACCGGCGAGCGAGCCCAGCACATCGGGCAGCTCGGCGGCATCGACCGCAGCGGCAATGCCCGAAGCGGTACCGGGCTGGGCCTTGATCATAACCAGGTTGTCGGTGCGCAGAACGCCCGTTACCAGTTCGGAAACCATACGCTGCAGATGCAAGTCCTCGGCCAGGACATAGATACCCTCGGGAAGCTTGCGCAGCCCCATATCGGCAATGTCGCGTGAAACGGTCGCCTGCGTGCAATCGAAACCCATAGCGCGTAACTCGTCCACCAGTACGCGCTGCGTGCGAACATCCTTGTTGCGCACGATATCTCTGATGGCATCCTGGCGCCCATTGCGTTTTTTAGCCATACAAAACCTCACTCCATAGATGGCGGAGACAATCAATCAGTAATTGAATAGTTTAGCGCTATTTGATGGTATTTGTGAATAAGAACGCATTTCGAAACAATTCCATGCAAGATTGTTTCGATCATGGCCGTCTTAAGCAGTTTTGACGCCCGTCCGGTTAAAAAAGGCGGCCAGGTGCGTATACATCACGCAACGCGCAGGCTTGGCACTGGCAATCGGTCCAAACAACAGGCCGAGTCCACGATGGTTATCCTTGAGTGCCGCGGCCATCTGACGAGTTCGAGACGCTTCGAGCATATCACGCATTCGAGCGGAACGCTCGATTGAAGAAACCCCATGCGGGCTCAAGCACAAATTTTCGATGCAGGCGACCAGCCCGGCGAAGTAAAACATATGGCTCGCAACCTTTAGCTGCGTGTCACCGCCCGCCTCTACAAGCGAATCAGTAAGCTCGTCGAGCGCCCGGGCGTCATCGGTCAGCTTGGCAAACAATGTGGGGTCAAAAGCATCTGTAAGCTGTGGCGCCACCGCATGGAAACAGGCGTCACCGCACCCAGATATGCGCTGCGCCTGCGAAAGGGCGCATGCCATAAACCCAATCGAGCGAAGCGCACGGTCGCGCGACAAACACGTCTCGAACAACGAGCGGCTGTACATCACACCGGAAGTCTGGGCAATCAGGCCGCCGGAAATAATCTGAGGCAGACCAGCCGCCAAAGAAGCACGGTCATCGATCGCAAGAGAGGTGGCATCCAGTACGCGCGAATGACGCTCACGATGAGCATCGTAGCGGTCGAGCGATGCCGTGGGAATCACCATGTCTGCCGCAGCATCGCACGCAACATGGACCATCTTGGAAAGAGACTGTGGGGCAAACCACTCGTCGGCGTTCATGGCAACAATCTGCAATCCACGCGAGGCGGCAAAACCAGCCTTGAGACATGCTCCGTGCGCCGAATCCTCGACGTCAATCAAATCGATGTGAATATCCCTGCCGGCGGCAACTTCGAGCGAATGGTGCACGCCCGGCGCAACGTCGCGACAAACCACGACAATTTGCAGGTCATAGAGGTCTTGGTTCTGGACGCTCTCGAGCGCGCGCATCGCATAGCTGGGCGAACCCTCGACAATAAGGATCACCGAAAGTCGCGAATGCGAACCACGTCGAACCAAGTTTTCCGTCCTCTCGACAGCGCCAAATCAAACCGTCGTTCATGGTACACCCGAGCTATAAAAGCAACGAGCCGCCTAACATGTTGCACGCCAAGAACAGATGTTGCACACGCGCAGCTCACACATAGTATGTGCCAGGTACGGACGCGCCGAGCACTCCCCTAGTCGAGCACGACAAGCTCGTCGGGACCGTAATCCACACCCATAAACGTAAGGCCGCAGGCAGGCGCCGTGGGACCCGCAGCGGTACGGTCGCAGGCATCAATGACCTCGCGTATCCACTGGGGTTCGCGGCGATGCATGCCGATCTCCACGAGCGTGCCCACAATAGTGCGCACCATCGAATGTAAAAATGCGTTGCCCTCGATGGTAAACGTCAGGATATCCTCGCCAAAAGCGACCTCGTGGCCAAACTCGGCACGCATCACGCAGCGGTGCGTGGGCTTGCCCACGGCAGAGGCGACCTTGCAAAAGCTCTTAAAGTCCTGTTCGCCCAGCAGCGCTGGACAGGCCGCAGACATAGCCTCGACGTCCAAGGGGTAGCGATGCCACCACACCGCACCGCGCGAGAGCACGGGGCGTGCATCGCGATCGGCAATGCGGTACGTATACGTACGCGACCGCGCGTCAAAGCGCGCAGAAAAGCCCTTACGGGCCTTGTAGACCTCGTTTATGGCGATATCTTTAGGCAGGAGGGCATCCATAGCCCTCAGCCATCTACGGCGCGTACACGCCAGCTCAGCGTCCGTTACGGGCACGCTAATATACTGCGCTACCGCATGCACACCGGCATCGGTACGCCCCGCACACGTCAGATCGATTGGGCGGCGCAGCAGCGTCTCGATAGCGCGGCGCAACTCGCCCGCAACGGTCGTCTGGCCCGGCTGCTCGGCAAATCCGCTATACGACGAGCCGTCATAGGCAACACGGAATACGAGCGTGGCATCAAGCTCTGGAATCGAATTGAAATCAGACGGCGCGGTCATGGGCGCTCCCAACAAACAATCAACGGTATCGCGACAAAAAAAGAGGGATACGCGAACGTACCCCTCGAATATAGCCTATGCAGACGGATTGTCTACTCAGCGGTCTCCTCAGCAGGAGCCTCCTCGACGGCCTCAACCTTCTTGGGAGCAGCGGCCTTCTTGGGGGCCGGAGCAGCCTTCTTGGCCTTAGGCGTGCAAGGCTCGGTGACGAGCTCCATGATAACGATAGGAGCGTTGTCGCCCTTACGGTTACCGAGCTTCATGATGCGGGTGTAACCGCCGTTGCGGTCCTGCCACATGCCCTGGGCAGCCTTGTCGAAGATCTCGGCAACGAGCTGCTTATCGCCGAGCTTGGCGATGGCCAGACGACGAGAGTGCAGGTCGCCCTTCTTGGCCCAGGTGATGATCGGATCGACGACCGAACGCAGCGCCTTAGCGCGGGTCTCGGTGGTCTTGATGCGGTCGTTCTCGAAGAGGGCCTTGGCCAGGCTCTTCTTCATGGCCTTGGTGTGGCTCGCATCGGTGCCGAGCTTCAGGCCCTTCTTAACGTTGTGACGCATGGTCTAGTTTCTCCTCAAATATGCGAAGCATTAAGCCTTCAGGCTCAGGCCCATGGACTCAAGCTTGTCCTTCACTTCCTCGATCGACTTAACACCGAAGTTACGGATGTTGAGCAGATCGTTCTCCGAGAACTCAACGAGCTGACGGACCGAGTGAATGCTGGCGCGCTTAAGGCAGTTGTAGGAACGGACGGAAAGGTCCAGATCCTCAATCTGCTTGTCCAGCTCGGCGTTGTCGTTGGTGACCTCGGGAGCGAAGATCGAAGCCTCCTCCTCGACCTCGGGGGTCTCGGCAAGGTTCATAAAGGCAGCCATATGCTGGTTGATGATATTGGCAGCCTGGACCACGGCGTCGCGCGGAGCGATGGAACCGTTGGTCTCGATCTCGAGGACAAGGCGGTCGTAGTCGGTGTGCTGACCGACACGGCAAGCCTCAACGAGCTTGGCGCAACGGGACACCGGCGAGTACAGCGAGTCGACGTGGATCACACCGATGGGATCGTTGTCGCGCTTGTTAGCCTCGCCAGAGACATAGCCGCGGCCATAGCCGATGCGCATGCTCATGGTGAGATGGCCACCCTCGGTGAGCGTAGCGATGTGCTGCTCGGGGTTGACCAGCTCAAACTCGGACGGAATAAAGAAGTCCGCACCGGTGACCTCGCAGGGGCCGTCAACCGAAATGGTGGCGGTCGCCTCGTCGGTCGTGCCGAGAGCCCTGAAGACAAGACCCTTGACATTCAGGACGATGTCGGTGACATCCTCGACCATGTTAGGGATGGTCATGAACTCGTGCTGCGCGCCATCGATCTGAATAGCCTCGACGGCGGCACCCTCGAGCGAGGACAGAAGAACGCGACGAAGGGAGTTACCCAGCGTATCGCCGTAGCCACGCTCGAGCGGCTCAACGGAGACACGAGCAGACGTCTCGTTAATCTCTTCGACCTGAACCTGAGGCCTAATGAATTCTGACATGTATTACCTCCAGCCTCAGCAGCCCGGATGGACTACTTAGAGTAGAGCTCGACGATGAGCTGCTCGTTGATATCACCGCTGATCTGCTCACGCGTCGGCAGAGCGAGCACGTTACCAGACAGCTTCTCGATATCGACCTCGAGCCAGCCAGGGACCTCGAAACGCTCGGAGGAAATCAGGGCCTCCTTGATGGGGAGGAGGTCACGGAACTTCTCGCCGACAGCGACGACGTCGCCGGCCTTGACGCGGTAGGACGGGATGTCCACGCGCTTGCCGTTCACGGTGAAGTGACCGTGACGGACGGACTGACGAGCCTCTTTGCGGGTGCGGGCGAAGCCAAGACGGAAGACGACGTTGTCAAGGCGAGACTCAAGGATGATCATGAGGTTCTCACCGGTGACACCGTTCATCTTACGGGCCTTGTTGAAGTAGCCGTGGAACTGCTTCTCCAGAACGCCATAGATGAACTTGACCTTCTGCTTCTCACGCAGCTGCATGCCGTACTCAGATTCCTTGCGACGGCGCTTGGGCTGACGGATAGATTCCTTCTTGCTGCTGTAACCGAGCTCAGCGGGATCGATCCCGAGCTGACGGCAGCGCTTAAGAACAGGAGTCCTGTCGATTGCCATATTGATACGATCCTTTCAGTTACACGCGGCGACGCTTCTTGGGGCGGCAGCCGTTGTGCGGGATGGGGGTCTTGTCCTGGATGCTCGAGACCTCGAGGCCAGCAGCCTGGAGGGAGCGGATGGCGGTCTCACGACCGGAGCCGGGGCCCTTGACGAAGACGGAAACCTTCTTCATGCCGTGCTCCATGGCCTGCTTGGCAGCAGCCTCGGCAGCCATCTGGGCAGCGAACGGCGTGGACTTACGGGAGCCCTTGAAGCCCACCTGGCCAGCCGACTTCCAGGAAATGACGTTGCCCTGGGGATCGGTGATCGAAACGATCGTGTTGTTGAACGTAGAACGAATGTGAGCCTGGCCCACGGAAATGTTCTTACGGTCCGCGCGCTTCAGACGGGCAGCGCGAACGTTCTTCTTAGCAGTAGCCATCTATCTAGCGCTCCTTATTTCTTCTTCTTAGCACCGATCTGACGCTTCGGGCCCTTGCGGGTACGAGCGTTAGTGTGGGTGCGCTGGCCGCGGACCGGGAGGCCCTTGCGGTGACGAAGGCCGCGGTTGCAGCCGATGTCCATAAGGCGCTTGACGTTCTGGTTGCGCTCACGGCGGAGGTCGCCCTCAACCATGATCTGGTTCTTGTCGATATAATCGCGGATGGCGTTAACCTCATCCTCGGTGAGGTCCTTAACGCGCGTATCCACGTTAACGTTGCACTCGACGCAAATCTTCGTCGCAGTGGTGCGGCCGATGCCGTAAATGTAGGTCAGACCGATCTCAACGCGCTTCTCACGCGGGAGGTCGACACCATTAATACGGGCCAACGTAGTCTCCTCTCTTAACCCTGACGCTGCTTATGACGGGGGTTCTCGCAAATGACGAGGACCTTGCCATGGCGCCTAATGATTTTGCACTTATCGCACATCTTCTTGACCGAAGGACGTACCTTCATCGTTCTTCCTTTCGGTAGCGCTCAAACTACTTCCCTACTATCTACTCGCCCAGCCGCAGGCGTTTAAAACTATGGCTGGTCTTCACACACAACCCGACCGTAGGTTGAGCTAAGCCTGCAGTCGGAAAAGGAGTGCGTGTATGCGTGCCGCTATTTATAGCGATAGGTGATGCGGCCGCGGGTCAGGTCGTACGGGGAAAGCTCCACGACAACCCTGTCACCGGGGAGAATACGGATGTAATTCATTCGGATCTTGCCAGAAATGTTGCACAGAACCGAATGACCGTTCTCGAGCTCGACCTTAAACATGGCGTTGGGCAGCGGTTCCTTTACCGTACCCTCGAGCTCAATTGCGTCTTCCTTCTTCACAAGCAATCATCTTTCTCTAGAAAACGACAGCGATTGAGTATTCTACAATACGCGTGCACGTATCGTAATATCTTCGTAATGGCTCCACAACTAAGTGAAACTTGTTACATTTGAAATGTAAAACAAAGCCGTTTCCTGATGCCCAAGATCGCCTTGAAATGAGAAGGCATAGACCTTGGGGTTATGCCTTCGAAATTGAAAGGCGAGGTTGGGCATCAGGGGGCGGCGACTTTTACATTTCACCGCCTTGCAAGGAACACCAAGCGCCTTGCGCGTCGGTGGTGAGAATCACCGGGCCGTCATCGGTAATGGCGACGGTGTTCTCGTAGTGCGCGGCGGGCAGGTGGTCGTTGGTCGTGACGATCCAACCATCGGAGCCCGTGCTCACATGATTGGATCCCATCGTGACCATCGGCTCGATGGCAATGACCATACCGGCCTGGAGACGAACGCCCCTCCCCTTCTTTCCATAATTTGGAACGTTGGGGTCCTCGTGCATCACATGGCCAATACCGTGCCCCACATAATCGCGAAGCACGCCATAGCCGTGAGACTCGGCGAGGGACTGGACGGCATAACCAATGTCCCCAATATGGTTACCGGGAACAGCCTGCTCGATGGCAGCCTTAAGGCAATCTCGCGTAACCTCGCACAGGGCCTTGGCCTCGGGCGTGGGGGTACCGACGAAAAACGTCCAAGCGTTATCGCCGACCCAACCGTCGACAACGGCACCCGTATCGATGGAGATGATATCGCCATCGCGCAAGATCATGTCAGGATTGGGAATACCGTGCACCACGGCATCGTTGATCGATGCACAGATGGTACCGGGGAACCCACCGTAACCCTTAAAGGCCGGGGTGCCACCATGCATGCGGATAATCTGCTCCGCAAGCTGATCGAGCTCAAAGGTCGAAACACCAGGGCGAACCATGGCTCCAACGTGGCGGAGCGCCATCTTAGATAGCGCTCCTGCCTTCTTCATCTGCTCGATTTGCGTTGCAGACTTAATCTTGATCATAGACCGAGAGCCTCTTTGACATCCCCGTACACGGTCTCGCGAGCCTGGTCACCGTTGACCGACTTGAGCAGACCCTGGCCACGATAGTAGTCGACGAGCGGGCTCGTGGACTTCTCGTAGACGTCGAGACGGTTCTTGATGGTCTCGGGCTTGTCGTCGTCGCGCTGATACATCTCGCCACCACACTTGGGGCAGGTAGCATCGGCAGCGGTGCCGGTGTAACCGCAGGCGCGGCAGGTGCGACGCGAAGACAGACGGTCGATGATGACCTCGGGGGCCACGTCGACCAGAAGGGCGCAGTCAATCTCGCGACCCATGGCGGAGAGCTCGGAATCGAGCGTCACAGCCTGGGCGGTGTTGCGCGGGAAGCCATCGAGGATGAAGCCCTGCTGGGCGTCATCGGCGGCAAGGCGCTCCTTGACAAGGTCGATAACGAGCTGGTCGGGAACGAGCTCGCCGGCGTCCATGTACTTCTTAGCCTGAATACCAAGCTCGGTGCCACCCTTGACGGCAGCACGCAGCAGGTCGCCCGTGGAAATGTGAGCGACGCCGAACTCGGCGACGAGCTCCTGTGCGACGGTGCCCTTACCGGCACCCGGAGCTCCGAGCAATACGAGGTTCATGAGCAATCCTCCTCTAGCCTATTTAAAGAATCCATCGTAATCATACATCTTGATCTGGCCTTCGAGCTTATCGACCGTGTCGAGCACGACGCCGACCATGATGAGGATGGACGTGCCGCCAAATGCCTGGATCAGATGGTTGCCCGTGAAGGAGAAGATAATCGAAGGCACGATGGCGATGAGCGCCAAAAAGACAGCGCTGGGAAGCGTAATCTTGTTGAGCGCGTTCTTGATGTAGGCCGCGGTAGCCCTGCCCGGACGGACGCCCGGAATAAAGCCGCCCTGCTTCTTAAGGTTGTCGGCCGTGTCATCGGGGTTGAACACCATGGAGGTGTAGAAGTACGCGAAGAACACGATGAGGACAACGTTAAGCACCCAGTTGAGCCAACCGGTCGAAAGCGCAGAAGCAACTGCCTGGATCCAGCCGATGCCGGGGAAGAACACGGCGATCTGGGCCGGGAAGTACAGCAGCGCCGAAGCGAAGATGATCGGCACGACACCCGCGGTGTTGACCTTGATGGGCAGGTAGGTGGTCTGGCCACCCATCATGCGACGGCCCACGACGCGCTTGGCGTAAGAGACCGGAATGCGGCGCTGGCCGCGCTCAAGGAAAACAATCAGCGGGATGACCAGCAAGATGATGGCGCAGATGATCACCATCGTGATGATGCCACCGGCGTTACCCTCGGTGCTGGAGAAAATCGCCTGCGGAAGACCGGCCATGATGTTCGCGAAGATGATCAGCGACATGCCATTGCCGATACCGCGCTGGGTGATGAGCTCACCAATCCACATGATCAGCATGGCGCCCGCGGTGAGCGTGCCGACGATCATGAGGTCGAAGATGATCTCGGGAGCGCCGGCGCCATTAAAGCTGATGCCGAAGCTCTTAAAGAGGAAGAGGTAACCCACGGAGTTGAGGATTGCCAGAGCCAAGGTAAGGTAACGCGAATACTGCGTAATCTTGGTCTGACCGACCTCGCCCTCGCGGGCAAGCTCATGCAGGGAAGGCACGACGGCCTGGAGCATCTGGAGGATAATCGAGCTCGTGATGTACGGCATGATGCCCAAAGAGAACACCGAGACATAGCTCAACGCGCCGCCAGAGAAAAGATTCAGGAGGGCCATAGCACCTGCGGCGACCGAATTGTTATCGGTCGAGAAAAGGCCCAGCATCCCCTGGAAGGGAATGCCGGGCACAGGAACGTGCGCACCAATGCGGTACACGACGAGCATAGCTATGGTAAAAAGAATCTTTTCGCGCAATTCTTTGATGCGGAAAGCATTCTTAAGACCATTTAGCACGGCAGCTCGACCTTTCCGCCGGCGGCCTCGATCTTGGCCTGCGCAGAAGCGCTGACCTTGTCGACCTTGACCGTGAACTTCTTGGTGAGCTCACCATTGCCGAGCACCTTGACCGGCTCGAACTCGCTCTTGGTGATGCGAGCGGCCTTAAGAGCGGCACCGTCAATCACAGCGCCATCCTCGAACTTACGCTCGAGACGCTCAACGTTAACAGCGGTGTACTCGATACGACGGGGGTTGCGGAAGCCCGGAAGCTTGGGCAGGCGCATAGCCAGCGGAGTCTGGCCACCCTCGAAGCCGGCACCCTTGGTGCCGCCAGAGCGGGAACCCTGGCCCTTCTGACCGCGGCCAGAAGTGGTGCCGTGACCCGAAGAATTGCCACGGCCGACGCGCTTGCGGTTCTTGGTGGAACCGGGCGCGGGAGTAAGATCGTGAAGCTGCATTTGCTACTCCTCTACAATCTCGACAAGGTGCTTAACCTTGAAGATCATGCCGCGGACGGACTCGTTGTCAGCAATCTCGCGAACCTCGCGGATCCTGTGGAGACCGAGGGCACGGACAGTACGGACCTGGTCCTGCTTGCAACCGTTGGTGCTGCGGACCTGCTTGATCTTGATGGTGTCAGCCATGCTTAGTTCTCCTTACCGACGAACATCTCGGAGACCGTCAGGCCACGGCGAGCCGCGACGTCCTCAGGGCTGGAGAGCTCCTTGAGGCCCTCGACGGCAGCCTTGATGATGTTGAGGCCGTTGTCGGTACCGAGGGACTTGGACAGGACGTTCTTGATGCCAGCAAGCTCAAAGAGGGGACGCACAGCGCCGCCGGCGATAACGCCGGTACCCTCGACAGCGGGCTTGATGATGATGCGGCCGGCACCAAAGTGGCCGAGAACCTCGTGCGGGATGGTGCCCTGATCGGTCACCGGCACGTGGAACATGTTCTTCTTGGCATCGAGAGACGCCTTGGAGATGGCCATGGGCACCTCAGCGGACTTGCCCATGCCAACGCCGACGTTACCCTTGCCGTCGCCAACGACGACGAGAGCGACGAGGCTCATGCGACGACCACCCTTGACGGTCTTCGACACGCGGTTGATGTAAACGACGCGCTCCTCGAACTCGGAGGCCTCGCGCTGCTGCTTCTGATTACGAGCCATGTGCTACATACCTCCTAGAACTCGAGACCGGCGGCACGAGCACCGTCGGCGAGGGCCTTGACGCGGCCATGGTAGATACGGCCACCACGATCGAAGGCGACCTTGGTGATGCCGGCCTCGATGGCGCGCTTGCCAACGAGCTGACCGACCTTCTCCGCAGCCTCCTTGTTCGAGGTGTGGGTGCCCTTGAACTCGGCCTCGAGGGTCGAGGCAGAGACGAGCGTCAGGCTGGAGCCCTTGCTGTCGTCGATGATCTGGGCATAGATGTTGGCGTTAGTACGGGTCACGCGAAGACGCGGACGCTCGGCGGTACCCGAGACCTTGCCGCGAACACGACGCTGACGACGCTTGAGGCCTTCCAGCTTCGCCTTATGCTTGTTCATACGTAAACTCCTAAAAAGGTTGATCTTGCCAGCACCTGACGGGGTGCTGGTCTTATGCGAGTGAGTCGGTTACGACTACTTGGCGGCCTTACCCAGCTTGCGGCGGATGTGCTCGCCAACGTAGTGGATACCCTTGCCCTTGTAAGGCTCGGGAGGACGATGACCGCGGATCTCAGCGGCGATCTGACCGACCTGCTGCTTGTTGATACCCTTGACGTTCACGTGGGTGTTGTCGGGAACCTCGAAGGTGATGCCCTCGGGAGCCTCGACGATCACGGGGTGCGAGAAGCCCAGGGAGAACTCGAGGTTCTTGCCCTTCTGCTGCACGCGGTAACCGACGCCGGCGAGCTCGAGCTTCTTCTCAAAGCCCTCGGAAACGCCGACAACCATGTTGTGGATGAGGGCGCGGGTGAGGCCGTGGCGGGCACGGGTCTCACGCTCGTCGTCGGGACGGGAAACGGTGAGGACGTTGTCCTCGACGTTGATAGCGAGCTTCTCAAAGACATCGAGCTCGAGCTGGCCCTTGGGGCCCTTGACGACAACGTTGTTGCCGTTGACTGCCACTTCGACTCCGGCGGGAATCTGGACAGGCTTATTACCGATACGAGACACGGTGATCTCCTTTCCTTCTACCTACCGAGCGAATTACCAGACGTAAGCGATGATCTCGCCGCCGACGTTGTGCTTGCGAGCATCGCGGTCGGTCATGACGCCATGGCTGGTGGAAATAATGGCGGTACCAAGGCCACCGCGGACGCGGGGCATGTCGGCAACGCCGGTGTACTTACGCAGGCCCGGCTTGGAAATGCGGCGGATGCCGTTGATGACCTTAGCCTTCTTGGGACCATACTTAAGCGTGATGTGCAGAGTCTTCTGGGGAACGGTGTCCTCGACATCGTAGCCCTCGATGTAGCCCTCCTCGTGCAGAACACGAGCGATCTCGACGAGCTTCTTGCTGCTCGGCATGGAGACCGTGGCCTTGTTCACAGAGTTAGCGTTACGGATGCGCGTAAGCATATCTGCGATCGGGTCTGTAAGGTTCATACAGATTCTCCTTCGTTCTTGATGAACACGTGCTCTTGGTTCTTCGCCGCCCTTAACGGCAAAGCCTAACTAGCGCGTTTTCCCTGTTCCAAACGGATGCTTGAAACGCTGGTAGTGACTTACCAGCTGGCCTTCTTAACGCCGGGAAGCTCGCCCTTGAGTGCAAGCTCACGGAAGCAGACACGGCACAGGCCGAACTTGCGGTACACAGAGTGCGGACGGCCGCAGCGCTGGCAGCGCGTGTACTCACGAGTAGAGAACTTCTGCTTGCGATTGCACTTGACGATCATCGATGTCTTAGCCACTTATATCCTCCTCACATAGAGTATTGTTCGCCCTAAGCGCCGTCCCCTTTTGGAAACGGCGCTTTTAGGGCAGGTGAACCTATTTCTTGAACGGGAAACCGAAGGCGTCCAGAAGGGCCTTGGCCTCCTCATCGGTGTTGGCGGTGGTCACGAAAGTGATGTCCATACCACGCTGGTGATCGACGGAGTCGAAGTCGATCTCGGGGAAGATGAGCTGCTCGGTGACGCCCATGGAGAAGTTACCACGGCCGTCGAAGCTCTTGGCGGAGATGCCGCGGAAGTCGCGGATACGGGGGATCGCGACGGAGGTCAGACGATCGAAGAACTCCCACATACGGTCGCCACGCAGGGTAACCTTGCAGCCGATCGGCATACCAGCGCGCAGGCGGAAGGTAGCGATGGACTTGCGGGCACGGGTGATCATCGGCTGCTGGCCGGTGATGGCGCGCAGGTCGCGCACGGCACCGTCGATGGCCTTGGAATCGGTAGCGGCCTCGCCGACACCCATGTTCACGACGATCTTCTCAAACTTGGGGATCATCATGACGTTCTCGTACTGGAACTTGTCCTGAAGCTGCTGCTTGACCTCGTTGTTGTACTTGGTCTTCAGACGCGGCACATACTTCTCTTCTGCCATTGTTCACTCCTTCTTGGGGTTTTAAGCACGGGGCGTGGCCACGACGGGTTGTCCTCGTGCCTCCTGACTGCATCCGCGCCGCTCATGGCATTTTGCGGTTTGGACTCGACGCAGCAGGAGCCGACAAAACAATCGGTACTATACGCGCATTGGGTGTGTATTTCCAGAAAAACCTCGTCTGCCTGCACAACTCCACAACTCCCCCGCACAAATGGATCCCGAAAAGCAGTTGCGGTGAAATAGGGACTGTTTGGCGGCCTAACAGGCTTAAACAATCCGTATTTCACCGCAACTTAATTGGTGGGGATGCGATTAGCGCTTGCGGGGGACGAGTTTGGTGCGGCGCAGGTGGATCATCTCGGCGGCGATGGAGATAGCGATCTCCTCAGGGTCCTCGGCCTCGATGGCGACTCCGATCGGCAGGTGCAGCTCGTTGATCTGCTCCTGCGTAAAGCCCTCCTGTTCCAGGCGGGCGCGCACAAAGGCCGTCTTACGGCGCGAGCCCAAGCAGCCCAGGTAGGCGGGTTTGGCGCGCATCGCCTGAATCACCACGTCGATATCGGATTTGTGACCCGCCGTGGCCACGACCACCAAGTCGCGCGGACCGATGGGGCACTGTTTGCTCAGGTTCTTGTAGTCGACCAGACGACGGTCGTAGACACCGGGCACCCAATCGGGGGTCAGCGTGCCGGGGCGGTCGTCGCAAGCCACGACGGCAAAGCCCGCCGCCGTGAGCACCCGCGCCGTCGCGGCGCCCACGTGGCCGCAGCCAAAGATATAGGTCAGGCCCTCGGGGCAGAGCGTCTCGATGTGCGCCGCGGGAATCTCGGAGGCTGCGTTGGTGTAGGTGACCTTACTCCCCTCCTCCACCAGCGAAAGCCCGGGGCAGCCCGCAATGGTGCGGCGCGATTCCTCGCCATGGTACTCGGCCACATCGCCCTCGAGCGCGCTCGCGATAAACGGCTCAAAGTCGATGACGAAGTCGCCGATGCGCCGATAGGCCAAGACGTCGGCTATTTCCTGGAACAACGGTACCCGAGTCGCATCCAGATGCAGGTAGCACAGGCAGATGGCTCCGCCGCAGATCATGCCGGTATCGGAGTTCTCGCCGCCCATGGTGTAGCGGACCAGACGTGACTGTCCCGCGCTCAGGAGCTCGCGCGCCTCGTTCAGCGCAAAGAGCTCAATCTTGCCGCCGCCGATAGTGCCCGCCTGGCTGCCATCGGCAAAGACGGCCATCCAGGCGCCCACGCCGCGCGGCGATGACCCTGCCGTGCCGGCCACGACCACCAGCTCGCACGTCTTACCAGCCTTCAGAGCGCCAAGCGCCGCATTCACCACATCGAGCTTTTCCATTGCAATTTCCTATCCCTGGAATACACCGGTGAGCATGGCGAGCGCCTCGAGCACACCGCCGCCGACCGACGTCGCCTTGTCCGAAATGTAGTTGATATAGCTGGCATCGCCGCGCGGATCGACGTCGGCACATTTAAAGCCCTCGGTCACCTGAACGCCGTCGGCCAAAAGACCGCGCAAGCAGCCGTCAATCTGCGTGACCATGGGAGTATCGCCCGCGTAGCCAATTACGTCTCCGGCGCTCACGATGTCGCCGATCGCGCGGTCGGACCGAAACACGCCGGCGGCGGGGCTGTGGATAACGCGCTCCTTGCCATAGCCGGCGATAATGCCCGGCACGCCTGTGTTGGGCTGGGGCGAACCTTGGGTAATGACACGGCCGAGAAAATGCCCGCGCATGGTCTCGACCACGGCGTCGCAGTCAACCGGCGCGGTAAAGCCCGGCCCCACGGCGATGACGGCAGGCGCCATGTCGCGCGTGGTACCTAGGTTGCGCTTGGCCAAAATCGCGTCGACCACAGCCGCGGGTTTCAGCTCGCCGAGCATCTTGGCCTGGGGGTCTACCACGACGGCGACGTCTCCGGCCTCGGTAATTGCAAGCGCCTCTGCCGGCGTCTGTGCCAAGCGAGCGCGAATGCCTTCAACCTCGACCTCGCCCAGGCGAATGGCCTCGCAAAAACTGATTGTGCGACGGATGCACGTGGGAATCGCAATATCGGCCATAACGACCGACACGCCGGCGCGCACCAAGCGAGCGGCGACGCCCGTGGCGATATCGCCGGCGCCGCGAACATAAACGAGCATTCCCGGGGCACCTCCCTGTGCTACGGTTTGAGCAGAGCAAAAGCGGTTCGACCGCACTCTGATGATTATTTATTATCACAGTATTATACGGCGGTGAACAGATGGAAACGGTTAGCGGCAATCTTGCCTCCGCGCTCAAGATCGAGCCGGGCATTACCGCAATTATCGGCAGTGGCGGCAAGTCGACCTTGCTGAAGACGCTGGGCCTTGAGCTCATGCGCGCCGGCGACAGGGTGCTCCTCTGTACCACCACGCACATGTTTCCCGTCGCCGGCGTGCCATGGGACGGGTCGAGCCGTCGCCTGGACGCCGCGCCTTGGAAGCCGGGGGCCCTGCATGTTCCCGGCTGCACCTGCGAGGCATGCGCGGGCCTTGCGCGCGGAAGCATCTGCCAGGCAGGCGTCTTGGACCCGGAGACAGGCAAGCTCTCCGCCCCCGCCGAGCCACTCAACGAGCTGGCGCAGCGCTTTGGCCATGTGTTGGCCGAGGCAGATGGCAGCAAGCGACTCCCGCTCAAGGCGCATGCCGCCTGGGAGCCCGTAGTCCTCGCCGGCACGGCCAACCTCATCTGGATCGTTGGCGCCTCGGGGCTCGGCAAGCCCATCAACGAAGCCGTCCACCGCCCCGAGCTCTTCTGCGAGCGCTGCGGCTGCGAGCCCACCGACATCGCCACGCCCGAGCGCGTCGCCCAGGTGCTCAATGCCGAGCTGCGGATGCTGAACCTCAACAATGCCCGCATCATGCTCAACCAAGTCGACACGCTTGCCGACCCAACGATGGCAGATCGCTTCGAGGCAGCCCTCGGCCGCTCCGTCGTCGCCACCAGCCTCAAATAGCCGGCGCCGCCCCAGCAGACCTATAAGTTGCGGTGAAATAGTTCCTAAAAACGGCCTATTTGGCAGCTAAACAGGAACTATTCCACCGCAACTGCGGAGGGGAATCCGGTGATCTTCCTGCTAGCGGGGGACGTAGCGGCCGGGCTGGGCTCCGGTGGGCTCGCCGTCGCGTGCAGCCAGCACGCCGTTCACAAACACGGCTTTGGCGCGACCATGCGCCTCAAAGCCCTCGAGCGGCGTGTAGTCCACAGCCTGGTGCTGCGTCGCGGCACTGATCGTCCAGCACGCCTTGGGATCCCACACGCACACGTCGGCATCGGAGCCCTCGGCAAGACAGCCCTTGCGCGGATACATGCCAAAGACGCGCGCCGGGTTCTCGCTCATCAAGCGGCACAGATCCTCGGGGCCCAGCTGCCCCTCAAAGCTCGTAGCGATCGCGACGGGGCGATGCTCCACACCGGGTCCGCCGTTGGGAATCGCGCGGAAGTCGTCGCGCCCGCGGTCCTTTTGCCCGTGCAGGTTAAAGCTGCAGTGGTCGGTCGCGATCGTATCGATCTCGCCGGCCACAAGCGCCTCGCGCAGTGCCGCACGGTCGCCCGCATGGCGCAGCGGCGGGCTCATCACATACTTGGCACCCGCAAAGCCGTCCTCTCCCTGCTCCAAGTAGCACGTATCGTCGAGCATCAGATACTGAGGGCAGGTCTCGACATAGATATTCTTCTGCCCGCGCGCCTTGGCGGCACGAATGGCCTCGAGCCCCAGCTTGGTCGAAAGGTGCACCACGTTGACCGGTGCGTCGCCGGCCAGGTGCGCCAGATATAGCAGACGGCTCACCGCCTCGGCCTCGCACACATCCGGACGGCTGAGCGCATGGCCCTCGGGCCCGTGTATACCCTGCTCGTACACGCGCTTCTGCAGCTCATTCACCAGCGTACCGTTCTCGCAATGCACGCACAGGATACCGCCCAGGCGCTTGAGCTCCTCGAGCACCTCGAGCGTCTCGGCATCGTCCAAGCGCAGGTGGTCATAGGCAAAGTAAGTCTTGAACGACGATACGCCCGCCTCGCGCATGGCCGAAAGGTCGGCGCGGTTGCGCTCGTTCCACTCGGCGAGTGCCATATGAAAGGCGTAGTTGGCCGTGCAGGTTCCGTCGGCGCGGCGATGCCACTCGGCCAAGGCATCGGGCATAGTCACGCCGCGATCGGCCGTCGCGTAGTCCACGATGGTCGTCGTGCCGCCGCAGGCAGCCGCACGCGTGCCGGTCTCAAAGCTATCGGCTGTCCAATCCATGCCAGTCCAGCACTGCATGTGCGTGTGGCCGTCGATAAAGCCGGGAAACACCCAGCAGCCCGCGGCATCCTCGACGATATCGCCCTCGGCAGGCTCAATCGCCGCGGCGATCCGCACGATCTTATCGCCCTCCATGGCAAGATCGGCACGGCGAAGCCCCTGTGGCGTCACGAGCGCGCCGTTTTTGATGATGATCATGTTGCTCCTTATTGATTAATACAGTTGGCCACGCGATCAAAATACGAGCAGGCAGCGATATGCTCCGTTATGCGTTGCTGTCCCTTGGCGGTATCGACGTCCCACAGCTCGTAGGCACGCGCCTCGACCAGCACCACGTCGGTACGGTCCTTGAGGATGGAACAGCCGCCGTCCTTGCCCTCAAGACACATAAGTGCATCGAACAGTTCCGCCGGAAAGAGCACCGGGCTCGAAGGCTCACCGTTGCACGCAAGACGCACCGGATGCTTGCGGCCACGCTCGTCAAATGCACGAACCATTGCTCCAAAAGAATCCGAACTCACGAGCGGCTGGTCGCCCGGCAAAAAGAGGCAACCTTTCCAGTTGCGTTCGACCCCCCACGAAAGACCCGCGCGGACGCTTTCGCTGCGCAGCTCGCCATCGTGCAGCACGCACGGGCAATGCTTGTCCTCGCAAATCTGGGCGACCTCGGGCCAACGCGTCGAAACTACGGCGTCAAAGCCCTGGGGAACCGAATCGATGGTCCGGGCAATCAGCGGCTCGCCATAGATATCGGCAAGCATCTTGTTAGAGCCAAACCGCTTGCCCTCGCCCGAAGCCATAATGACGCAACCGAGTTTCATCTCCGCAAACCTCCCCTGGCTGCTTTGGACACCATAGTTGCTATACCCACCATACCAAGCTCACACTCCGTCGGAACAGGCACGCACTCGTTTTCCAGCGAACGACCCTTGGCTCTCCATAGCACAAAGGAGGGCACCCCGCGACGCAGGGCACCCTCCTCAATGGTGCAGATATGCCTACTCAGCGTCGCCGGTAAACGTGGTACCGGTCTTGCCGGCAAGGCCATCGCGCGCCTTCTCGAGCAGTGTGATGAGCGCCGTGCGGCCCGGCTTGCTCTCGGCAAATGTCGAGGCTGCCTGGACCTTGGGCAGCATGGAGCCGCGACCGAACTCGTTGGCCTCGGACAGACGCTTTACGTCAGCCGCGGTCAGCGTGTCGAGCCACTGCTCGTGGTCGGTGCCAAAGCCAATGGCAACCTTCTCCACGGCCGTCAGGATAACCAGGGCATCGGCATCGAGCTGTTCGGCAAGCTTCTCGGCCGCAAAGTCCTTATCGATGACGGCGGCAGCGCCCTTAAGGTGGTTGCCCTGGGCCTTGGTGACGGGAATGCCACCGCCGCCGCAGGAGATCACCACATGGTTGGACTCGACGAGCGACTTAATGGTGTCGAGCTCGACGATGTTCACGGGCTTGGGCGAGGCAACCACGCGACGGAAGCCCTGCTTCTCGTCGTGGATGAACTGGTAGCCGCGGTCGGCCTCCAGCTCCTTGGCCTCGGCCTCGCTCATCCACGGACCAATCGGCTTGACCGGGTCGGCAAAGGCCGGGTCGTCTGCCGCAACCTCGACCTGGGTGAGCACGGTGGCGACACCCTTGTCGATATTGCGGTCGAGCATTTCCTCGCGCAGTGCATTTTGCAGGTCATAGCCAATGTAGCCCTGGCTCATGGCGCCGCAAACGGACAAGGGGCAGGGAACGTACTTCTGAGGATTAGAGCGCGTGAGCTCAGCCATCGCGTTGGCGATCATGCCCACCTGGGGACCGTTGCCATGCACGACGACGACCTCGTTGCCCTCCTCGATCAGGTCGACGATAGCCTTGGAAGTCGTCTTGACGGCCTCCATCTGCTCGGGAAGGTTGGCGCCGAGGGCGTTTCCGCCCAGGGCGACAACGATACGCTTAGCCATTTCTCAGCCCAGCTTTAGGCCTGGAACCAACGGGCGGTGTTGCGCTCGTCGAGGGCCTTGAGGGTAGCGGCGGGATCGGCAACCTTCTGCAGGAACATCATGGCTGCGATGGCGTACGGCTTGTAGCTGGCCTCCTTGTACATGCCCACGCGGTGCATGTCGAAGACGTCGGCGTTGACCTCGCCGTGCTCGCAGGAGACACCGGAGATGTCGGCGGGCAGCGGGTGCATAAAGATGGTGTCCTGGCCGTTGGCAGTCTTCTCCATGAGCTCGGTCGTGGAGCACCAATCCTGATGCGTAGCGTTCTGAGCGAGCAGCTCCTTCTCGAGCGCTGCGATGCCGGCGTCGTCGCCCTCGGCGTACAGGTTGGTGCGCTTCTCCATGGCGGCAAACGGAGCCCAGCTCTTGGGGATCACGATGTCGGCGCCCTCGAAGGCCTCGGCCATGGTGTTGACCTGCTTAAAGGTGGTGCCGGACTCGGCGGCGTAGCCCTTAGCGCGCTCGACGACCTCGGGCATGAGGTCGTAGCCCTCGGGGTGGGCCAGGGTGACGTCCATGCCAAAACGGGGCAGCAGGCTGATCAGCGACTGCGGGCAGGACAGCGGCTTGCCGTAAGAGGGCGAATAGGCCCAGGTAACGGCAACCTTCTTGCCCTTGAGGTTCTCGAGGCCGCCAAACTCGTTGATAAGGTAGAGCATGTCGGCAGAGGACTGCGTGGGGTGATCGGAGTCGGACTGCAGGGAGATGAGCGTGGGACGGTGATCCAGAACGCCATCCTCGTAAGCCTGCTGGACAGACTCGGAGACCTCAGCCATGTAGGCGTCGCCCTTGCCAATGTACATGTCGTCGCGGATGCCGATGACGTCGGCCATGAAGGAAATCATGGTAGCGGTCTCGCGGACGGTCTCGCCGTGAGCGATCTGGGACTTCTTCTCGTCCAGGTCCTGCAGCTCAAGGCCGAGCAGGTTGGCGGCCTTAGAGAAGGAGAAGCGCGTACGAGTGGAGTTGTCGCGGAACAGGGAGACGGCAAGACCGGAGTCGAAGATCTTGGACGAAACGTTGTTCTCGCGCAGCTCGCGCAGAGCGTCGGCGACGATGTAGAGCGCCTTGAGCTCATCGGTGGTCTTGTCCCAGGTGTGTAGGAAGTCGCTGCCGTACATACCCTTAAAATCGAGGCCGTTCAGCTGCTCGACGAGCTCGGTAAACTTAGCGTCCATGGAAATGTCCTTTCTAAAGGTGAAACGATCGCAATGAGTAGATGTGCTCCGGCATGCGCGTGTGGCTAGAACATGCAGAGCACTATGACGAGGACCCGCTACCGTCGAGGAAGCATGGGAGATAACGACCGCGGGCCCCAAGTCAACAAGGGGTGCCGGGGACATAAACTGTCCCCGGCTCAACAAGATCGAGGAATGGGACTAGTCGATCTTGTTGTTGGTCAGACCGGCGCGGAACACGGTGGCATCGCCATCGGCCTGGCTCGGATCGTAGAGGTTCAGGGCAGCCACATACATGGCGGCAGCGGTGACCAGGTCGTCCTTGTAGGTAACCTCGTTGGGAGCGTGAGCCTGAGACTCGGCACCCGGGCCAAAGCCGACGCAGGGGATGCCATAGCGGCCCTGGATGGAAACGCAGTTCGTGGAGAAGGTCCACTTGTCGCACAGCGGGCGACCGGTGCGCTTGTCCATGCTGGGCTCGCAGCCGATGCGCTCGTCACCGAACATGGCCTTGTGGGCGTCGACGAGGGCCTTGACGTGCGGAGCGGTCTCCTTGTTGATCCACGTGGGGAAGTAAGCCTCGGTCTCGTAGACCTCGCCGGTCCAGGACGGACGGTCGTACATGTACATGGAGACCTTCACGTCGTCGCCGTACTTCTTGGCTGCCGGCAGGTTGCGGATCTCGTCCAGGCAGGACTCCCAGGTCTCGCCGGCGGTCATGCGACGGTCGATGGAGATGGCGCAGGAGTCAGCGACAGCGCAGCGGCTGGGGCTGGTGTAGAAGATCTGGCTGACGGTGCAGGTGCCGCGGCCCAGGAAGCGGGCATCCTCAAAGTGCTCGGGGTTGTACTTGGGGTCGAGCATCTTGACGAGGCCCTTGATGTCGGTCGACTCGTCGCAGCCGTTGTTGTTGAGGGCGCGGACGTCGGCGATGATGTCGGCCATCTTGTAGATGGCGTTGTCGCCGCGGTCGGGAGCGGAGCCGTGGCAGGAGGTGCCGTGAACGTCGACGCGGATCTCCATGCGACCGCGGTGACCGCGATAGATGCCGCCGTCGGTGGGCTCGGTGGAAATGACGAACTCGGGCTTAATGCCGTCCTTGTTGTAGATGTACTGCCAGCACATGCCGTCGCAGTCCTCTTCCTGGACGGTACCGACGACCATGA
Organism: uncultured Collinsella sp.; assembly: GCA_902478365.1. Taxonomy (GTDB): domain Bacteria; phylum Actinomycetota; class Coriobacteriia; order Coriobacteriales; family Coriobacteriaceae; genus Collinsella. Next base: position 6,003 of record CABSKX010000027.1, on the reverse strand, counting down.
TCTTGTAGCCCTCGGGGATGAGGCCCATGTCCTTCATCATCTTGGCAGCGTAGGTAGCAGAAGCCATGCCGCCCTCCTGGTCGGAGCCGCCGCGGCCGTAGATGATCTCGTCGGTCTCGTAGCCCTCATAGGGATCGGCATCCCAGTTCTCGATGTTGCCGATGCCGACGGTGTCGATGTGAGAGTCGATGGCGATGATCTTGTCGCCCTCGCCCATAAAGCCCATGACGTTGCCCAGGCCGTCGACCTTGACCTCGTCATAGCCAAGGCTCTCCATCTCGGCCTTGATGCAGGCGACAACCTCGCCCTCCTCGCAGGACTCAGAGGGATGGGAGATCATGGCGCGCAGGAAGCGAGTCATATCAGCACGATGGGACTCAGCAGCAGCCTTGATAGCGTCGAAATCGAGTTCTTTAGCCATTGTTCATAACCTTTCAAACGAAGGAATCTACCTGTGAGGTGGCGGAGCGATACCTATTTACTCCGCCCCAACGATTAGCAAGTGGGATATTCGCCTTCCCAGACAATGCGGCGATACTGGTCGGGGTCCGTGTCACCTTCCGTGGAGAAGCAGAGCACGGAGCTCGTCTTGTCCAGGCCGATGAGCTCCTTGAGCTCGGCGTACTCGGGATCGAGCATGAGGGTCTCGACCAGGCCGGTGGTCACCGCGCCGGACTCGCCGGAGATGACGCGCGGGTCGCCCTTCTCGGGAGCGCCCAGGGTGCGCATGCCGCGAGCGGTGACCCAGTCGGGGCAGGACACGAAGGCGGTAGCGTGGTTGCGCAGGATATCCCAGCCCAGGATGTTGGGCTCGCCACAGCACAGGCCGGCCATGATGGAGGGCATGTCGCCGTCCACGATGCGCGGGTCGCCGTCGCCGGCGGCAGCGCCCTTGTACAGGCAGGCGGCCGGAGCGCACTCGACCACGACAAAGGTGGGCGGGTTATCGGGATACAGGTTAGTGAAGTAGCCCACCACGGCGCCGGCGAGCGAGCCTACGCCAGCCTGGACAAAGACATGCGTCGGGCGGTTGATGGCCATCTCGCGCAGCTGCTCGGCAGCCTCGGAAGCCATGGTGCCGTAGCCCTCCATGATCCAAGACGGAATCTTCTCGTAGCCCTCCCAGGCGGTGTCCTGAACGATAACGCCGCGCTCGCAGGCGTCGGCCTCGGCGGCGGCCATGCGCACGCACTCGTCGTAGTTGACCTCTTCGATGGTCACCGTGGCGCCCTCGGCGGCGATGTTGTCGAAGCGGGGCTTGGTGGAACCCTTGGGCATGTGCACGACGGCCTTCTGGCCCAGCTTATTGGCAGCCCATGCCACGCCGCGGCCATGGTTGCCGTCGGTGGCGGTAAAGAAGGTGGCCTGGCCAAAGTCCTTGGCAAGCTGATCGGAAGTCAGGTAATCGAAGGTGCAGTCGGCAACGTCCTTGCCGGTCTCGTCGGCAATGTAGTTGGCCATGGCAAACGAACCGCCCAGGACCTTAAAGGCGTTGAGGCCAAAGCGATAGCTCTCGTCCTTAACGCACAGGTTGGACAGGCCCAGGCGTGCAGCCTGGCCATCCAGGCGGGCAAGCGGAGTGACGGTGTACTGGGGGAACGACTGGTGGAAGGCACGGGCCTTCTTCACGTGGTCGAGGCTCATGATTCCCAAGTGCTTGTCATCGCTCTTGGGCATCGTGTTGCCCGCCCACTGGATCTTATCGGCCATACGGTGAACTCCTTAAGTCCTCTCTTGCCGGCCCCCGCATACGCGTTTCAGCCCATTCCCATTCATGCGACTGAACTTTTATGTGGATGCCAAACAAAAAGTTTGTTATCACTGTTCTATCACACTTTTTGATTGGCAAACCTAACAAATTGTTTGTTGCCGTAATCGGTACCTTTTCGCCGCCGAACGGTTACATAACGCAGCGACGCTTTCGTTATTTGCGAACAAGTGGGGTTTATGGCAAAGTGAGCCCAAACTAATTTTTAGGAAGGCACCCATGACCCCCGCACAGATAGAGTTTTACAAGCGCCTTGCACACGGCCTGGCGCTCCAGTTTGGCCCCAACTGCGAAGTCGTCGTCCACGACTTGGAGACCGAGGACGTGGACCACTCCATCGTAGTGATCGAAAACGGCCACGTCAGCGGGCGCAAACTAGGTGACGGCCCCAGCCATATTGTGCTTGAGTCCATGCACGAGGGCACCGCCGACGTGCACGACCGCGAGCCATACCTCACCAAAACCGCCGATGGCAAGCTGCTCAAGTCCTCGACCATCTTTATCCGCAACGACGAGGGCAGGCCCGTCGGCATTTTGGGCATTAACTTTGACATTACGCTCATGAAGGCTTTTGAGCGCTCGCTCGACGCCTTTACCGGCATCGGCGGCACGGGCTACACCGAACCCGAGCCCATTACCAAAAACATCGGCGACCTGCTCGAGGATCTGCTGCGCGAGTGCGAGCAGTACGTGGGCAAGCCCGCCGCCCTCATGACCAAGGACGAGCGCATTCGCGCTATCGGATACCTCGACCGCCGCGGCGCCTTCCTTATCTCCAAATCGAGCGAGCGCGCCTGCGAGTTCTTTGGCATCTCCAAGTACAGCTTCTATAGCTACCTCAACGAGGCAAAGGCTGCCGCCGGCGACAAATAGTCAGCGCACCTGCACCCCTCCCCTTTTGGGCGCGAGTTCTGGAATGCACGAATCCGAGAGTCGGCCGCAAGGCAAGTTCCATATAATCGATGAATGCGAGTATTTCGAAAGGATGGAACAAGATGGGGTCGAGCAACGCATCACGCAACTGCCGCGGAGGCACCGTTTCTGGCGCCAGGCATGCGAAACGCGCGTTTGACGAGGGCGAAGACGATCTGTTTGCGCTGAGCCTCGACGACGTGATGAGCGACCGCCCCTGGACCGCCGAGGAACTCATGGGCGGCGGAGCTCGCCCGACAAGTGCAAAGCCCGCACCTTCCGCCACGCCCGCGCCGGCATCCGTGCCCGCGGACGACTTTGCCACCCGTCCCATCGTGCAGACAAAGCGTAAAGCCGCCCCTGCGCCCCGTCCTGCTAGCGATCCGTCCGAGACGGCGGCGTTTCTCGCTGCAGCGGCACAGCGCCCCACGGCAGACAGCACGATTCGCTACGCTGCCCCGCAGCAGTCGGCATACACGGCTCCCGAGCCCGAGCTCGAGCCGCCTGTCATGGATCTGGATGATCTTTCCAACCGCCAGTTTGCCTTTGATTCCTGGGCAGCGGCAGATCTGGACGAGACCTCGGGCGGCATGCCGGCGCTCAACATTCCGGTAAACCCCCTGTTTGCGGCTGCCGAGGAACGCAGCTCCGCATACGACAGCACCGCAGCATACGCCAACCGCCCGAACGAACAACCTCGCGCCGGCCGCATCGAAACCGAGGATTACGGCCAAACGTCGAGCGGCTATTCTCGCGATCCGTTTGCCGCCACGCTCGTTCCCGATTACAACCAAGCGAGCGTAAAGGCAGCCTCGGCATCGTCGTATACCCACGGCACCGACGATGAGCGCGCTGCCGATTACCACACCGAAGAAGAACCGCCGCGCTTTTCGGAGTTTTCGCAGGCGGCAAAGGTTGTCTTTATCGCCATCATCATCGCTCTGCTCGGCGTAATCGCATTTGAGGGATTCCAGCTGTTCCGCGGCCCCACTGCGTCCGAATCGGCAACGCAGCAAAAAGAGGACGACAACCAGTACCTGGACATCAACACCCTCAAGGGCGACCCCAACAGCTAGGTGGAACATAAGCTATGCCGCACCCCTGTTTACGTGCAGTTTTACATTTTTCCGTGATTTCCACGCGCCCATTTCGACACTTTTCCGTAATTTGGGCGGCTCGAATTTGACACTTTTCCGTACTTTCATACGGCTGATTTCGACACTTTTCCGGATGTTGGCCGAATAATTGCCGCGTAATCAAGCGCCGTCTGCACATCATTTCGCAGGCGGCGCTTGATTTCTGTCCGCGTGCGCTGATAGACTCCATCGTGTCCGCAAGGAGCGGGCACGTTTTATCCAGAGTCGGGGTAGAGAGTTGGCTCCACGATCCCGACGCCAACCGGCCAAGAGGCACGGTGGCCCTGCCAACATCGATGAAAGGAGTCCGTATGGACAATTTCTCCGTGCGCAGCGAGCGCAGTTTCCACAACCTGGTCGTCAAGCCAAAACGAATGCATCTTTTGGACGGGCCGAGCGGCTATGCCTCGGCCATGGTCAAGAGCAGCCTCTCCCACCAGATGCGCTTTACGGTACAGAAGCTCGAGGAAGAGCTCTGTGCTGCCGGCAACCCGCACGTACTGCAGATCAAGCTGCTCGGAGACGACTCGCGCGAGCCGTCCAGCTGGAAGCTCTTCGCTGACGGCGCGTGCGTTGCGGACGGATCCGGCGCCTTTGCCCGCGAGTGCTTCTGCGAGGGAGCCGAGGCATTCCTGGACCTGTGCCGCGGCGCCGTGCGCGCGGCCGAGCTGCGCCAATGGAGCCAGAGGGAGCACGAGCTGCTGAGTGCCGTGCGCGGGATTGCGATGGTGTAGGCAGACAGACCAGGCAGCTCGTCATACTGGTTGACGCTTTGATTCAAACAGCATGGTGGAGCCGCGCTTACAGCTCCGCCATGCCAAACCGAATGGCGTTCTCAAAAGGCCTACCTCCCCTCCGCCTTCAGCTTCAGCAGCAGGTCGCCCAGCTCGGGGCACTTGCTGGAAAGGCGCGTCTGAGCTCGATCGCCCATCCCCCACCGTTGGCGGACTTCCTGGGCGCGCGGACTCACGTGATAGTCCCCCTCCATCATCTGCTTGAGCAGCTTAGCGGTCACGCGCGCATCGGCCAGGGCGCTGTGGGCGTGACCCGTCGACTCGTCGAACTCGATGCCGAACCACGTTGCCGCGTCACTCAAAGAGACGCACCCGTGGCTGCCCACGTCCATGATCGAGGTATAAAACGCCTGCAGATCGGCCCAATCCGTAGGAAATGCGGAAAGGTCGATGTGCTTTGCCTGGCACTCGGTCAAAAGCTGTCGACGGTCCGTCCCGCTCCAACAGACCACCTGGGCGGAGTAGCGACCGATCCAATCGCTGAGCCTTTTGATCACCATGTAGAGCGGGTCGGCCATCGCGGTGTCCACGGCCGATATCCCCGTAAGCTCGCGGACGGGGAACGCAACGCCTTCGGTAAATTCCGTCTGCACAAACTGCGAGAACTCGCCCATAACGTTGCCGTGGTAATCGAGCTTGACGGCGCCGACCTCGATAATCTCGTTGCGCAGTCCACGGCGCTGGCGCTGCTTTGGCACCGGTGCAAACTCAAAGTCCAGCACAATCTGGCGCGCAAAGTTCGTCGTATCGATAGCCGAGATACACGGCGTCTTTTCAGCTGACACGATTATGGCCTTTCTCCGTTGCCTGCCGCTCGCTACATGGGCGGCTACGTTGCCGTAAGGATAGGCGCCCGTGCGGACATGAAAGCGGGGCGCAATGCCACGCGCGCCAGGCACACGCCATGCAGTCGACCCCAAGAGCGCCGCCCACTCTATTCAAATGGATGAAAAAGATTTAGGCCCGGTGACTTGAATCAGCGGTCATCCCGGGCCCATCAGAGCTCGTAGAGCTCTTGGTTGCTTTGATCTCGCTCTTCACGGCGCTTATCGAACTTTCCGAGGCACTCAAGCAGCATTCGAAGCATAACAAGTCGCTGCCATTAAGGCACTGACCTCTTGACCAAGCAACGGCGCTGCCCAGCTCTCCAGAACTTGGGCTGCCGCCAACTTTATTCTATCCGCGAGCATCTGGTTTACCAAATGGATTTTCGGTAAAGGAAGCACGGCACGTCCGCAAAACCACTACGCCCCAAGTGCCGCCATGGGGATCACCGCCACGCCGTCGTCGCGTGTGTAGGCAATGCTCCCCTTTCCAACCACGACCGCCAAAAACGCCGGCGCGGCATTCTAAGACGCGCTTTCCACTTGAAGCCATGTCGATTCTGGGACAC
>CABSKX010000026.1 GCA_902478365.1 uncultured Collinsella sp. | reverse complement strand
CGAGGTAGCCCTCCTGGTCGAAGTGCATGATCTCGATCTTCTCGGTCTCCTTCATTCCCGCTCCTTTCACGAGCAGTTTGAATTGTCGCACGGAATGGACAGGCTTGCCGCCCCGTCTCGCCGCTTAACCTTGTGGACATCTTGGCCCCAAGCTCAACAATTCAAAGGTTCTTAATACCAGTGAACGATTACAGGTTAGCCGTTTTTAATACCGATTTTTTGATTTCATCCTCCCCTCTCGGTAGACGGTCAGTTTTTGCCGTTCATCGGTCATGCGACACATGTCCGTAAAAAAATGAGCACCCCGCCGTGCACGAGGATGCTCTAGACGCTAATAGTTGTAGGTATATCCGCCGGCATCACCGCGGTTAAAAGACTTGGCATGCTCGATCGCCTGCCCACTCGAGTCATAGGTCAGGCATTCCAGTACGAGCGCCAGATCGCCCGGCTCAAGATTGAGCAAACTCGCATCGCGTGCGCCCAGCGCTTCAATATCGAGTTTCTCAATCGACTTGTCCGGCTTGCGCCCCAACATGTCGTAGGTCTCGAACAGGCTGAAGACCGAAATGTCCACGTCTTCGATGCCCGGAAACAGCAGACACGGAATCAGCGTCATCTCGATCGACACGGGCTCCCCATCAATGCAGTTGAGACGGCGCACCGAGTAAAGCAGATCGTCCTCGGCGATGCCAAACAGGTCGGCGTAATACGGGCCGGCGTAGCGTTTGGAGCGCGCCAGAATGCGCACCGACGGCGTCGCGCCCGACGCCAGAACCGACTGACGGAAGCCGCCCTTGCGTTCGTGCTCGTCAAACCACTTGTGTCCCACAAAGGCGCCCTTGCCCTGCACGCGACGAATCTGGCCACTTTTGACCAGCTCGTCCATGGCACTTCGGATTGTCAGGCGCGTCGTGCCAAACTCCTCGGCCAGCTCGTTTTCGGACGGAATCATCGAGCCCGTCGGGTAGTCGCCGCGCTCGATTCGCTCCGCAATGCAGCGGCGAATTTGTTTGTAAACCGGCAAGTCTTCTACTGCATCAGCCATTCGATACCCACCTTCGTCGCAACGCCGTCTGCCTCGCCGTTATCGGCAAAACGATATTTGGTCGGCAGAATCACGGATTTGCAATACTCGACAAAGCCATCGTTCTCGTCACGCTCGTGCGAAGCCTTGTAAAACACCGGCGTGCCCTCCTGAGCACCCAGCAACTTGGCCTCGTCGGCGTTCAGACGGCTGATGGAAATATGCTCCTTGCCGTGCGTCACATGGACATTCCCTTCTTTGAGCAAAACGTCGTAGAGGCTTTCCTGCTCAAAATCGTGATCGGGAAGCGAGGGGCACAAAGACAGATTGACGTGGGCCGTCTCAATCGACGCCGGGGAACCATTAACCACGCGCACACGTCGAATGCAGAAGAGCGGCATGCCCAGGTCGATCTGGGCCTTTTGGGCCAGATCGATATCGGCGTACACGACCTTGGACCAAACCAGGCGTGCGGTCGACTTTGAGCCAACCCTCTCCACCGCCTGCGTATAGTTCCATGTTTCCTGAAAGATGTTCAGTGGTTTGGGAGGACACACATAGGTGCCCGAACCGCGGCGGCTTTCCAAAGTTCCGCACGAAATAAGGCGCGTAATCGCAGCACGCAACGCCGTGCGCGACACGCCCAGCTCTTCACAGAGCACACGCTCGGCGGGCAGCCGGTCGCCACCCTGCAGGTCATAATGATTGATATACCAAAGAATGCCCTCAAAGGCGCGATCTTTGGGCGGAATCGCATATAGTTCACTCGGCATGGGCACGGCTCCTCAACCGCTTGATGCTGCGGGCATCATTGCTCCGGACGCCCCATGGCGTCGAAGGCTTCTTTGATCTGCTCTGCAACGTTCCGATACGACCGATATAGGCCGGAGTCTCGCTTGACTTCGCCCACGGTCACCGGAATCTCAAGTTTCGAAATCTCATCCTCGCCGGTTTGCACGACAACGATGACACCCATACCAAGGCACATATTACGCTTGGCAGCGTTGTTTTTGGTAGCCTGAGCTGGATTAATCAAAATCTGCTGAGCTAGTTCGCGATTGCTAAGCTCCGACACATCCTCGGGATTTCCGGTCTCGACAATCTCGCACTGCAGCACGTCCGCATAGTCAAAAATCTTCGGCTCGCCGCCGCGCTGATGCACGGCCCACTTGCGGCGCGTGGCATCCTGGTAGATAGCCGGCAAAAAAGTAAACCGCGGCGGGTCCAAAATCGTATCCGTGATGGTAAACACATCGGGATCAAAGGCATCCTGCGGGTTTTTCTTCTTGAACAGCCCCATATCAGCCTCCCGTTCTAGTATTAAACAACTCAAGCTGAATATAGCACCAATTTCAAGCCGCCGCTTTACCGCATCGGTGCGCGGCGTCTATGGCTCGCCCAGCGGAAAAGTTCACAGACGAGGGTGGGGGCGGGGTGCTTGGTTTTGGAAGTGAGCTTCGCGAACTTCTCAAAACAAAGTATGCCTCCCCGGCCCCGCCGGCAAATAGCGGACACTCCGCATGCAATCTATGCAAACAAACAAGTGCGCTTAGCTTTATTCGGTAAGCTCGAGCACGCTGCCCTTAACGATAAGCGCCGGCTCCAAAACGACCTCTTCGGCACGCCTACCGCCCCTACCGGCAAGACGCTTGGACATGCAGCCAAAAGCATGCTCCGCAAGAACACCAGGATCCTGCTCGATCGCGGTCAGCGCCGGCTCAAAGAGAACGTCGGCCGCCGAGTTGTCATAGCTTACGACCGAGATATCGCCCGGGATGCTCCTACCCATCTCGTGCAAGCGCTTGAGCAGACCGAGGGCAATGTTATCCGAGCTTGCGAACACGGCGGTGGCGTCAGTTGCGAGCACCGCCTCCGACGCCTCGTATGCGCTCGGAATGTAGTACTCGCTCTCAAACTCCAAACGTGCGTCGATCGGCAGGCCAACCTCGCGCAGCGCACGCTCGTAGCCGGCAAGACGTTTACGACCCGTATTGGAACGGCGAGCATTAACCAAGCAGGCAATGCGACGGTGACCCTGCTCGATCAGATAGCGGGTAGCCATGTAGCCACCCATCTCGTGGTCGAACATCACCTTGTCGCACTCGAGCCCCTCAATGGCACGGTCGACCATTACCGCCGGAATGGGCAGATGGCTGACTTCTTCGCGCAGGGCGCGGTCGTCGGAGAACTCGTCACCCACTACCAGAAAGACGCCGTCGACGCCGCGCGTCACCAGCTGGCGCAGCAGCTCAAGATCGTCGTCGGCACTTCCACCCGAGCTGGTAATAAAGAGCGCATAGCCATCCTCGCGGCAGCGCTTTTCCAAGCTGCCGGCGAGCGAGGCAAAAAAGCGGCTCTCGATATTGGGAACGATAAGGCCCAGCGTGCGCGACTCGCGCATGACCAGGCTGCGCGCGATCTGGTTAGGGACATAGTGGTTGCGCGCCGCGACCTCCTTGATGAGCTTGCGGTTTTCTTCCGAGATGCGGCAGGGCCGATTATTGAGAACAAGCGAGACCGACGAGGGGGAAAGTCCCACCTCCTGGGCAATCTGCTTGAGAGTAACTTTGTTGCCCATCTCGCTCCTTCCGAGTATTCGCGCAATCTCTTGAAAGTATAGCGACCGTCCCTCTACCTCGATGATAAACACTTTACCAATCCGGTAGACGGCTGTTTTATCGCCGCCAGCGCACCAAATCCGTCCGGGTGGGGTATATTGCAATCGATTGATGACAACGACCACCAAAAGGCGGATATTCGTATGCACGAGAACGACTTTTTTAACGAGGACCTGCTGTGCGCGCTTGCTGGCGTTGCCGGCGAGGACAACGTGCTGATGAGCGAGCCCATGCGCGAGCACACCACGTTTAAAATCGGCGGCCCGGCCGACGTCTTTGTCACGCCCGATACCGAGCAGGGCCTCGTCGCCACGCTCGATACCTGCTATCGCTGCGATCTGCCCCTCACCATCGTGGGCAACGGCTCCGACTTGCTCGTCGGTGACAAGGGCATCCGCGGCGTCGTCGTGGCGCTTGGCGAGGGCCTCTCCGACATTACGGTCAACGGCACGCACGTCACGGCAGCAGCCGGCGCCTTGCTTTCCGATGTCGCCGCGGCGGCAGCCGAGGCCGGTCTCACCGGCATGGAGCCCATCTCGGGTATCCCCGGATCGGTCGGCGGCGCCTGCTACATGAACGCCGGCGCCTATGGCGCCTGCATGGCCGATGTGCTGGAGTCTGTGCGCGTCTACAAGCCCGCCCGCATGCTCGACGACGGCACCCGCGGCAGCGGCAGCATCATCGAGTTCGATGTCGACGAGCTTAACCTGGGCTATCGCAAGAGCCGCATCGCCGACGACGGCTTTACCGTGCTTTCGGCCACCTTCAATCTCGCCCCGGGCAACGCCGCGATGATCAAGGCCGACATGGACGACTACCGCCAGCGCCGCGAGGACAAGCAGCCGCTCGACATGCCGAGCGCCGGCTCCACCTTCAAGCGCCCCGAGGGCTACTTTGCCGGCAAGCTCATCATGGATGCCGGCCTGCGCGGCCATGCTGTCGGCGGCGCGCAGGTGAGCGAAAAACACTGCGGCTTCATCGTCAACGCCGACCACGCCACCGCCGCCGACGTCGACGAACTCACCCGCGACATCCAAGCCAAAGTCAAAGAGCAGTTCGACGTAGACCTAGAACCCGAAGTCCACCGAGTCGGCGAATTTTTATAAAAAGAAGGCCCCGAAAGGGGCCTTCGTCTTGCGCAGGACTGTAGAGCAGGCAACCTTATGCCTCGCCCGCAGTCCCGGACCAACCAGCTTCAAGCCGCAGTTACGACAGCGCAATACCGCCGAGCCAGCCCCAACGCACGCCAGAGCCAGTGCCGTAGAACCCAATGAACGAGTCAAGCGACCTCGACGTGATGGCGCCCTCGTTACTCATAACGATGCCGCCGCCAACGTAGATGCCCACGTGGCCATAGATCAGGCCCGGTATGCCGGTGCCGCTATGCGATGAGTCGGCAACAATCATGCCCACCTGCAGCGCCGAGCGATCGGAGCTATAGCACCATGCGTTAAACATGTCGCACGCGTTACCACCAAAGTAACCAACGCCGGCGTTGCGGAAGACGTTGGTGACCCACGCCGCGCACCAGTTCTGGCCAGGCGAGGGCGTGGAGTAGCACGCGTTGACGACGGCTTGCTGCTTGCCCGAGCCGGCATTCTGTTGCGGAGTTCCGGGCGCATACGAACCGCCACCCGAGCTTGAACCACCCGAGTAGGAATTGTTCTTGTTTGCGGCAGCCGCGGCAGCGGCAGCCTTCTTGGCAGCCTCCTCGGCCTGAGCAGCAGCAAGAATCTCGGAATCGCGCTGGGCCATGAGCTCCTTGACATCGTCGGAGAGGCCGTTCAGAACCGTCTGGACCTCCTGCTGCTTGGCCTGCATGTCCCGCATCTGAGCAGTCTGCTGGTCCTTGAGCTTCTCCAAGTCGGCTTTTTGCGACTCGAGCTCGGACTTCTGTGTATCGAGCTCTTGCTGGATGGTCTGGATGTCCTCGATGGCGTCACGGTCGCTCTTGTTGATCTTCTCAACATAGTGCGCATTGGCGACGAGCTCCTCAAACGAACCCGAGGCGAGCAGCAGCGACAGGACGTTGGTGCCGCCCGACTTATAGCTGGCGGAAACGCGATCGGAAAGATCGTCGCGCTTCTTTTTGAGCTCGGCCTTCTTTTCGTCAATCTGCGCCTGCGTGCTGTCAATCTGGCCCTGTACGCCCTCGATATCGTTGAGGGTCTGGGCGTTCTTGTTGGCCAGCGCCGCGTATTCATTTGCGATGCTGTCGAGCTGGGCCTGGACCTCGTCAAGCTGAGCCTGGGCCGCATTGAGCTTGTCGGTGGTTTCCTTGGTGGCCTCCGCAGCATGGGCGCGAGCGGGCAGACCAAAAAGAACGGCTGCAGAAGCTGCGCCGAACAGGGCCTTGAGGGCAGTGCGACGCGAAAGCTCCTGGGAAAGGATGGAATCGCTGTTTGGTGACATATCTACTCCGTTACATGTTTATTTATATGTCGCTCAACTCATACATATTAGCGTACATCCGGCGCATCCCAACGATTTCCACGAACGGCAGCAAACCGTATGGTCGGCGGCTCGTATGCAAACGTCAAGGTCGAGGGTATGCCCACGCCAAACATTTCCATGAGTACGTTAGCATGTTCATCTGCTTTTCCTGCCCTGCACGTTTTGAGTGCCCCTGCCTGCGCTATACTCCCCTGAAGAAGTGTTCCTGATTCGATAGGAGACTACATGTCCAAAGCACTCGACCCCAAAGACACCTGCGTCCTCGTAACCGGTGGCGCCGGCTTTATCGGCTCGCACACCGTCGTTCAGCTGCTCGAGGGCGGCTACCAGGTCGTCATCGTCGATGACCTTTCCAACTCCAGCGCCGTCGCCGTCGACCGCGTCAAGACCATCGTGGGCGAAGAGGCTGCCAAGAACCTCACCTTCTACGAGGCCAACGTGCTCGACCGCGAGGCCATGAACAAGATCTTCGACACCCATCAGATCGACCGCGTCATCCACTTCGCCGGCTTTAAGGCCGTCGGCGAGTCGGTGAGCAAGCCCGTCGAGTACTACCACAACAACATCGAAAACACCCTGGTGCTCATCGACGTCATGCGCAACCATGGCTGCAAGTCCATCATCTTCTCGAGCTCCTCGACCGTCTACGGCGACCCGGACAACCCGCCCGTCACCGAGGAAGACCCCAAGAAGCCCGCAACCAACCCCTATGGCTGGACCAAGTGGATGATCGAGCAGATCCTTATGGACGTACACACCGCCGACCCCGAGTGGGACGTCGTGCTGCTCCGCTACTTCAATCCCATCGGCGCCCATCCGTCGGGCCTGATCGGCGAGGACCCCAAGGGTATCCCCAACAACCTGGTGCCCTATGTCGCGCAGGTTGCCGTGGGCAAGCTCGAGGCCGTTCAGGTCTTTGGCAATGACTACCCCACCCCCGACGGCACGGGTGTGCGCGACTATATCCACGTTTGCGACCTGGCCTCGGGCCACGTTGCCGCCCTCAACTGGATGAACGGCAAGACCGGCGTCGAGATCTTTAACCTGGGCACTGGCACCGGCACCTCGGTGCTCGAGGTCGTCGCCGCCTTCTCCAAGGCCTGCGGCAAGGAGCTGCCCTACGTGATCCGCGAGCGCCGCGCCGGCGACATCGCTGCCAACTGGTGCGATGCCTCCAAGGCCGAGCGCATGATGGGCTGGAAGGCCCAGTACGACATCGCGGACATGTGCCGCGATAGCTGGAACTGGCAGAGCCACAACCCCAACGGCTTCGCCGACGCCGAGTAGCAAAAACCTACATACCGCTCTTGCCCCGATCTCACGTTGCGAGGTCGGGGCTTTTTCATGACATGTAACCATTCGCCGAAAATCGACCAACTTTTTTATCTTGCCTGTACATGTTTAAACAACATGTTTTACAATAGGCGTATCGAATCAGAACATCGGAGGCGGACTGCACACCCATCGGCAGGCCGACCCCACAACAAGAAGGTTGGTGAGCGCATTCATGGAGCGTGCAAGCGGCGTCCTCATGCCCGTCTCATCTCTGCCCGGACCATACGGAATCGGCGGCTTTGGCTGGAATGCCTACGACTTCGTCGATTTTCTCGCCTCGTGCAAACAACATTACTGGCAGATTCTGCCCCTTACGACGACCAGCTATGGCGATTCGCCCTATCAGTCGTTCTCGGCCCGCGCAGGCAACCCCAACTTTATCGACTTTGCCGAGCTTATCGAGGCCGGCTATCTGGAGCAGCACGATATCGACGGCGTGTACCTGGGCTCCGATCCCAGCAATGTCGACTACGGTGCTATCTTTGGCGGCCGCCGTCAGATTCTCGACCGAGCCGCTGAGCGCTTTGCTGCCGACAAGCCGGCCGATTTTGATGACTTTATCCAAGCCAACGAGGACTGGCTCATCCCCTACTGCGAGTTCATGACCGTCAAAGAGGAATGCGGGCTCAAGGCCTTCTGGGAGTGGCCCGAGGAGCTCCGCCGCCGCGGCGAGGCATCCAGCAAGATCTGCGCCGCCCATCCCGAGCGCATGCTCTACCACCAGATGACGCAGTACTTCTTCGATCGCCAGTGGAGCCGCCTCAAGGCCTATGCCAACGAGCGCGACATTCTCATCATCGGAGATTTGCCCATCTATGTCTCGCGTGACTCCGTCGAGATGTGGGCGACACCTGAGCTCTTTAAGATCGACGCCGCCGGCAATCCCGTCAGCGTCGCGGGAACGCCGCCCGATCAGTTCTCGGCTACCGGCCAGTACTGGGGCAACCCCATCTATGACTGGGATGCCATGGAAGCAGACGGCTTCTCCTGGTGGGAAAGCCGCATCCGAGCCGCCCTCGACATGTACGACATCATCCGTCTGGACCACTTCCGCGGTTTCGAGGCATTTTGGGAGGTGCCGTTCTCCTCTCCCGATTCGTCATATGGTTCGTGGACGCAGGGTCCCGGCCTCAAGTTCTTTAAGACGCTCGAGGAAAAGCTCGGCACGCTGCCCATTATCGCCGAGGACCTGGGCTTCCTCACCCCCGGCGTCATCGACATGCGCGACAACTCGGGCTTCCCCGGCATGAAGATCCTGCAGTTTGCCTTTGAGGGCACCAACTCGTACTACCTGCCGCATAACTACATCGCCAACACCGTCGCCTATGTGGGCACCCACGACAACGAAACGGCGCGCGGTTGGTTTGAGGGAACGGCCACCCAGCGCCAGCGCGAGCAGGCAGCCCTGTACACCCACCGGCAGGCCGGCGAACCCATGGCAGATGCACTCAATCGCACCATCGCCGCCAGCGTGAGCGACACGTGCATCTACACCATGCAGGACCTGCTCAACTTGGGCAACGAGGCGCGCATCAACACCCCTGCCACGCTGGGCGGCAACTGGACCTGGCGTATGCTCGACGGCGCCATCACCCGCGAGCTCGAGCACAAACTCACCGACTGGACCGAGACCTACTTCCGCATCCCGTCGGAAGCCGAAATCGAGCTTCCTCAATAGGAGCTACCGCGCCCGACCCCACCCCACCGTGCGGACGCGACCGCTTTTCCCGCGCGAGGCAACCCCAATCCCCTCGCGCGGGCTTCTTTTGAATTTCTGACATGCCGTCAACTCACCACAGGAGGAAACATGCCCCGTATCGATCTTGCGGATCTTGCCGAGCAGTCCTTTGGAACTTCGCTCGAGCAACTCGATGACCGCCGCATTTACAAACTGCTGGTCAAGCTCGTACAGGAGCGCTCCGCCGCCTGCCCGCTCAACAATGGCAAGAAAAAGCTCTATTACATCTCTGCTGAGTTTTTGATTGGCAAACTGCTGATCAACAACATGATCGACCTTGGCATCTATGCCGAGGTCAAAGACCAGCTCACCGCTGCCGGCCACGACCTCAACAAGATTGAGGAATTTGAGGTCGAACCGTCGCTGGGCAACGGCGGCCTCGGCCGTCTGGCCGCGTGCTTCCTGGATTCCATTGCCACGCTGGGCCTTACCGGTGACGGCGTGGGTCTCAATTACCATTACGGCCTGTTCCGCCAGCGCTTTGCCGACAGCCAGCAAAAGGCAGTCCCCGACGAATGGCTTGGCGAGCAGGACATCCTGATCGATGACGACCGCTCCTACACCGTCGAGTTTGGCGATTTTGCCGTCACCTCCAAGCTCGTCAACATCGATGTGCCCGGTTACGGCCAGCCCACCAAGAACCGCCTGCGTCTGTTTGACCTGGCAAGTGTCGACGACGGCCTGGTTCCCGGCAGCTCCATCGACTTCGACAAGACCGAGATCGCCAAGAACCTCACCTTGTTTCTCTATCCGGATGATTCCGATGAGCAGGGCCGCCTGCTTCGCATCTACCAGGAGTACTTCATGGTGAGCAACGCCGCCCAGCTCCTGATCGACGAGGCCGTCGAACGCGGCAACAACCTGCACGATCTGGCCGACTACGCCGTGGTCCAGATCAACGACACGCACCCCACTATGATCATTCCCGAGCTCATCCGCCTGCTCACCGCCGAGCACGACATCGAGTTTGACGAGGCCGTTACCATCGTGCGCTCCATGGTCGCCTACACCAACCACACGATCCTTGCCGAGGCGCTCGAGAAGTGGCCGCTCACCAGCCTGCAGAAAGTCTCCCCCGCCATCGCCGACATTATCGTCAAGCTCGATGAGATCGCGAAGGCCGAGCACGATGACCCGCGCGTCGCCATCATCGACGAGCACGACACCGTCCACATGGCCCACATGGACATTCACTTTGGCTTCTCCATCAATGGCGTCGCCGCACTCCACACTAAGATCCTGGAGGACACCGAGCTTCACCCGTTCTACGAGATCTATCCCGAGAAGTTCTCCAACAAAACCAACGGCATAACCTTCCGCCGTTGGATCCATGGCGCCAACCCCGCGCTCGCCAGCCTACTCGACGATGTGATCGGCACCGATTGGCGCAGCACCGGCGACCTGAGCAAGCTCGCCGAATTCGCTAACGACAAGGATGTTCTTGATCGCCTGGCCGCCACCAAGGCCGAGGCCAAGACCATCATGCGCCAGTTCATGGCGCTCGAGCAGGGTGTGACCATTCCTTCCAACGCCATCATCGATGTTCAGGTCAAACGTATCCACGAGTACAAGCGCCAGCAGATGCTCGCGCTCTACATCATCTGGAAGTATCTCGACATCAAGAACGGCAATAAACCCGAGCACCCCATCACCATCATCTTCGGCGGCAAGGCGGCACCTGCCTACACCATCGCCCAGGACATCATCCATTTGATCCTGACACTGTCGCAGTGGATCGCCAACGACCCCGACGTGGCCCCCTACCTGCAGGTTGTCATGATCGAGAACTACAACGTCACCGCTGCTGAGCGTGTGATCCCCGCCGCCGATATCTCCGAGCAGATCAGCTTGGCCTCCAAGGAGGCGAGCGGCACCTCCAACATGAAGTTCATGCTCAACGGCGCTTTGACCCTGTGCACGCTTGACGGTGCCAACGTGGAGATTGCCGAGCTCGTGGGCGACGAGAACATCTACACCTTTGGTGCCTCTTCCAAGCAGGTCGAGCAGCTCTACGCCGACGGCAGCTATGACGCCGGCGCGCTCTATCGCAAGCCCGGCATCAAGCTGCTGGTGGACTTCATCGCCAACCCCGCCTTTATGGCGACCGGCAACGCCGAGCGCCTGCAGCGCCTGCACGACGACATCAAGGGCAAGGACTGGTTTATGGCCCTGCTCGACATTGAGGAGTACATCCAGACCAAGGAGCGCGTGCTAGCCGACTACGAGGACCAGGACGCTTGGATGCGCAAGGCGCTGATCAACATCGCCAACGCCGGCACCTTCTCGTCCGACCGCACGATCTCCCAGTACAACGACGAGATTTGGCACCTGAGCTAATTTCGTTTCCTTTACCCATCCTCTTGAAAGCGGAGTCGTGGCAACACGGCTCCGTTTTTTGTGCCGATACGCCGGCCTGTGATTTGTCTCGACCAAACAATCTCGGCCTGTAACACCTAGACGGCAAAACTGGGTCTACCTGTTACAGAATGAGACAGACGGGTAAGGCGGCTAAAACAATCTCAATCTGTAACAGGTAGCCGCCGAAATCAGTCCTTCGTGTTACAGATCGAGATGAAAGGATAGGCAGCTCGATGCTGTCTCAATCTGTAACATCTAGACCCAATTTGGCCCTCCTCCTGTTACAGATCAAGACAAACGACCGACCAGACAACCCCGTCATAAAGAAAGGCTCCCCTCTCGCCTAGTGGACGGAAGGGGAGCCTTATATGTAACCACGGCAAAAGGATGGCAAAGCCGCAGTCGCCCAAAAGGAGGGCCTGATTGGATCGGGCCTAGATAAGGTTCTTGCCAGACACCTTATCGAAGAGATGGGTCGCGTTCTTCTCAAACTTGAACCAGATGGTGTCGCCCGCCTTGAGCGCACCCTTGGCCTCAAGGTCGACAACGGGAATGATCAGGACAAACTGGCCATCGGGAGCGGTCACGTGGACATGCTCGGTCGAGCCCATGAGCTCGGTCACCTCGACGGTGCCCTGGAGTGCACCCTCCTCGTCCTTGTCGGCAAGCAGAATCTGCTCGGGGCGCACGCCGGCCGTGATCTCCTTCACGTCGCCGCCGTCCCAGTTGAGGGCAAGCTGAGCGCAGGTCTCGGGAGCGAGCGCCACGTTCATATCCTCGGTCTTGACGGTGAAGCCGTCGCCCGAGCGCACCAGCTGGGCATCGAAGAAGTTCATCTGCGGCACGCCGATAAAGCCGGCGACGAAGATGTTCGCGGGGTGGTTGAAGACCTCCTGCGGGGTGGCGATCTGCTGGACGACGCCGTCCTTCATGACCACGATGCGGTCGCCGAGAGTCATGGCCTCGGTCTGGTCGTGAGTAACATAGATGAACGTACCCTTGATCTCGTGGCGCAGCTTGATGAGCTCGGCACGCATCTGGTTACGAAGCTTGGCATCCAGGTTGGACAGCGGCTCGTCCATCAGGAAGACCTTGGGGTCACGCACGATGGCGCGGCCGATGGCGACGCGCTGGCGCTGGCCGCCCGAGAGCGCCTTAGGCTTGCGGTCGAGGTACTCGGTGATACCCAAGATCTCGGCAGCGGAGCGAACCTTGCGGTCGATCTCGTCTTTGGGGACCTTCTTGAGCTCAAGCGTAAACGCCATGTTCTCGTACACCGTCATGTTGGGGTACAGAGCGTAGCTCTGGAACACCATGGCGATGTCGCGGTCCTTGGGCGCCACGTCGTTGACGCGCTTGCCGTCGATGAGCACATCGCCCGAGGTAATGTCCTCCAGGCCGGCAACCATGCGCATCGTCGTGGACTTACCGCAGCCAGACGGGCCAACGAGAACGACGAACTCCTGGTCGTGAACGGTGAGGTTGAAGTCCTCTACAGCGAGCACGCCATCCTCGGTAACCTTAAGGTTATGCTTCTTCTCCTCGGTCTTCTTCTTTTTGCCAAAGAAGCCCTTCTTTTTGGACTCGGTGTTGGGATACACCTTCTGAACATGTTTGAGAACGATCTCGGCCATGTCTTTACCTTTCGATGTGCGGCGCCGCGCTGAGGGGCGCCGCAGAAACTTGCAAAACAGTTACGGCATCAGCCCTTGACGGCACCTGCCACCACGCCGTCGATGATGTACTTCTGGCAGAGGATGTACATGATGACGATGGGGATAACGACCATCATGATGCAGGCCATCATGGGGCCGAGCTCGACGTGGCCATAGCCGCCGCGGAAGTACTGGATCAAGATAGGAATGGTCTTGTACTTGGTGGAGTCGAGGGTGAGGTAGGGCAGCAGGTAGTCGTTCCAGACCCACATGGTCTCGAGAATGCCGACCGAAAGATAGGTGGGCTTCATGATGGGAAGGACGATTTTAAAGAACACCTGGACCGGGTTGCAGCCGTCGATCATGGCCGCCTCCTCGATCTCGAGCGGGATGTTCTTTACAAAGCCGGCGAACATAAAGACCGCCAGGCCCGCGCCAAAGCCAAGGTAGATAAAGCAGATGTTGAACGGCGTGTTGAAGCCGATGCGGTCCGCCAAATTGGACAGCGTGAACATGAGCATCTGGAACGGCACGACCATCGAGAAGACGAACAGGTAATAGAAGAAGTTCGAGATCTTGTTGTTGACGCGCACCACGTACCAAGCGCACATGGAGCAGCATACCAAAATCAGCACGACCGACGTGACCGTGATGATGAGCGAGTACATAAATGCCGAGGCAAAGCCCTGCTCGTTAAGGGCATGCATGTAGTTTGCGAGGCCGTTGAACGTCTCGGGCGTGAGCAGATCGAATGCCGTGGTGGTGCTGATTGCAGTTGCCTTTTTAAAGGAATTGAGCGCGATCATGAACACGGGGTAGATCCACGCGAGCGACAGGATCGTAAAGAAAATCGAGAGCGCGCGGTTGATAACCTTATCGCGTTTCATTACTGCTGCACCTCCTTGGACCTCGTGGCCTTAAGCTGGATCATGGAGATGGCCACGACCAGGATGCAGAAGATAACCGCCTTGGCCTGACCAATGCCCTGCCATGCGATACCGGCACGCGAATAGAACGTGTTGTAGATGTTCAGGGCGAGCATCTCGGTGGAGTGCGCGGGGGCGCCGCCGGTAAGGGCGAGGTTCTGGTCGAACAGCTTAAAGCCGTTGGTGATGGACAGGAACAGGCAGATGGTGATGGTCGGCATCAGGTTAGGGATCTTAACCTTCCAAAACGTCTGCCATGCCGTGGCACCGTCGACCTTGGCGGCCTCGATGTAGTCGGACGGAATGGACTGCAGACCAGCGATGTAGATGATCATCATGTAGCCGACCTGCTGCCACAGGGTCAGGATGATAAGGCCCCAGAAGCCAGCAGCAGAGTTAAGAGCGATGAGCTGGGCGCCCACGTTGGAGAGCAGGCAGTTGATCAGAATCTGCCAAATGTAGCCCAGCACGATGCCGCCGATCAGGTTAGGCATAAAGAAGATCGTACGGAAGATGTTGGTGCCTTTGAGCGCCTTGCGGGTGAGCGCCTGCGCAATGGCCAGGGCGATCACGTTGATGAGCACCGTCGACAGGAAGGCAAACGCCACGGTAAAGAAGAACGACGTGGAGAACTGCGGATCGGACAGCGCGCGCACGTAGTTCTCGATACCGACAAAGTGCGCGTTACTAATGATAATAAACTGGCAGAACGAGAGATAGAAGCCCTGGATAAAAGGGATCACGAACCCGATCATAAACGCCAGGCACGTGGGCAGCATAAAGAGCGGCCACCAGCGCTTGAGTGCTTTGCCCATAAAAGGGTCCTTTCAATATGCAGGGGGCGGGCAAACCAACGTCTGCCCGCCCCCTGTCGCTAATCAGATAGCTTGGGCAGCAACTGCTTACTCGGAAGCAGCCTTCTCGGTCTTCCAGCCATCGACGAAGGCGTTCTTGACGCCGTCCCACTTGCTGTTATCGGCAGCGTAGGCAATCAGAGCCTGCTTGAGGTTCTTCTTCCACTCCTCAGAGGGGATGTAGACGAAGTCCCAAGCGACGGTCTTCTTGCCGTCCTTGGCCATGGCAACGGCCTGCTGCGAGAAGACGTTGGTGGTCTCCTTGGCGCTCTTGAACGGAGCGGTCAGACCCATCTTGTCGGCGATGATGCTGGTCGGGGTGTCAGCGGTGACGCACCAATACATGAAGTCCTCGGTGGCCTTCTGGGCATCCTCGGAAGCCTGGGAACTGACGCACCAGTAGTTCTCGCCGCCGGAGCACAGGCCCTGGTTCTCCTCGCCGTCAACACCGATGTAGATGGGCATCATGCCAATCTGATCGTCGGTCATGCCGGCCTTGACGAGGTCAGAGTAGGCCCAAGAGCCGTTCTGGTAGAAGACGGCCTTGCCGGTTGCGAACTCGTTGGTGGCGTCGTCGCCGGTCTTGGAAGCAAGCTGCGAAGGATCGCAGGTGGAGTCGGTGATGTACAGGTCGAAGATCTGCTTGTAGTTGTCGAGGAACTCACCCTTGATCTCGTCGTCCTCCTGGTTGTGCTCCTTCTCAAACTCGTAGTAGAGCGGCATGTTGGCAAGGTGGGTGGTGTAGCGCCAGCTGGAGGAGTCGTCCATGCCGGCGGAAGTGAAGGCACCCTCGACACCAAGCTCGTCCTTGCGGGCCTGGATGTCGTCGGCACAAGCCTTCAGCTTGTCGAAGGAGTTGATGTCCTCGGCCTTGTAGCCAGCCTTCTCGAGCAGCTGCTTGTTGTAAATAATGCCGAAGCTCTCCTGAACCCAGTCGATGCACACATCCTTGCCGTCGGACTGCAGAGCCAGGGAGTCGTCAATGAGCTCACCGCGGAGCTTGGTATCGGACAGGTCGGCGCAGTAATCCTTCCAGTTCTTAAGACCGGTGGGGCCGTTGACCTGGAACAGGGTCGGAGCGGAGCTCTTGGACATCTCGGACTTGAGCTTCTCCTCGTAGGTGTTGGAGGCGGCGGTCACGATCTTGACCTCGACGCCCTTCTCCTTCTTATAGGCCTTGGCGATCTCCTTCCACTCCTTGTCGACCTCGGGCTTGAATTGGAGGAAGTAGACCTCGGCAGCGTCACCAGAAGCAGAGGAGCCGGAGCCGGCGGAGCCACCGCAGCCCACGAGACCCAGACCAAGAACCGCAGCCGCGGAACCAGCAAAGCCCAGGAACTGCCTTCTGCTCATTTCGTTCTTCATTACAATCCACCCTTTCACACCGTGGCGGCACCCTTTGCCGCCGCCTTCGGAGATTGGCTCGGGGACTTTGCCCCTTTTGCTGATTTGTACGATACGCTATTTGGCTACTTGTTTGAACAAGTATTACTAGAGCGGTAGAAAAACTTCGGTGAACGGTAATTTCAACTTGATACTTGACAAGTTTTGTATAAACAATTAATTGTTACCAAATGCAGAGAAAACGCCCGGTCAAGCCGATGCATCGTCGGTTTGACCGGGCGCTTTCGCTTTGAGGGCATGAGTCTCGTCAGGCTGCGAGCTGGCCGGCTATCGCTTGGAGTTGACGCGGTAGTGGAAGATCTCGGGGTGTGTGCGAGTGTGCGTCACCTCAAACAAGATGCCATCCGAGGTGTACGACTGGCTCTCCATGACGGCAACGCAGTTGTATTTGCCGAGGTCAAGATAGCTGCAGTCCTCATCGTTGGCGAGCTCGACACTCACCGTACGACGGCTCGCCATCACTTTGACACCGCGCTTGTGCTCCAGATAGCCGTAAATAGAATCTGCCGCGATCTCGGGGGTCAGGCCCTTGGCGATCGACTCCAAAAAGTAGCCATGGTCTACTTGGCGCGCATTGCCGTTAAGGCTTCGGACGCGCACCACGCGAATCAACTGCTCACCTGTCTTAAATCCCAAGCGTCGAGAAAGTTGCTCGGTGCACACCAGATGTTCAAAAGACTTGACCTCGGTCGAAGCAACGGCATTGTTGCGTTTTGCGAACTCGCCAAACGACTCAACCTCTTCGAGTGCGCCCAACATGTCGGTTTCGCCCTTAAGCCAAATAACGCGCACGCCCTTGCCGTGTATGGGCTGCACAAACATCCCGTCGGCCAGCATGCTCAAAGCGCGGCGGACGGTATTGCGCGTGCAGCCAAATTCCGCGGTCAGCTCGGCTTCGGTTGGCAGCATCTCCTGAAACGCATAGGTCCCGTTAATGATGCGCGAGCGTATTTCTCGGTAGATTCCTTCGTATATCGCTTTTGGCATGACTTCACCTCTAATGAATATGTATGGCTAGGCAGCATAGCATTTCTTAAAGTTGTTTAAACCGATTATCGGCAAAGCGACAGGATTTAACCGTTGACGGTTTCTGTCGCGCCCAAACCGGTTTCGCTCAAAACTGCCGGTACGACAATCGTCTGGTCCTCTACAATGAATCCATTGTTTAAACGTTTCACCACGCGCAACGCGCCTCGATATACGGGAGGCAGAACATGCTGCAAAAAATCCAACGCTTTGGCGGGGCAATGTTCGCGCCCGCCATGTTGTTTTCCATATCGGGCCTTATGGTCGGCGTCTCCGCCCTCGCAACGTCTGTGGATATCGTCGGCGACCTCGCCGTATACGGAACCCCTTGGTACGTTTTTTGGACTATCATTCAGCGCGGCTCGTGGACGGTCTTTAAGCGACTTCCGCTCCTTTTTGCCGTAGCGCTGCCCATCGGCCTTGCCCAAAAGCAACCGGCACGTTGTTGCCTCGAGGCGCTCGTGGCTTATTTTGCCTATTGCTTCTTTTTGAGCGAGATCATCAAGCTAAGCGGAGACAACCTTGGACTTAAGTACCCGTCGTCTTTGACCCCCGCTAGCGGCATTACCATCATCGACGGCATCAAGACGCTCGACACCGGCATTATCGGCCCGCTAGCGGTATCGGCAACCGTCGTCGCCATCCATGACCGCTTCTACGATGCCAAGGTCCCCGATTGGCTCGGCACCTTCTCGGGTTCCTCGCTGGTCTACCTCATCAGCTTTTTTGCCGTGTTCGCCCTTGCCGCCATCTCGGCCGCCATCGTGCCCTTCGTATACGCAGCGACCGAAACGCTGCGCCACGCACTTGTGGGCGTCGGCCCCCTCGGCGTGGGTATCTTTGCGTTTTTGGAGCGAGCACTCGAGCCCATGGGGCTGCACCACCTGCTCTACATGCCTATCTACTACGACAATTTAGTTATTAACGACGGTATCTACGCCACGTGGACCAATTTGCTCCCCATTCTCTCCCATAGCACGCGCCCCCTCAATGAGCTTGCGCCGTGGGCTGGTTTCACCGCCACCGGCTGGGTCAAGCTCTTTGGCCTTCCTGCCATCGCCGTTGCGTTCTACACCACCGCCAAGCCCGAACGCCGCGCTGGCCTCAAGGCCATCCTTCTGCCCGCCATCGTCGCTTCGGCGGTCTGCGGCGTCACCGAGCCGCTCGAGTTTCTCTTTATGTTCACCTATCCCGGGCTCTTTTTGCTCTATGCCGCCCTATCTTCCTGCCTCGCCATGGCTATGAACTTCTTTGGCGTCGTTGGCATCTTCTCGGGCGGCTTTATGGAAATGGCTGCCTTCAACTTTATCCCGCTCATGCGGGCGCATGCCGGCTCCTACCTTTTGGCACTCGGAATCGGACTCATCTTTAGCGTCATCTTCTTTCTGAGCTTTCGAGGTCTTATCCTGACCTTTGACCTTAAAACCCCGGGACGCGAGGACCATATCGCCAGCAACGCGGCGCTCTCACGCTTGACGGGAAACGACGTTGACGAAAAGCGCTCATCCAAAACCGGCGCTTCCGGCAACCAAGCCTCACAAGATCATCTCCTCGCCGAGCAGGTTGTGACGCTTCTGGGCGGCGTCTCCAACATTGCGGGCGCAACCAACTGCGCCACGCGTCTGCGCGTCGAAGTCGTGGATCCCTCCATCGTCGCGGACAATGCGACCTTTGTCGCAGCGGGTGCCAAAGGCCTCATCGTCACCGGCAAGACCGCTCAGGTAATCATCGGCATCTCGGTACCCCGCGTCAAAGAACACTTTGATCAGATTATGGGACTCGAACCGGGTTTTGCATTCGCCGCCTCGCCTTTTCATGCCGGCGATGGCGCCAAAAAGTATGGCAATGTCTGCTTCTTCGACATCGACGGTACGCTCGCCTGGCAAGATCCCAAACTTGCCCAAGAGCTCCCCGAGGGCGAGCGAGATCTTTCCCCCTATCCCAACGAGACGGTTGCACAGGCAATTCGCACGTTTGTCGCCAACGGCAACAAAGCTTTTATCTGTACGGGGCGCACCCTCAGCTGCATCCATCCCAAGCTGCTCGAACTGCCGTGGGCAGGCGTCGTGTGCCTCGCGGGCGGTTACGCCGAACTCGAGGGGCGCGTCGTGCGAAACGCTGCCATAAGCCCCGGCATGTTACAGCGCCTCGCCCCCTATCTCGAGCAATCGGGCGAGGTCATTCGCTTTGAGGGCATCGATCGCGTCGTGCGCATGAGTGCAGATGCCCCCGAGACGTACGGATACGCACGCACCGTGGGCGACGCCGTCACGCAACTTGAGCACTACAACGCCTATAAAATTCTTATGTCCACACCACTTGCCAACCGCATCGCCCAAGATGAAGAGCTTGGACCTCTGCTCTGCCTCAACGAGCTCGAGCTCGAGGTCACAGAAATCTCGCCGCGCGAGTGCACCAAACGGGCCGGAATCAAGGCTGTGCTTGACGCCCTGGGACCAGACCACGGCACCGTATATGGCATTGGCGACGCGAGCAACGACATCGCCCTCATGGAGGCGGTCGATGTTGGCATCGCCATGGGCAACGCGCCGGACTTCCTCAAGGAAAAGGCCGACTACGTAACCGACAGCTTCGACCACGACGGCGTCGTCACCGCGCTCGAACACTTTGGGCTTATCTAGCCGAGCCCCTTGCCGCGTTTGCGACCGCAAGACTCAATCGTCTTCAACCGCCGCGCTCGACGCCCCAATGTGGCAATATGTAGTCTGCATAATGCAACGGTGCAACCTAAGAAAGAATGCGAGAACCCGTGTCCAGTCCGTTTACCAGCTTTTTAGCCCAGCACTTTGGCCAGATCAACGACTATCTGGCCACGTTCTTTGACGGACAGGCGACCTCTGCCGATATCGAGCGCTACCTGTATACCCCGCTCTCGACATTTACGGCCAATGCCGGCAAGCGCCACCGCCCGCTCATCTGCATGCTCGCCGCCACCGCGGTAGGTGGCAGCTTTGAGAGCGCCCGCAGCGCGGCGGCAGCTATCGAGCACTTTCAATCGGGAGCGCTTATCCATGACGACATCGCCGACAACGGCCAACTGCGTCGCGGCAAGCCCTGCATGCACCTTACCGAGGGCACGGGGCTTGCCATCAACTGCGGCGATCTGGCGCTCACCATGGTCACCAAGACGGTTCTCGACGACCCCACACTCGAGGCAGACGTGAAACTCCGCGTGCTCCACGAGCTCACCGAGATGATCGTCCGAACCATCGAGGGTCAGGCGCTCGACCTGGGTTGGGTCCGCGACGGGCGCTTTGACATCTCGGTCGACGATTATCTGGACATGGCGACGCACAAGACCGCGTACTACAGCGGAGCCACGCCACTTGCCGCCGGAGCCATTATCGGCGGCGGCAGCGAGGAGCAGATTGAGGCGCTGCGCGCCTTTGGCCTGCACACGGGCCTTGCCTTCCAAATTCAAGACGACCTGCTCAACTTGATCGGCACCAAAGAGGCCGCCAACAAGGACTTCCGCACCGATATCACAGAGGGCAAGCGCACCCTCGTCGCCGTGCACGCCCTGTCAGACGAGCGTTATCACGACGAGGTCGAGGCACTCCTTTCCTCGGGCACCGAGGACCCCGCGCAACTTGCACGCGCCGTGGAGATCTTCCAGCAGACCGGCTCCATCGATTACGCCCACACTTACGCGCTCGACCTGACCGCCAAGGCCAAAGCGGCCATCGAGAACGTTGAGCTTGATCAGCACGCACGCGAGTTGTTCCTCTCCATGGCAGATTTCTTTGTGGAGCGACTCAACTAGCGGGGGTTATAAAACCTGTCAGCAGCGTATTTGGGTACAACTTGCTACACTGTTGAGTGCATGTTTATGCATCCCTTTGCGTTGTCTATCCGACACACGCTCAAATAGTACGAATGGTACGCCGAAAGGGGTTCGTTCATGGAACCTATTACAACGGGCATGCAGGGAGCAGCCGTCGAGGACGTCCAGTCCCGCCTTCTGCAGCTCGGCTATACAATCGATGACACCGAGGTCTCCGACAAGCGCTTTGGCACCACCACCGAGCAGGCTGTTGGCACCTTTAGGCTCGACAGTGGCCTTCCCGCTGGCTGCGCCGTCGATATCCCCTGTTGGAGCGCCCTGGTAGACGCCTCGTATAAACTGGGCGACCGCACGCTCTATCTGCGCATGCCCAATTTCCATGGCGCCGACGTTCAGGCCCTGCAGCGCGCGCTCAACGTTTTGGGTTTTGCCTGCGGTGAGGACGACGGCTATTTTGGCCCGCACACCGAGGCCGCTCTGCAGCAGTTCCAAGAAAATGTCGGCCTGTTTGCCGATGGCATGGCGTTCCAGGATACCTACGCCTATATCAACCGCCTGCATCACGTGTGGGAGGGCAAGCCCTCGGTTACCGAGGCCGAGTCGCGCATCGGTTTTGCCCGCGCCGCCAACGTGCTCGAGCGCTTCCAGATTGCCGTCATCGGTGAGGACCCCATCGCACGCAGCGTTGCATCGCGCATGTGGAACATCGCCACGGCGACGACCGACAGCAGCGGCATGATGCTTTGCGATTCCGAGGTTCCGACCGACGTGGATCTGGTGCTCGAGATTGCAAGCGATGAGCTGCCCGCAGATGCTGCGCCGCGCGCCACGATCGCCCTTGCCGAGTGTCACAACCTTGCACAGCGCATCCGCACCGCCAATGTCGCCGCGCAGCAAAAGCCCGCGCGCATCCGCATTGAGCTCACGGGCATGACGCGCTACAACGGAACCTTCACCGCAAGTGATGCGCAGACACTCGCCGTACGCCTGCTCGATGGCGTTTGCGATGCCCTCGCAGATTAGGTAAACTAAACGGGTTGCTTTTGGGCAACACCACACATTGGGACGTAGTTCAACGGTAGAACTCCGGTTTTTGGTGCCGGCTGTTGGGGGTTCGAATCCCTCCGTCCCAGCCCCAAAGAACATAGCGCTCCAGGCTCTTATGAACCTGGAGCGCTTTTTCGTGGGCATGCGGAGGGATTCGAACCCGCAAGGGTACAGAGCTGAGGAAACGCGAAGCGTTTTCCAGCGCAGCACGCAAGGAGCGAAGCGACGCAGCGGGGCGCGGCCGCCGGCAGGCGGACGCGGAATCCCTCCGTCCCACATCGACCGAGAGCTCCTCGCGTTAAGAAAATCGAGCCAACGCCGCCAAGCGGAGGGATTCGAACCCGCAAGGAATCTACCTATATAAGACAGACGCCCCAGGCCCATAACGACCAAGAGCGCCTTGCATCTAGAATTATCAGCCCTGTTCCGAAAAGCGAGCCGCATGCAACAACCAAGTAACCACAGGCCCCGGGAGAGCGGGGACACCGGCTTAGGTTTATCGCGAGTTCCGCACGAACAGGAGGCCACTTAATGTGGCCTCCGTCGTGAGCAGGACTGTAGAGCAGGAAACCTAAGCCGGTGTCCCCGCTCTCCCGGGGCCGGCGGAATCTAGTTGTTAAGCATGCGGTCGAAGCTTCCCGAGTCGCCATCCCGATAGTCGGCGGTCATCAGAATCTCCTGCGGAATGCGTCCGCCCTCACGCAGCACGTTGCGGAACTGTACGCGCGTGACCATGGGCAGATCCTTGATCGTCGCCGCCAGGTTCTGCGGTACACCCTGGTTGGCAGCCGCGGGCTCGCACTCACCGCCGGACTTCACGCGGCGCTTGTGCTCGGCGAGCATGGCGCGATACATACCGGCATGCAGGCGAATCTCAACAACATTGGCATTACGGGTCTGCTCGACAATGCGCGCACCCTCTCGGTCGATATCGCCCACGTAGTAGACATAGTTAAAGCGATAGCCGATCTCGGCCAGATAATCATCCAGTGCGTGCGAAACGCTCGCCTTGCAGCCACCGCCAAAGATCACGCCACCCACCTTGGTGCCAAAAAGCTTAGCGTGCTTGCGGCCGCGCAGGAGCTTGACGATCTCGTCATAGGTGTCCAGGTTCTCGACCATAATGAACGGCTTGTCGGCGCCCAGCGTAAAGAAGCCCGTAAAGTGCACAGGACGGTTGGGAGCAACCTTGATTGCCTGCATGCTAATGCCCTTTTCGGTCATACGCCGAATCAGACGCTCGCCATGCTTGCCGTCAAAGGCCTTCTCATCGTTAAAAATCTGGTAGGCGCGCTGGCGACGCGAAGCGACCGGCGTGTCGGCGCCGCGATTCTGCTCTATCCAAGCCTGGATGATCGCAATCTCCTCGGCAATCTTGCGGTTGGACATCTCGTTGTGCTGAGTGCGCTGCGGAGCCTTATTGCCGTCCTTGCCCTCGACCTTAACGATTTGAGTCTGCTGCTCCTTAATCTTGGAGAGCGCCGTAGGCGTGGGAACGACCTTGAGCAGCTGCCTGCCCAGGACACGGGCCAGAGCAAACGCCGAAACCTCGCCATGAGCGGGCGGCTCAGGCTGCTGGGCGGCCGCATCGTTTGCAGTCGGTTTGGGCTGCGCCTGGGATTTGCGCTTGGAATCTGCCTGAGCTTTGCGCTCTTGCTTTGGCGCGGACGAGCTCTTTTGCGAACGTTCGGGCTTGTCCCCCTTCGCCGGCTGGCGCTTGGGTTGCTCCACCGGGGCCTCAACCTTCGCATCCTTGCTTTGCGTCGCCGCCTTCTCGGCCGCGGCCTCGGCATTCGAGCCACGACCGCCACGGTGACGACGACGGCGAGGCTTGCTCGAAGCGCTCTCCCCTGCCTGCTTATCAGCGGACTGCTGAGCTTTGACCTCGGCGTCGGCCGCAGGCTGCGACTCGGAAGGTTGCTGCTCGCAAGCCACCGGCTCAACGGTTTTCTCGGTTTGTTCGGCCTTATCGGCCTGAGCGGTCGAAGCCGGCTCGCCCTTCTCCTGACGCTTTACGGGATACGCGCGTCCCGCAAAACCGCGGCCGGGACGACACGAACCCGGAGCCCTCTTGGCAGACTCCTCAACATCGTCTGCAACCTCGGGAGGCTCTTCAACCTCATGCGCGACATCCTGCTGCGCAGCCTTAAAGTGAGCACCGCGACGACGCTTGGGCTCTTGGGCCTCCACGGGCTTTTGCTCCTGCGCGGGCTTCTGCGACTCGGCAGCAACCTTGGTCTCGACAGCCTCGGTATCGAGCTCATCCCTTTGAGCAACGGCGCGACGGAAGCGCTCCTGCTGGGCACGGCGCTGAGCATCGCGCTTGCCGCCCCCGCCAAAACCGCCGCGACCGGCCTTAGCCGTAAAGGCGCGAACGACGCTCTCATCGAGCAGCTCGTCGGTATCGATATGCTCGCGCGGGGCCGTTTCCACCGAAGCGGGCACCTCGACAACGTCCTCGACGGCCTCTTCGGCAACCTCGGCAAGCTGCTCCTGGGCATCACTTATCTCGGCATGAATGGTATAGAACGCCGGACGTCCGTTAATGCCGCTGCCCTCGATCTTGGTAACGATTTTTGCCGCGATGAGTTCGTCGCGCATCGCCTTGGTGTCGCATTCCTTATCGACGGAGCGGAAAATCTGTGCCAGCGCGCTCGACTTGATTTTAAGCGCCTTGCGGCAGAGCAGGTCGTAGGCAACCAGCTTGGCGCGCTCGGCAGAAAGCGACGTCTGGCTGCTTAGACGCTCAGCCAGGGCATCGACATTATTTTGGTTATCGGAATATACCGTCTTGGCCACGGGGCCCCTTTCATATGTACACATATACGTCTATATGGTACATCGCGCGAGCCTATCCACGCAAAACATCTGCGAGGACGCCTTTGCATCACCCGTTCCCGCAAGAAAAAAGACCGAGCCCGCGTCGTTGCGGACCCGGTCTTTCCGAGTCATATGGATGGAACGGTTAGCTCATCAAGTTGACTAGGCCTTGGCAGCCTCGGCGTCGGCGGGAGCCTCGGCGGCAGCAGTGCGGCCATACTCGGCCTTGCCCATCTCGGACCACTCGGGCTCCTCGTCGGGCATGGAACCGGCCTCCTTGCCGAAGAACTCCTTGAGGCAGTTGACGGCAACGATGAGGCCCAGGACCATCAGCAGGACGGCGAAGACGAGCTGCAGACCCTTGGTGGCGGCGACGGAAACGGCAGCCGTGGTGGCGGTAGCCGGGATGGTGCCGAAGAAGCCGTAGGCCTGGACGGCGGTCATGCAGCCCATGGCGCTCTGGACCAGCGAGGTGAAGGTGCAACAGAGCAGGAAGACAACGGGCACGTAGAGCATCCAACCCTTGCGGCCGGTGCACTTGCAGAACACGGCGAGGGTGATCATGGTCATACCGCCGAGCAGCTGGTTAGAAGCACCAAAGAGCGGCCAGATGTTGGCATAGCCGCCAAAGGCGAGGGCGAGGCCAGGAAGCAGGGTAACGACCGTGGCGAACCAGGGGTTACCGAGGACCTTCATGTAGCCGGCCTTGGACTCGATGGCCAGGGCGTCGTTGGTCTGGGCAAAGAACTCGGAGAACGAGGTGCGAGCGATGCGGGCGACGGCATCGAGCGAGGTCAGGGCCAGAGCGGAAACGTTCATGGTCATGAAGACGGT
This sequence comes from uncultured Collinsella sp., assembly GCA_902478365.1. Taxonomy (GTDB): domain Bacteria; phylum Actinomycetota; class Coriobacteriia; order Coriobacteriales; family Coriobacteriaceae; genus Collinsella. Next base: position 1,642 of record CABSKX010000026.1, on the reverse strand, counting down.
TGCGAGCGTGCCGTCAACGCCGAAGGCCTGCATACCGCGGGAGATGCCAGCTGCGAAGATCTGGAACGGGGTGGAAGCGACGCCGGCGTTAAGGGCGCCGGTACCGGCGGTGTTCATGTCGGAGAACATGATGCCGGCGACGATGATGGCAAGGATGCCGACGAAGGACTCGACGATCATGGCGCCGTAACCGACCTTGACGGCGTCCTGCTCCTTCTCGACCTGCTTGGAGGAGGTACCAGAAGAAACGAGGCTGTGGAAACCGGAGAGAGCACCGCAGGCAACGGAGACAAACAGGACCGGGAACATCATGCCCGAGGCATTGCTAAAGCCGGTGAAGACCGGAGCGGTGATGGTGGCCTGGCCGTTAGCGCCCAGGACGACGATACCGAGGACAGCGCAGACGATCATGACGATCATCATGATGGAAGTGAGGTAGTCGCGAGGGGTCTTGAGCATCTGGATGGGCATGGCACCGGCAAAGACCAGGTAGACCATGACGACGGCGAACCACTGGAACTTGTCCAGGTAGACCGGGAACTGCATGCCGACGGCGAACATGAGGGCCATGAGTACCACGCCGGTGACGAACTCGGCAGCGCCGGTGAGGTTGAACTTCTTCTGGGCCCAACCAAAGGCCATGGCGACGAAGGTGAACAGGATGGAGATGGTGCCAGCGCAGCCAGCGGCATAGGACTTGGTGAAGTCGATGGCACCGGTAGCAGCACCAGAAGCGTCAACGGCCGGGGTGAACATGAACGTCTTGCAGACCATGTCGGTGAAAGCGGCGATGACGATGATGCAGAACAGCCAGCAGAACAGCAGGAACAGGCGACGGCCGGTCTTGCCGATGTACTTCTCGATGAGCTGGGCCAGGGACTTGCCGTTGTTCTTCATCGAGGCGTACAGGGCGCCAAAGTCGTGGACGGCGCCAAAGAAGATGCCGCCGACGAGGACCCAGAGCACGACGGGAAGCCAGCCGAAGGCCATAGCGACGATCGTACCCGTAACAGGGCCGGCACCGCAGATCGAGCTGAACTGGTGCGAGAACGCGGTGAAGGCGGAGACGGGCGAGAAGCTGTTGCCGTCTTTCATGCGCTTGGCCGGCGTGAGGGCCTCTTTGTCAACGCCCCACTTGTTGGCCAGCCATCGGCCATAGCCCAGATAGCCGCAGGCGAGCACCGCCGCGGCCACAACCATGAGCAAAACTCCGTTCATTACATTTCCTCCTCTAAAAAGAACTTCCCAGACATAAAAAATGAGGGCCGTCGGTTGCGCTCGACGGCCCTCATCTTCATCAGCCGCCCGTTATCGTACGGGCTAGCTGTATGTGCTAACCCGCATCAGATAATTACTACGCTGATAATGTTTAGCTGATGCGTGAACATGTCTAAGAAATCCTCTTCAATCATGATGTGAACGATCCGTGCGTGTTCACATCCCCCAGTGGTTGAAAAGGAGTATGAAACTTTAGTTACCTAAAGTCAACGCAAACATGTAATGAATTTTCAACTTTTTTGAAATTCTCGGTATAAAACGCCGCTGACCTCGGACTTTACCCAACGACAGTTTTTGCATGAGAGATGCCCCCGAGAGCGGCGGGAGCCGGGCGGCGCATATGAACTTTCCTGCTCTACAGTCC
>CABSKX010000025.1 GCA_902478365.1 uncultured Collinsella sp. | reverse complement strand
AGCTGCGGAAACGCGGGGTCCGTTCAGGCTGTTGCGTTGAGATTGAAAATCAACCATTCCGCGCAAACCGTCACCAAACTCCACTTTTGCCGCATCTAAAGATTATTTTTTGCGCAAATTTTTGGATGCCGATAGTCACAGTGGGCAGGAGGCCGGTACCCACCGGAGAGGGCAACGCCTACATTTTCATAACGAAATAGCCCGCGCCCCTCACTGCCATCTCGAGTGTGTCGCGATCAACCGGGCGCTTCGAGCGCACGCGTGCCGTGTGGTCCGCATACGTCACCGTAGCCCACACGCCATCAAGCGCATTGAGGGCATTGGTCACATTCCGGGCGCAGCCGTCGCAGCTCATGCCGCCGATGAGCAACTCATCGCTATAGGGGTAGTGGGACGGATCGGTATCCGTCACAACAACCTTTTTGGCCTTCTTGCCGCTCGCGCCATCGCTGCAACAACTCTTCCCGTGTGTCGAAGCGACAATGCGCCGCAGGCCAAAGAACATCCCAACGACAATCACGGCAAGCACAATGAGATTCGCAGGGTTGAGCAAGTCACTCATGCGTTCCCCTTTCAAGTAGCCCTATCTAGATACCCCCATGGGGTGTCCCCATCTTAACCCAAAAACATGTCCGTTCGGTCAATTAGTTTCCCTGTTCAAACTTTTTAGTTGACCAAGGCTTACTTTCGTGTATAAGTTTTCCTAGGCTAACAGTGAGGACCAGAAGGAGCGCCGTGACTCGAACCATAGACATTCCAACGTTTCAGGCAGCGGTCGTGCGCAACTGCTCCCCCACGCTCGCGAGCATCAAGCCGGCATCGCTCTTTACCTATCCCGGCGTTTACGCCAACCAAAACGGAAAACCCGGCGCCGCCCATATCGAAGGGCGACGCTCTCGCCTGCTCGCCGTCATAGCCCAATGCAACCGCGAGCTCCAGCCACTCGGGATCCATATGAGCGTTTTGGTCTGGCGCCCCTGCGGAGCGCTCATCTATGTGTACCGCCCTGCGGACCTCATGCGATACCTCTCCGACCCCCGCGCCACGACGGCGCTTGCCGCCGAAGGTTACGATGTCCACAACCTGCCCGCATCACTGGTGCATCTCGCCGCGCGCATCACGCTGGCAAGCAGCAATGCCGCAGAAAGCGCCTATGACGGCAGCGTCTGCGCACTCGCGCGAAATAGGCACTGCGATACGGGGTGCATGTGCGAGTTCCCCCACGAAATTGGCTATTTTTTGGGCTATCCCTACGAAGATGTCCATCAGTTTATCGTCCAGCACGGCGAAAACTATAAGGTCTTTGGCGCATGGAAGGTATACACAAACGTTGAGCAGGCACTCACGACCTTCGATTCCTATCGCGCATGCACGCAATACCTTACCTACATCTATCAACAGGGCTGCACCCTGGGACAACTTGTCCAGGCAACCCGATAGAGCATACAAATCGCGGCCGCACGCCGCACAACCGAAAGGAAAACATATGAGCAAGATCGCAGTCGTCTACTGGAGTGGCACGGGCAACACCGAGGCCATGGCAAACCTCGTCGCCGAGGGCGCAACCGATGCCGGCGCCGAGGCAGAGGTCATCTCCTGCGCCGACTTCTCCGCAGACAAGGCCGCCGGCTATGACGCCATTGCCTTCGGCTGCCCCGCCATGGGTTCCGAGGAGCTTGAGTATGACGAGTTCCAGCCTATGTGGGACGAGGTCAAGGAGACCCTCGGCGATAAGAAGGTCGTCCTCTTTGGCTCCTACTCGTGGGCCGAGGGCGAGTGGATGGACAACTGGAAGGCCGATGCCGACGAGGCGGGCGTCAACGTCGTCGATTCCGTCATTTGCTACGATGCGCCCGACGATGAGGGCGAGGCGGCCTGCCGCGCCCTTGGAGTCGAGCTCGCCTAGCGGCAATGAGCTCCGCCCGCAACGCGCTCTGCACCAAAACACATTCGCGTCCTAACAAAAACGGGAGCCGGATCACATCCGGCTCCCGTTTTCTGCTATGTCAGTCATATAAAGCGGCTACGAGATATTGCCCAAGAACGCCTTAGTGCGCTCGCTTTTGGGGTGGTCGAAGACCTCGCTCGGCGTACCCTCTTCCACGATAACGCCGCCGTCCATAAAGACCACGCGGTCGGCGACATCGCGGGCAAAGCCCATCTCGTGCGTCACCACGATCATGGTCATACCGTCACGTGCCAGGTCGCGCATGACGCCAAGAACGTCGCGGACAAGCTCGGGGTCAAGCGCTGACGTGGCCTCGTCAAAGAGCATCACGTGCGGATTCATCGACAGGGCGCGGGCGATGGCCACGCGCTGCTGCTGGCCGCCCGAAAGCTGACTCGGCATAAAGTCGATGCGCTCGGCCAGGCCGACCTTGGTCAGCTCCTCGATGGCGATCTTCTCGGCCTCTTCTTTGCTGCGCTTGAGTACCTTTTGCTGCGCAAGCATGACATTCTTTTTGACTGACAGGTGCGGGAACAAATTGAACTGCTGGAACACCATGCCCAGATGCGTACGTACCTTGTTGAGGTCGACGCCCTTGGCGCACACGTCCACGCCCTCAACGACAATCGAGCCGCTCGTGGGATGCTCCAGACGATTGATGCAACGAAGCATCGTCGACTTGCCCGAGCCAGAAGGACCCAGGACTACGACGACCTCGCCCTTGTGCACATCCAGATCGATATCGCGCAGGACCACGTTATCGCCAAAGGCCTTCTGGAGGTTCTTGATGCTGACGACGACCTCGTTCGAGTTATTGATTTCGCTCATGATAGGACCTCCTTACAGACCGGCGATGTGATCGGCGGGCGTCGCGACGACCTGTCCGGCGCTCTTGGTGGGACGCTTCTTTTTGGTTTCGGCCGTACCCAGCAGCCTCGCCTCAAGACCGCTCACCAAGCGCGCAAGCGGCAGGGTGATGACCAGGTAGAACAGGGCGGCAACCACATACGGCGTGATGGAGCCCGTCGTGGCCACGATGGTGCGGGCGTTCATGACGATCTCGACCACGCCCACGGCCGCGAGCAGCGACGTATCCTTGTAAAGCAGGATGAACTCACTGGTCAGCGTAGGCAGGACATTGCGGAACGTCTGCGGAATCATAACGTAGAGCAGTGTCTGGAAGGCATTCATGCCCAGCGAGCGAGCGGCCTCGTTTTGGCCCTTGGGGATCGACTGAATACCGGCACGGAAAATCTCGCACAGGTACGCAGACGAGTTCATGGCCATGACGATAACGCCCAGCACATAGTCGTCAACCTTGACGCCGGCCAGCGGCAGGCCAAAGAACGCGATGTAGATCTGCAGGAACGCCGGCGTACCGCGGATGATATTCACATAGATGCCGGCAAGACAACGAAGGATACGCGACTTGGAAATGCGCATGAGCGACAGCGCAAAGCCAAAGGGAATGGCCAACGGAAATGCCACGAGCACGATCGAGAGCGACATAAGGAAGCCCTTAAAGACGATCGGCAGGCTTTGGACCAAAATGACCGGGTTTAAGAACAGGCGCAGGAACATATTGGAGTTCCAGGCCTCGACCCACGGCTGCTCCTTAAGATCGGCCAGGAAGTTATCGAATGCCGTCACGCCCTTGATCTCGACGGAAGGAATCTTGGAAATCTTCTTGGTCGAGCCATCGGCCAAAGTGCAGGTGCCGCTAAAGGCCTCATCGCCGCCCTCGACGGGGAAGGTCACGCCGTAAACCTCGACACGGAAAAAGCCGCCGGCAGGCGCCGTCTCGCCAAAGTCGATCTTGAGCGTCTGGCCGTCAGCCTTGCACGTGGGCTTCATGGGCGTACGATCCATGAGGTCCTCGCCCGAGAGCATCGTCAATCGCGTGTCATCGGTACCAAACGTCGTGCCGTCGACAAACGTCAGCGAAAGACCGCTCAGCTCCTCGTCGGCATCGGCCTGGACCTCCCAGGTAATGCGCGTCTCGGTACCGCCGACCACAGCGCTGCCCGAACCAGTGTTGGGTCGGGCGGTAATCTTTGCGGTCTCAAGCGCCTGGGCGGTCGTGGGCGCATATGCCCCTGCGCACACCAGCGCGAGCGCCACGGCCATGGCGCAGGCTAGCTTTTGGAGCAAGGCGGGCAGTGGAAAACGCTGCTCCGCGGCCCCTTTGTTCAGTCGAGACAAGGTGGCTCCTATCGTAGAAGTTGCCGGCAAAACGAGACGGAAATACTCTCCGTCAAGAGAAGCGCAAAGGCCCTCTCCGCCAAAACGGAAAGGGCCCGCGAGCAATCAAGTAGCTATTTTACTTGATGTTGTACTTAGCCATGAGGGCGTCAATGGTACCGTCGTCGGTCAGGTCCTTGATGGCCTGGTTGATGTCTTCCTTGAGCTTGGTGTTACCCTGGTTGATGGCGATGGCGTACTCCTCGCCGGTGCTGATCTGCTTAATGGTCTGGCAGGTGTTGAACTGCTCGGCGGTCAGCTGGCTGGCAACGGAGCGGTTGGTGACTACGGCGTCGCCCTTATCGGACTGCAGGGCGCTGAAGCACTCGGTAGCGTCCTTGTAGGGGACGATCTTGGCCTTGGGGAAGTTCTCCTGGGCAAAAGACTCGGCGGTCGAGCCAGACTGAACGATGATGGTAGCGTCGGCGTTGTTGAGCTTCTCGCTGTAGTTGTCGGCCGTGATGTCGGTGTTATCGGCCTTGGTCACGATAGCCTGATCGTCCATGTAGTAGGAATCGGAGAAAGTGACTTCCTTCTCACGCTCGGGCGTGTCGGTGATAGCCGCGATGGAGACGTCGTACTTGGCGCCCGAAGCGACACCCGGAACCAGCGTGTCAAAGTCATTGTTGACGTACTCGACATCCAGGCCCAGCTTGTCACCGATAGCCTTGATGAGCTCAAGGTCAAAGCCCTGGTAGTCGCCGTTGTCATCCTTGTACTCAAACGGCGCGTACTCGGCAGAGGTGCCGACGGTCAGCGTGCCGTCCTTGACGAGCGCGTACTCCTTGGAGCCGTCGACCTTCTCGACCTTAGCGTCGTCAGAGCTGCTGGAACCGGCATCAGAACCAGAGGTGGCGTTGGACGAACCGCAGCCCGTCAGAGCAAGGGCGAGCGCCATAGCACCCGTGGCGGCAAATGCGCCAAGCTTCTTCAGCTTCATAATCAGTCTCCTTCCGGTGACCTCGTTTGATTCAGAGGTCTGCAAAAACTGTTGGCTATTATGCACCCGGAATTACGAATCTGCAATGAGAAAACTGATTGAAACAAACCCATAACGTGAATGGAATACTCTACTTTGTGACAGTCATTACTGCTGCAATGACCTTAATAGTCTAATTTCAGCTGCATAACCTGCAAGTTCGTTCGGAGTCTCCAAAATAAACGGCAGCGAACGCAAGTGGCCATTCGATACAATATTCTGCATAACCTGCATACCTCCACCAAATTCCTCACTGCCAAGGTATCCCTTGCCGATGCACTCGTGACGATCTTTATGGGCGCCACAAGAGTTCTTCGAATCGTTGATGTGTACGGCATGCAAGCGATCGATACCCACCACGCGGTCGAACTCGTCGAGTACGCCGTCCAGATCATGGATGATGTCGTAGCCGGCATCGCTCACATGGCAGGTGTCTAGGCAAACGCCCAGCTTGGCCGACAGCTCGGGGCGTTTGCCGGCAACACCCTCAATGATGAGCGCCAGTTCCTCAAAGCTGCGGCCCACCTCGGTGCCCTTGCCCGACATGGTCTCGAGCAGCACCGTCGTCTGCTGGCCCTCAAACATCACCTGACACAGGGCGTCGACAATCATCTGAATGCCGGCGTCGGAGCCCTGCCCCACATGCGCACCGGGATGGAAGTTGTAGTAGTTGCCGGGCAGCGCCTCCATGCGCCGCAGGTCCTCTGCCATAGCCTCCAAGGCGAACTCGCGCGCCCGCTCTTTGGCAGAACAGGGGTTGTAGGTATACGGGGCATGCGCCACCAGCGGTCCAAAGTCGTTTTGCGACATAAGCTCGCGCAGAGCCGCCACGTCATCCATGTCAAGTTCTTTTGCCTTGCCACCGCGCGGGTTGCGCGTAAAGAACGCAAAGGTATTGGCGCCAATGGACAACGCCGTCTCCCCCATTGCCCGATAGCCCTTCGTCGTCGAAAGATGACACCCGATCGTCAGCATCTCCAGCTCCCTCCTCATCAGTTGCGGTGAAATACGGTCTATTGGTGCCCTATTTTGGCGCAAACAGACCGTATTCCACCGCAAGTTATAAAAGGGGCATCAGGGGCAAAGGCCTCCAAGGCATTCCGGGCGCTGGCGCCATGCCCCCACGCACTAAAGTTTCAAGCGAATCGCATCGATAATGCGCGCGCAGCGCTGCGTGGCGGCAAGGGGCATGACGGGACTCTCGAGTTTCCCCGCCCGGATGAGCTGGGTCGCATGCTGGATTTCGCCGTAGAAATCATCGATCTCAAACGGGGCATTTATTTCGAGCGTTCGACCGTCGGAATACTTCACATGGGCGAGCTCGGGGCGATGGAGACGCTCGATTTCCAACGAGCCTCGCTCACAGACAATCGTTAAGCGGCTTTCATATGTTGCTTTGCCGTCGCACACCATATGAATGGGTATACCGCCGACGCTCATACGGATCTCGTCGGCCCAATCGACGCGGCCGCCTGATACGTCACGCCAGCGAACTTCACGGGATGAAACCTCGCACGCGCCCGCGAGCAAATCCTCAAACCAACCGACCGCATAGCAGCCCATGTCATATAGACAGCCGCCCTGCAACGAATCAAGCAGATAGCCCGAAGGAGGCTCGCCGTAATCGAGCTTTTGCACGCTTTCAATCGAGACAATACGGCCAAGCTCACCCGACGCAAGCAAGTCCTTCACGCGAGTGCGCATCGGGCAAAACCGATTTTTCATCGCCTCCATAAATGGCACGCCGCGCTCGCGAGAGGTGGAAGCAATCGAGAGAGCCTCTTCTTCATTCAAAACGGCCGGCTTTTCGCACAGCACGGCCTTTCCCGCGCGCAGTGCCCGACAGACCCAATGCGCATGCATGCCATGTGGAAGAGCCAAGTAGATTGCGTCGACATCGGGGTCGGCAATCAGCGCATCATAAGCCGCATCGCCGCTATCGTCAGCCGTGGCATAACTGTGCGCGGCATCAATCAAAAACGCCCTGCAAAACTCCTCAACATGCGAAGGAGTGCGACCGGCGGCAGCCACAAGCCGTGCCCCGTCCACCTCCTTGAGCGACGATGCAAATCGATGCGATATGTTCCCAGCGCCCAAAACGCCCCAACGAACCTCACGTAAGTCATCACATGAATCCCGAAGGTCCACGACAGCCCCCTTCAGTTGCGGTGGAATAGTTCCTGTTTGGCCCCTATTCTGCCGCAAACAGGAACTATTCCACCGCAAGTTATAAAAGGGGCATCAGGAGCGCGTTTTGCAAAAGGCCTTAAGCGCGGCCGTTACGGGGCCAGGCTGGAAACGTCGGCGCACATCGTCGAGACGCTCGGGAATATCGATGTGCTGCGGACAGTGACGCGCGCATTTGCCGCATTTGATGCAATTGCTCACCAACTTGGGCTCGCTTGTACGCACCGCGCTCGCCGTAAAGTATTGAGACAGCCCCGTAAACCAACTATGCGCGTAGCTCGCGTTGTAGGCGCCAAAGCAGCCGGGAATATTGATACCCTTGGGGCACGGCATGCAGTAGCCGCACCCCGTACAGGGCACGCGATTCGATTTCTCAAACTCTCCCAGCACACGTGCGATGGTATCGAGCTGAGTAGCTGTCATCGAATCCGGCAGTGCACGATCAGCCAGCGCCGCGTTCTCATCCACCTGCGCGGTATCGGTCATGCCCGAAAGCAGCATCGTGACTTGAGGATGGTTCCACACCCACGAAAGGCCCCAAGCAGCCGGCGTCTTCAGATACGGATCGCGTACGTCATCGAACACGGCGCGGGCCCGCGGAGGTAGCTTGCCCGCCAGGCGTCCACCCAAAAGCGGCTCCATCACAAACACCGCGAGCCCGCGCTCGGCGGCTGCCATGAGTCCCGCCGTTCCCGCTTGGTATCGCTCTCCAGCGTAGTTGTACTGGATCTGGCAAAAGTCCCAGTCATACGCGTCAAGCATCGTGAGGAAGTCCGCCGCACTGCCGTGGTACGAAAAACCTATCTGGCGAATACGCCCCGCAGCCTTTTGGTGCGCAATCCAGTCCTCGATACCCAACGCTACCACGCGCTCCCACTGCGCGGGCGAGGTGATGTTGTGCATAAGGTAATAGTCGATATGGTCAGTCCGCAAACGGCGCAGCTGCTCGTCGAAGAACCGATCGAAATCCTCTGCGCACTTGCACGAAGCGTGCGGCAACTTAGTCGCCAGCAACACCCGGTCACGCAGCCCCAAGCGCTCAAGTGAGGCGCCCACGCACACCTCGTTACCGGGATAAAGATACGCGGTATCCAGATAATTAATCCCCTGCTCTACCGCACGGGAGATGATGGCATCGGCCGTCTTCGCATCGGGGTGTCCCGGCGCACCGGGAAACCTCATGCAGCCCAGACCCAGAGCGGATATTCGGTTACCACTTTTGGGGTCAACACGGTATTGCACGGCCCCTCCCTTCGCCATCAGCGCCCCGGCAAGGCGAAACACAATGGTCACGCAGCCGAAACATCGTGGAATCGCAATCGAGAATGTATCGTAACGTAGCAGAAATCGAGCCGTCACGACACCGCTTTAACATCAGCAAAAAGCCCGATGAAAGGAGGCGAACGGACCACGCGTGAGGACGCCTATCCCTACCCCGGCGAACAATACATCCTCTCGGTCGACCGTTACCAGATCGAGGTCATGGACCATCTGGACGAGCTTCCCGCCACGGGTGCCGTCATCTTCTGTACCTTCCCCAAGGTGCGCGATGGCGTTGGATATCCCGCACGCGTTTTCGCGGTCTGCCCTGCAGTGTAGCGTCCAGGCAAACATTTCTTTTTATAACTGCCGCCCCACGCACCCACAAATCACCCTGGCGGCATACAATCCATCAGGCGCCCCTTACGCGGGCGCCTTTTACATGGGGAGATGATTCACATGCAGATCAACAAGGTCGCTTTTATCGGCAAGGGCGGCGTCGGCCTGCTCTACGGCAGCATGATTGCCAGGGCCCTCGGCAATGACGCCGTCGAATACGTTATGGATGACACCCGTTTTGAGCGTCACGCGGGCGATGCGCTCACTGTCAACGGCAAGCCCTGCGATCTCACGTCCGTCCGCGCCAGCGAGGCGACGCCCGCCGATCTGGTCATCCTGACAGTCAAGACCACCGGTCTCGACCAAGCACTCAAGACTATGGAGCGCGTCGTGGGACCCAACACGCTCATCGCCTCGCTATGCAACGGCATTACGAGCGAGCAAAAGATTGCCGAACGCTTTGGCTGGGAGCATACCGTTCTTGGTATCTGCCAGGGCATGGACGCCGTGTTCCTCAACGGCGCGCTCACCTTTACCAATGCGGGCGAGATCCGCTTTGGCGCGGCGGCCGGCACGGACCCCGCGACCGTCGCCGCTATCGACGAGCTCTATACGCGCTGCGGCATCGCCCATACCGTCGAGAGCGACATTGCGCACCGCATGTGGGCCAAACTCATGCTCAACGACGGCATCAACCAGACCTGCATGGCCTACGGCGGGACCTACGGAAGCGCCACGGAGCCGGGCTCCGAGCAGCGCCGCTGTTTTGTCTCCGCCATGCGCGAGACGCTTGCGGTTGCCAACGCCGAGGACGTTGAGCTGACCGAGGCAGATCTGACGCAAATGGTGCACCTCATCGAGGGAATCGACCCCGCCGGTATGCCCTCGATGGCTCAAGACCGCATCGCAAGGCGCAAAACCGAGGTTGATGAGTTCGCGGGCACCATCTGCCGCCTCGCAGCCAAACACGATATCCAGGCACCGCAAAACGAGTGGCTCTATCGGCGCATCCGCGATATCGAGAAAAGCTGGTAGCGCCGACGCGCCGCATTCAACAGCCTTAACAGCAAAACCGCCGCAAGGGAACCTTTCCCCTGCGGCGGCCTTCATCTTCGTCTATGACCGGCGGCCGATCTCACAACAGTTAGCGTTGCGACCCCGGCACCTCGTCCTCATCGTCGCGGCAAAGAACCATGCCTGCGCTTCCCAGCAGCGTGGCCGCGATCAGCGCGCCGACCACAATAGAGGCAGCCCCACAAGACCCCTGCACACCTGCGACGAGCGCGGCCGTAGGACCAAGGCAACCAAGCGTCAATGCAATGGCGGCAACGGCGATATCTCGAGCGTTCACAAGACCACTTCCTCCACGAGAAAGACCTTATTTCTCATGAACTAGTGTGCCCCGCATCCATACGCCCAGCGTACCGCCACGGTAAGGGCTCTGTTAACTCGAACGCACATAAAGAACGGGCGGCTTTACGTTGCCTAAAAGCTCAGTAAAGACGCCCGCCCATCATGTGCCTATTTTGCTTATGGCAGATTACCAACCGGTGTAGTAGTCGGTGGTTCCGGCAGCGCAGCCGGAGTCATAGACCTTGCAATCACCCTTGGAGCCCGTAAAGGTCGAGCCCTGGGCCATATCGCCCGCGGCAACAACGTAGTAGCCATCGGAATCGCGCCAAAAGCCCTCGGCGTCCTGCGTCCATTCGCCCGTGCGGTGGTGATACAACACGTTGCTGCTGTAATAAGTCTCGCGGCGGCCGTTATAGTTATTGACGCCGCTCGAGCGCGTCAGGCCCGAGCCGTTCGCGTAATACGCAGCAGACGCGTAAGACGAGCCGGGACCGGCGTTGTAATACGAAGCCTGAACGGCCTCAGCGGCCTCGGCTTCGGCTGCGGCAGCCTCGAGCGCCTCGCGCTTGGCATCCTCGAGCGTGGAGCGCAGCTCGTCGAGCTCGGTCGACTTGGCGTCGACCTCCCCCATCGTCAACAGGCTACCCGCACCGTCGATGCAGCCCTGCAACACAGCGCGCTCGTCATCGGTAGCATAGTCGCCATACATATTCATAATGATCTGAGCGCGCATCTCCAGGGAATCGCGCTTTGCCCCCATCGAGGCGTTCCACTCCTGCATGGAGCCATAACCGTCACCGCGGTAGTCGACGGGCTGCACCAGCGTCGCCTCGGACGGCGTAGATCCGACCGCATCGGATAGTGTTGCCGCGTGGGCATCAGTTGCGCCGGCGCCCGCCAAAAGTGCCACAGTCAGAGCGGCGGAAAGGGCGGCGGCTTTCGGTTTTCGTGAATCGATCCTCATGTAGCTGGAAACCTCCGTAGTGTGTTTTTGCTGCGTTTGAGCTGCGTGTGATTCGATCGCGCTGCATAGTACCCCGAGCAAATCGCGACCTGCGGTTTTACTCAAAAGGCGCACGTCAATTGCGTAAAACTCACATCCTCTTAACAGGAGTTTTCCACAACTCGAATGCATAAAGCATGCCAAAAACCCTGTTTTTACACCCTCTCTATGCAAAAAAGCGCCTGTGCAACCATAGTTCACACAGGCGCCTTGAGCAGGCATTTTATGCAGTTATACCTATCGAGTCGCAAGGGGTCCTTGCACAAGTCGCCTTACTCGTCCAGCGCGGCGAAGGCCTGCTTCAGATCCCAAATGATATCCTCGGCGTTCTCGGTACCGATGGAAAGACGGATCGTGGAGGGCGTGATGTTCTGCTCGGCGAGCTCCTCGGCAGAGAGCTGGGAGTGCGTGGTGGTAGCCGGGTGTACGACGAGCGATTTGACGTCGGCCACGTTGGCGAGCAGCGAAAACACCTGCAGATGGTCGATGAACTTCCAAGCTGCCTCCTGGCCACCCTTAATCTCGAAGGTAAAGATCGAGGCACCGCCACGGGGGAAGCACTTCTGATAGAGCTCATGGTCGGGGTGCTCGGGCAAGCTCGGGTGGTTCACCTTGGCGACGTGGCTGTCACCAGCCAGGAACTCAACGACCTTCTTGGTGTTCTCGACATGACGGTCAACGCGCAGCGACAGAGTCTCGGTGCCCTGGAGCAGGACCCAGGCGTTGAACGGGCTGATGCAGGCGCCCTCGTCACGCAGCAGGATAGCGCGGACATAGGTTGCGAAGGCGGCGGGACCGGCAGCCTCGGCAAACGAAACACCGTGGTAGGAGGGGTTGGGCTCAGCGATCTGGGCGTACTTTCCGCTCGCCTTCCAATCGAAGTTACCGCCATCGACGATCACACCGCCCAGCGAGGTGCCGTGGCCGCCGATGAACTTGGTTGCAGAATGGACAACGATGTTGGCACCATGCTCCAGCGGACGGAACAGATACGGGGTGCCGAAGGTGTTGTCGACGACAACCGGCAGACCGTGCTTCTTGGCGATCTCGGAGATGGCGTCGATGTTGGGGATGTCGGAGTTGGGGTTGCCGAGCGTCTCGAGATAGATGACCGTGGTGCTGTCCTTGATGGCACCCTCGACCTCTTCCAGGTTATGGGCGTCGACAAACGTGGTCTCGACGCCAAACTGGGAGAGCGTATGCTCCAGCAGGTTGTAGGAGCCACCGTAGATGGTCTTCTGAGCCACCACGTGGTCACCGGCCTGGGCAAGAGCCTGCAGGGTATAGGTGATGGCAGCAGCACCGGAGGCGACGGCTAGACCGGCCACGCCACCCTCGAGTGCGGCGATACGGTCCTCGAAGACGCCCTGGGTGGAGTTGGTCAGACGGCCGTAGATGTTACCGGCATCGGCAAGACCAAAGCGGTCGGCGGCGTGCTGGGAGTTGCGGAACACATAGCTCGTGGTCTGGTAGATAGGCACGGCGCGGGAGTCGGATGCAGGATCGGCACTCTCCTGGCCAACGTGAAGCTGCAGGGTATCGAAACCAAAGGTGTGCTCGGGGTTGTTGATGAACTGGCTCATGATGATCTCCTTGATCGAACAAAAGTAAATAAATTAAAGAGAAGTAAGTCGCTGTCTCCTGATCACACCGACGGGCGCAAACAGGAGCCCGGCATTCGTCTTGGTAAGCAATTCATATGCGGGCCTCCTTTCGCATCCCGGTTCCGTGGTTGGCTTAATTACCTACCGCCTTTGTGTGTTTTGAATAGTACGAGCATTGTTTCTCTCGGTCAATCACTTAAAAGCGCTAACCTGTTATCGGTTTTGTAGATAACACACGAAAGGACGGGCGCCGATGACCCTCCAGCAGCTTCGCTTTTTGATCGCCGTGGCAGAGTCCGGCTCAATCAACGCCGCGGCCCAGCGCCTCTATACCGCTCAGTCCAACATCTCAAACGCCGTCAAAAGCCTGGAACAGGAGCTCCATCTGGAAATCTTTACGCGCTCCAGCCGCGGCGTCACGCTCACCAACGATGGCACCGAGCTTTTGGGCTATGCGCGCCAGGTCGTTGAGCAGGCCGACATGCTCGAGGCCCGCTACGAAGACGGCGGCATCCCGCAAGCCCGCCTTGCCATCTCGGCCCAACACTACGCGTTTTCGGTCGAGGCCTTTGTCAACGTCGTCGAGCGCTGCCGCGACAGCAAGTTCGAGTTCATCATGCGCGAGACCACCACAGCGCAGATCATCGACGACGTGCGCGCGTTTCGCAGTGACATCGGCATCCTCTATCTGGATGACTTTAATACCCGTGTCTTGCAGAAGGCCTTTACCGATGCCCGGGCGAGCTTTCATCCCCTCTTTGATGCAAAAGTCCACGTGTTCGTTAGC
The DNA here is from genome assembly GCA_902478365.1 of uncultured Collinsella sp. GTDB lineage: Bacteria > Actinomycetota > Coriobacteriia > Coriobacteriales > Coriobacteriaceae > Collinsella. The sequence goes on along the minus strand of CABSKX010000025.1, from coordinate 14,799 downwards.
GAGCGTCACCCGCTCGCACGCCGCCCTCAGCTGTCCCTTGCCGACCTCACGCCCTATACGCGCTACAGCTTTGAGCAGGGAACCTCGAACTCCTTCTATTACGCCGAGGAACCCTTTAGCTACATCCCTTGCGACCGCAACATACGAATCTCGGACCGCGGAACACTTACCAACCTGCTTATCACGTCGAACGGTTACACCCTGTCGACCGGCGTCCTCTCCAATGAAATGCAGTGGGGCATGGCCTCGATCCCGCTGGCAGACGCCCCAACGATGCACGTAGGCTATATCATGCACGACGAGCGCAAACCCTCTCCCCTCTTGCAGCAATACCTCGACGAGCTCAACCGCATCATCCATGCCAACCAACTGTCGGAAGACGGGGTAGAAATCGTAGATTGCTAGCCCCCGGCGGGCATGGCGCTACAATGGTCACTCGCACGAAACATACCCAACGAAAGGAACCATGTGAAGGTCATCATCTATACCGACGGCTCGGCCCGATCAAATCCGGGACGCGGCGGCTACGGCGCCGTGCTCAAATACACCAACCCCGCCGGCAAGACCTTCACCTCCGAGCTTTCGCGCGGCTATGCCAAGACCACCAACAACCGCATGGAGCTCATGGCCGTTATCGTGGCGCTCGAGGCGCTCAACCGCCCCTGCGACGTCGAAGTCCATTCCGATTCGCAGTACGTCGTCAACGCCTTCAACAAGCACTGGATCGACGGCTGGAAAAAACGCGGATGGAAAACCGCCAACAAGCAGCCCGTCAAGAACCGCGACCTATGGGAGCGCCTACTCACCGCCAAAAGCAAGCACAAGGTTGAGTTCATCTGGGTTAAGGGTCACGCCGGTCACGAGCTCAACGAGCGCTGCGATGAGCTCGCCACCACGGCGGCCGACGGCAGCAACCTCGATATCGACACCGGCTTTAACGAGAGCGACCTGTAATAGCCTTTTCGCGCAGCTTTATATCCCCACGCGCTACACTCATCCTGTAGACCAAACAACGCAAGGGGGATACATGCTGCGTATAGCGACCATCGGCACATCCATGATTACCGACGACTTTATCCAGGTCGTCAACGCCAACGACCAAGCCGCGTTTGCGGGCACGCTCTCGCGCAATGCAGATCGCGGCGCCGCCTTTACCGCCGAGCGCGGTGGCGAGCGAAACTTTACTTCACTCGATGAGCTTGCATCCGCCGACGACGTCGACGCCGTCTATATCGGCAGCCCCAATGCGCTCCACTACGAGCAGGCCCTTGCCTGCATCGCCGGTGGCAAGCACGTCATCGTCGAGAAGCCCTTCTGCGCCACCGAGGCGCAGGCGCTGGAAGTCTTCCGCGCTGCCGAGGCAGCAGGTGTCGTGGCCCTCGAGGCCATGCGCCCCCTCCACGATCCCGCTTTCCACGCCATCGAGGACGCCCTGGGCGAGATTGCGCCCATCCGCCGCGCCTCATTGCGCTTTGGCAAATATTCCTCGCGCTACAACGAGATTCTCGCGGGACGCGCCACCAATATCTTCGACTGCAATATGGCCTCGGGTTCCCTCATGGACATTGGCGTCTACACCGTCGAGCCCATGGTCGAGATTTTCGGCATGCCCTCCGGCCTTACGAGCATGGCTACTCTGCTCGACCCCACCACGCGACAGCTCACGCACGGCCCCATCGACGGCTGCGGTTCCATCCTCGCCAGCTACGGCGGTGGCCGTATCGCCGTCGAGCTCGCGCACTCCAAAATTACGAATGACCTGCTTCCCTCGCAGATCGAAGGCGAGCGTGGCACTATCCAGATTGACCATCTGTCCACGCCCCGCAACGTCCGTATCGACTATCGCGGCGATGTCGTACGCGGCTCAGCGACCGAGGCGCCGCGCGGACAGGGCGACAACGGCCGCGTGCTCGACCTACCCAAATCGAGCAACACTATGGAATACGAACTCACAGACTTTATCACCGCCATCGGCGGCATCGATAACGTTAAAGAAGAGATTTGGGAGAGCCCGGCGGGACGCCACGAGCTTGGCCACTACCGCGATGTCACGCTCGTCTCACTGCGCATCATGGATGCCGTGCGCCAGCAGGCCGGCATAACCTTCCCGGCCGACGCAGGCAAGCAGGCATAGCGATGGGCTTCTTCGATACGTTCTTCTCCAGCGTCACCGGCGGCAGTCGAGAGCCTCAAAAACCATCAAACGTCGAGCTCGAGCTGCGCCGCAGGCTTACTGTGCTCGCAAGCGACGAGGCCACTCAAGACACTCCCCTGCGCTATTTCCTGCGCTGGGAGGGGCAAGTCCAAGGCGTTGGTTTTCGCTTTACCAACACCAACCTCGCGCAGGCACGCGCACTCACCGGCTGGGTGCGTAACATGGAAGACGGCTCAGTCGAGATGGAGATACAGGGAGCTCCGGCAGACGTCCTATCTCATCTCGAGGCACTTCATGCCTCCTACGAGCGCATGGGAACGCGTTTTCGCCTCGTAGATGCCCAGGCCCGAGCCCCACTTGCCAATGAAGACGGTTTCAGTCCTCATTATTAGTATTGTGTGCTAAATACGGTATCATTTACCTACGACCGTTGATAGAAAAGAGGCGAGGCGCATGGCGGTGCAAAGAAGGAATACCAAGCAGCGAAAGCTGGTTCTTGACGCCGTGCGCCAAAGCTATAACCATCCCACCGCCGACGAGATCTACAACGCCGTGCGCGAACAGGATGACAAGATCAGCCGCGGCACGGTCTACCGCAACCTCAATCTCTTGGCAGATGCCGGAGAAATCCTCTCGATCAAGACGCCGGGCGGGAGTCGCTTCGATCGCACCATCGAGCCGCATGCGCATATCATCTGCACCTCGTGCAGCCGCGTCATCGACGTACCGCTCCCCTTCGATGCCCAGCTCGACGCCAAAGCGTCCGAGCAAATCGGCTGGCACGTCACGTCGCACTACACCATCTTCGAGGGTCTCTGCCCCGACTGCCGGTAGATGTTTGGGACATGCCCGCAAATCTACTTGCCCATCCGCTACAGCAAGCAGCACATTTCTAGGCATGTCCCGAAAACCTACTCGGCGAGCAGGCGGCACAGTTCTTCTTCGACCGTGCGCACATAGCGAACGCGGTCGTTGATGCCACGCATGCTGGGATTGCAGCTCTCCATCAGATAGGGATGGCCCACGACGTTGAGCATGTCGCGATCGTTCTCATTGTCGCCAAACGCCATCATCTCATCGGGCGAAATCCCCAGGGCACGACCGTAATCGGCAAGCGCGGAGCCCTTGCCCGAACCGAAACCGATAAAGTCCGTCCATTCGGTTCCCGACGTCATCACGTCGACACGGTCGCTAAAGAGGCGCTCAAAATGCTCCAGCGCCGCTGGCTGATCCACCTCGGGCGTCTGGAAGGCAATCTTAATGACGTCCTCGTCGATGTCCTCGGGACGGTCGACCACCGCCACATCGCAGTGGACCTCATAGCGCAAATGGTCGACGAACGCATCGTTGCCGCTCATGGCGTAGAGGTGCCCCTCGCACGAAAGGGTCACGTCGGCATGGGGATACGCAACCACGGCATTCGCGATATCCATAGCAAGGCCACGCTCCATGGAACGCTTGACAACGGCACGCCCCTCGCTCATCACCAGGGCTCCGTTTTCGCATACATAGGCGAGCTCATCGGCCACCGGGGCAAACAGATAGCGTAAGCTCGCATATTGACGGCCGCTCGCCGGCATAAACACGATACCGCGACGATGCAGCTCATCGATAAGCTCAAAGGCCTCGGAACGCGGCTCGCGCTCCCCCGGGTGCAGCAACGTGCCGTCCAAATCGCATGCAATCAACTTGATTCCCTCAAGACCCATACGCTTCCCCAAAGCCTCCTATCAACAGCAAGACGGACCTTGATTGGTCGCCCCTCAAAGCCCGTCTTGCGCATACGCGCGCTTAGCCGCGCGTCTTTTTTACGATGGTAAAGTCCGGAGCCATGCTAACGACGACCTCCGCCGCACTCGACGCAAAGCGCCGGTCCGTATCGAGTTCACGGGTAACCACCGAGAGCCGAACACCCTCGATACCCCGGAGCATGCGGCCCAAAACAGGCTGCACCGGCGTATACATGCGCACGGTATGCTCGTCCGAGTCGCCCCGGAAGAGCGGCGCATGCATGTTGCCGATCTCCCAGCACGCATGCGCGAGCGCAATCGGATCCATGCGGTCGACTTCGACCAAATAAACCTCGGCGCTGCGCAGACGCACGACAACCGCCACGGGCACCACACCCGAACGGTCAATGGCGAGCACGTCGCCATCGGCAAGACGACCGCCGTCGGCAGCATCCAGCCGAACATCGACCGTGCGCCCCAGCTCCGTCACGCCCACAAATGCGCATACATCAGCCTGGTCCCAATCGAGCAGCAGCTCATCGACCTCAAAGACACCGCCCAGCTCCCGGCGAAGCAAAAGCTCATAGGACGGGTCGTTGAGATTTCCGAGGCACGCTGTCGAAACCAGATTTGCAGGCATAGCCTAACCCTCGACCTCGACGAGCTCGATATCAAAGTTGAGATCCTTGCCGGCCAGCTCGTGGTTGGCGTCGAGCGTCACGGCCTCGGGCGTCACGTCGATGACCACGGCGGGGACGGGCATACCGCTCGGCGTGGACAGGAAGAGCTTCATGCCCTTCTCGATCTGCTCGATGTTGGGAACCTGCTCGGCCGGGAAGGTCAGAACCATCTCGGGATTGTGCTCGCCGTAGGCATCGGCAGCAGGAATGTGCACGGTCTTCTTCTCGCCCACCTGCATGTCGACAACAGCGGCGTCGAAGCCCTTGATCATCTGGCCGGCGCCGCAGGTGAACTCCAGCGGCTCGCCGCGATCGTAGGAGCTATCGAACTGCGTGCCGTCATCGAGCGTGCCGCGATAATGGGTCTTGACCTTCTTGCCCTGGTTGGACATGGTAACCTCCGTGATAAGGGCGGCGCACAACGCGGGCCGCCGTGAACATATGGCGCTAACTATACCCTAGTCATACAATTCAAAGACAGTTTGCAAAGAAACGCTGCAACCGGAGGAACCATGGCATATCCCGTATTTGACCTACACTGCGACACCGCCGACCGCATCGGTTGGGCCACGCTCGATCTCGACCTGCGCTTTACCGCCGGCACCGACGGTTATTTCCCCGGCGACGAAACGCATCCGCAAGATTTCGACCTCATCGAGGGCAACGCCTGCGCCATCTCGCTCGCAAAGATCGGCAACACGCCATGGGCACAGTGCTTCGCCACGTTTGTCCCCGATGAGATTCCCGCCGCCCACGCCGCGCGCTTCCAGGCGCAGATCATGGCGCATATGAGCGGCCAGGCAACGCTCAACCACGACCGCATGGTCAACGTACGCAGCGCCGCAGACATTCGCCCCGCGCTCAAGGACGGCAAGGTCGCCTGCATCCACACCATCGAAAACGCCACGTTCTTTGCCGAGGACCCCGCGCTGATCGAGGTGCTCAAGAGCTTGGGCGTGCTCATGTCATCACTCAGCTGGAACGCGCAGGGACCGCTCGCGAGCGGGCACGATACCCACGCCGGCCTCACCGCCGCCGGCATCGAGGCACTTACGCAGATGGAGCACGCCGGCATGGTACTCGACGTCTCCCACCTCAACGATGAGTGCTTTGACGAGGTTGTCGCCCACGCCACGCGCCCCTTTGTCGCCAGCCACTCCAACTCCCGCACCGTCTGCGGCGTCAAGCGCAACCTCACCGACGACCAGTTCTGCACCATTCGCGACATGGGCGGCATCGTCGGCCTCAACTACTGCAGCGAGTTCCTTTCCAACGACGCAACCGACAAGACCGCCGCAGACGTCACCTTCGACCAGCTGGCGGCACATATCGAGCACTGGCTCGACCTGGGCGGCGAGGACGTCATCGCGCTCGGCGGCGACTGGGACGGCGCCACGGTGCCCGCTTTCCTCTCCGATGCCAGCAAGATGCCCGAATTCCAGAACATGCTCTCCAAGCACTTTGGCAAGACCGTGATGCAGAAGCTCTGCAGCGATAACGCGCTTGCCTTCTTTGAGCGTTATTAATTTCACGTCCCTTGAGCGGGCCGGCATGCCGAACGGTCGACATGCCGGCCCGTCCCCAACCTGAAGGACCGCTTTTGACGCAGCAATTTACGATTACCGTATCCCGACCGGATGGCACATCCATCCCCGTCGTCGTTACCAAAAAGCGCGTCAAGAACTTCAACCTACGCATCACATCGAGCGGTGAGGCCCACGCCAGCACACCGCTCGGCGCCAGCCGCGAGCGTATCGAAGCGTTTGTGAAGCGCAACAGCGCCTGGATTATCAGCCGACTTGACCAGCGTGAGCAACATCAGGCGACAGCGCGAGAGCCGCTCAGCCCCTCGTCCATCATTGCGCTTTGGGGCAAGCCCATCACGGTACAGGACGCACTCGATCACAACTTTGCATCACCCGCGCCGCGGCCCAAGCAGGCCACCTTCGCAAGCTTTATGGGTACCGACGAGCCAAGTGAGCGCGCGCAGGCAAAGCAGCGCACAGCCCTCGACGGTCTAACGCCCAAAGAACTCCAGACCCGCATCGACCAACTCTATGCATCCGAGGTCACCGCAGCGCTACGCGACATTGTGCACGCGTACGAAATCGCAATGGGCGTCACCGTGGCCCGCGTCTCCGTGCGCAGCATGAAAACGCGCTGGGGCTCATGCACGCCCAAGACCGGAGCCATTCGCATCGCACGCGAACTTGCCGCCTATCCCATCGAGTGTCTCGACATGGTTGTCGCCCACGAGCTCGTCCACTTGCTCGAGCCAAGCCACAATCAGCGGTTTCACGCTCTGCTCGACACGTACTGCCCCAACAATAGAGCTCTGTCGCAGCGGCTCAAGCAGCCACCCCTCAACAAGCTCTAGCGTCGACTAGCGCACGCGCTCGATCTCGACGCCACAGCTTGCCAGGGGCAGGCCAACAGGAGCCCACGGCTTATCGAGCTTGATGCGCACACCAAGCAGCGAGGGATAACGCCGCAGCAGCATCTGGGCTGTCCCCTCGGCTGCCGCCTCGATGAGCTTAAACGTATGTTCGCGCAGATAGCCGTCGACATCGTGGCACACCGAGCCGTAGTCAATCGAGGCGTCCAGGTTATCGTGCTCCCCCGCTGCACGCAGATCGGCATAGAGCACCAAGGACACGATGAACTTCTGGCCCAGCGCGTTCTCCTCGGGATACACGCCATGGTTGGCAAAAACCTCAAGCCCATCAATGACAATACGGTCGGCATGGCGCAGATCGTCATAGCTCACGTGGGGAACCGCCGTTGCGGTGGATATTTCGCCCCTTCCACGGCGGGCGAGCTCGGCGCCTTCAGTCTTGGTTGCATTTTCGGGCAGTTTCTTGTTGCTCATCGCGATCGTCTCCTTCGTTTAGAACCCCGACCGCGTAAAATAACTACACGCGAATCGACAGGTTCTTTTTATCATCGCTCCAGTTGCAAGCATTGCGCGCGGGGCATGCAAAGCAGGCGCGCGACGCTTTGTCGGCTGCATAGAGCAGACGCTCAAGCGGTTGGCTGTTCACGCGCAGCTTTCGATGGCCCAGAATGGCCGTCTTAATGGCTGCGGCATCGGCCGGCTCAAACGCCACGTCATCGGGCATGCCGCCAAGAATCGCATCAGCGACGCGTTCGCTTGCAACATCATGGGATATACCCGATTCATACTGTTCATCTTTGCCGATATCGTGAAGAAGTGCCGTGGCGTAGATGATCTCGCGGTCAAATTCGAGCTGTTCCTCGAGATTCTTAATCCACATAATGCGCGCGACATCCAGCAGATGGTCAATACCGTGGCGGCAAAAGATGCGCCCCGATTCCAACTGTGCAATGTTGCCCAGGTGCCGCCGGAACAGGCCATTGGCACAGATGTAATCGATACGAGGCATGACGCCAAAAGGCGCCAGGCCCGAAGCCATAAAACCGCGACGCGACGTCCCCTCATCGGTCTTCGATGTAAAGTCGTTGACGACCCTCATGCTAACGACCCAGCATCCTAAAGAACCGCTCCTCGAGCGCGGGATCGGTCTCAAAGACGCCGCGACGAGCGAGCGTCACGGTCTTGGTGCCGGGCTTTTGCACGCCGCGCATGGTCATGCACATGTGCTCGGCTTCCATCAGCACAATCGCCCCTTGGGGAGCAAGATATTCCATGAGGGCATCGGCAACCTGCGCACACAGCTGCTCCTGCAGCTGCAGACGACGGGCATAGACCTCAACCGTGCGGGCAAGCTTAGACAGACCTGCCACGCGACCGTTAGGGATATAGCCGATCGCAGCCTTACCATAAAACGGCAGCAGATGATGCTCGCACAGCGAGTAGAACGTAATGTCGCGCTCGATAACCAAATCGTTCGAAGCGACGGCAAAAGTTTTGGACAGGTGCTCCTCGGCACTCTGGTCCATACCGCCGGCAATCTCGCCATACATACGGGCGACGCGTGCCGGAGTCTCCAGCAGGCCCTCACGAGTTGGGTCCTCGCCTATACCTTCAAGCAGCAGCTTAATGGCAGTCTCGACTTTTTCCTGATCGACCATCTGGGCCTCACTTTTTTCGATTTCGCGTTCGCGCTATGGTACCACGCCGGCACGCAACCTCTGCCAGCTACATAGTATGGGTCGAATAGACCGGATCGTCCCGCCAAAGCTCCACAGCATCGCAAAGCGCAACGCCCTCACGTGCAGCACGAGTGCGCGTGGCGTTCATGTCGATCACGCGCTGATTGCTCGAGCCCCTAAAGCGCAACGAGATATCGTACAGATCCTGAACGAACGGGCCGTCCACCAACATGTCGAGGCAGGCCAGGATACGGTCCGTGACCTCGGTATGGTGGCAACCGCCCGGCATAAGCTCCTCGAGCACATCGCCGGTAAAGCACCAAATGGTCTTGCCCGACCCCGATGGATAGGCCGCACGCACGCGTTCGATAAAGTCGACAAGCCCCGCTTGATTCTCAGGTTCCATAGGCTCGCCGCCCAAAATCGTCAGACCATCGATAAAGGGATGATCGAGACTCTCGATAATTTTGTCCTCGACGGCGCTATCGAACGGCTCGCCAGCGGCAAAGTCCCACGCGACAGAGTTAAAACAATTCTTGCACCCACGACGGCACCCGCTCACAAACAGAGAAGTACGAACGCCTTCTCCATCAGCAATGTCGAAATACTTAATGTTCGCGTAGTTCATAGGTAACTCTCCCGGGAGGCCGGGACATATCATCCCGTCCTCAAACATTCTCGGCCTTCGGCCTGCGAAACTGCGGGCGGGACGATATGTCCCGGCCTCATGCAAAGGGTAACTCAATGAACGAAGCGAACATCGAGCATAGGGTTCGAGGTCCAATAAATACTCAGCTGCAGCTCAACCGCCATCGCAAGTAAATCGCAGCTGCAGCTCAAATTATTTCCGCTAAGAACTTCGAGGAGTGAGCAGACCGCATGCCGCATCTCAGCTACATCAACTTGGCTGCCCGTAGCGAGGCCCCGGACCTTTGCTCGATATGAGTTCCGCACGAACAGGAGGCGCCAGTGGCGCCTCCGTCGTGAGCCAGGACTGTCCGAAATAGCGAGTAAAGGTCCGGGGCCTCGCTACGGGGCAGCCTGGGATGGTTATTAGAGATGCAGCACGCGGTCGCGGATCTCCTCGGTTCGACCCTGGTTCCAGAACTGGGTACCGATGTAGCCGCACGTACGACGAGCGACATTCATCTTCTCCTGGTCGCGGTTGCCGCAGTTGGGGCACTCCCACACCAGCTTGCCATCGTCCTCGACAATCTTGATCTCACCGTCGTAGCCGCACACCTGGCAGTAGTCGCTCTTGGTGTTGAGCTCGGCGTACATGATGTTGTCGTAGATGTACTGCATCACGCGAATGACAGCCTTGAGGTTGTCCTGCATGTTGGGAACCTCGACGTAGGAGATGGCACCGCCCGGCGAAAGCTGCTGGAACATACCCTCGAACTTGAGCTTGTCGAATGCGTCGATCTCCTCGGACACATGGACGTGATAGCTGTTGGTAATGTAGCCCTTGTCCGTCACGCCCGGGATAATGCCAAAACGGCGCTGCAGGCACTTGGCAAACTTGTAGGTCGTCGACTCAAGCGGGGTGCCGTACAGCGAGAAGTCGATATCGCTTTCGGCCTTCCACTCGGCGCACTTGTCGTTCATGTGCTGCATGACGGCCATGGCAAACGGCGTGCCCTCCTTCTCGGTGTGGCTGTGACCCGTCATGTACTTAACGCACTCATACAGGCCGGCATAGCCCAGGCTGATCGTAGAGTATCCGCCCACGAGCAGCTTGTCGATCGTCTCGCCCTTCTTCAGACGCGCCAGGGCGCCGTATTGCCAAAGAATCGGCGCGGCGTCAGAAAGTGTACCCATCAGGCGCTCATGACGGCACAGCAGGGCACGGTGGCACAGCTCAAGGCGCTCATCGAAGATCTTCCAGAACTTGTCCATATCCTGGTGCGAGCTCAGTGCGACATCAGGCAGGTTGATGGTCACAACGCCCTGGTTAAAGCGACCATAGTACTTGGGCTTGTTCGGGTCGTAGTTCAGCGCGTTGGCAACGTTGTTAAAACCGTTGCCCGAACGGTCGGGCGTCAGGAAACTGCGGCAACCCATGCAGGTGTAGCAATCGCCGTTGCCGGCGGTCTCGCCCTTAGACAGCTTGAGCTCGCGCATCTTCTTCTCGGAGATGTAATCGGGCACCATGCGCTTGGCGGTGCACTTGGCAGCCAGCTGGGTCAGGTAGAAGTACGGGGAATCCTCGTGAACGTTATCGTCCTCGAGTACATAGATAAGCTTGGGGAATGCCGGGGTAATCCACACGCCGGCCTCGTTCTTAACGCCCTCGTAGCGCTGGCGAAGCGTCTCCTCCACGATCATGGCAAGGTCGTGCTTCTCCTGAGGCGTACGGGCCTCGTTAAGATACATAAAGACCGTCACGAACGGCGCCTGGCCATTGGTGGTCATAAGGGTCACGACCTGATACTGAATCGTCTGGACGCCGCGACGGATCTCGTCACGCAGGCGATCCTCAACGACCTCGCGAACCTTTTCGGGAGATGCGGAAACGCCGAGCTCCTCGAGCTCGCGGGCGACCTCGCCACGAATCTTTTGACGGCTCACCTCAACAAAGGGGGCAAGATGGGTCAGCGAGATGGACTGGCCGCCGTACTGGGAGGAAGCAACCTGGGCGATAATCTGCGTCGCAATATTGCAGGCGGTCGAGAAGCTGTGCGGCTTCTCAATCAGCGTGCCCGAAATAACAGTGCCGTTCTGGAGCATGTCCTCCAGGTTCACCAGATCGCAGTTGTGCATATGCTGGGCAAAGTAATCCGAATCGTGGAAATGGATCAGACCCTCATTATGGGCATCCACGATCTCCTGAGGCAGCAGCACGCGCTGGGTCAGGTCCTTGGAAATCTCGCCAGCCATATAGTCGCGCTGAACGGAGTTGACGGTCGGGTTCTTGTTGGAGTTCTCCTGCTTGACCTCTTCGTTATTGCACTCGATCAGCGACAGGATCTTGTCATCGGTCGTGTTCTTCTGGCGCTTCAGGCTCTGAACATAGCGATAGATGATGTAGTGGCGGGCAACCTCGTAGCAGTCGAGACGCATGATCTCGTCCTCGACCAAATCCTGGATCTCCTCGACCGAAACGGTGTGGCCCGCGTTCTCGCATGCCTCGGCGACGTTTTGCGCCGCATAAACCACCTGGCGGTCGGTTAGACGAGAGCTCTCCTCGACCTCCAAGTTAGCGGCGCGGATGGCATTGACAATCTTATCGATGTCAAAGACAACCTCGGTGCCGCTGCGCTTGATGATCTTCATCCTCTTGCCTCTTTCGCGTCGTAGCCTCATTGCGCTTCAGAGCCAAACGATGCCCGGCAGGGCTTGCCCCTGTCTTGCGGCGCCGTCGCGCAATCTGTGTTCTCGATAAACCATAAGCCTCTATGCGGACATTCCCAGGAGCCGATCAAGCGGCTCAAGGACACGTTCAAAAGAGGCAATTAAGGTCTTCGTTCTCTGTCCGCCATCTATCATACGACAAAGATGCATCTATATCCTGTATTCTTTTTTTAGGTCAAACACAACATATAGTGTTTCAGCAGGTCAAAGCAATTAGTCATTTTGCAGACGCATTATAAATGAGGGGTATTTGACAAGTCGGTAAAACGTTACCAACACGGCTACCTGCATGGCAGCTATAAAACCCCCTTAGTCAAGCCACTGACAAATCCTACTAAAACCAAGCCACTCACGCCAAAAGAATCCAAAAGATTATGCTTGACCAACATGTTGCGGTCACGCTCGGCCAGGACGTATGCAATCTGCCGGCACCCCTACGGGATACGAAGACCATCGCATACAGACCTTGGATCAAAATTTGCTGGCATGTTTGGCGGCATAAAACAAAACAGTCCAGAAGCAAAGCCTCTGGACTGCGAACATTTGGTGGGCGTTAGAAGATTTGAACTTCTGACCTCTTCCGTGTCAGGGAAGCGCTCTCCCCCTGAGCTAAACGCCCAAATGGAGCGGACAACGGGGCTCGAACCCGCGACCCCAACCTTGGCAAGGTTGTGCTCTACCAACTGAGCCATGTCCGCTTACGAGGATTAATCTTACGTGATGCCCGCATCCTATGCAAGAACTTTTTTTAAAAAGTTTTGCAACGCCCTCGCGAACCTCGCGAAGACATCAGCCACCACGGAAGGCGCGGGCAAACGCAATCTCGCCGCAAGAGACCCCTACATCTCACCGAGCATGATCCAGGCAGAGCTGTCCTGCGCGAGCCTGCCGTCTGCAAGCGGTGATGAGGTGAGCAGGACCCTGCCCGCCGGCAGCTCCACGGGTGCTGCGCCGAAGTTCGTCACACACGCCCAGCCGTTGTCGCGGCGATAGGCGATAACGCCGCCCTCGGCGCCCTCGGCACCATCCGCAAGACCGGTGCGCCCGTCAAGATCGAGCCACGCAAGATCGTTGGCGCAACCGCGCAGCTTGCGCCGAAGCCAGAGGGCGTCACGATAGAGCGCAAGCATCGATGTCGGGTCCGCTTCTTCCCTATCGGCAGCGTAATCGGAAAACCATGCAGGTTGCGGCAGATGGGGCGCCGCATCGGCGTCCGCCGGCGAAAACCCAAACGATCCGCCCTGCGCGGGATCGTCCGCCGCCACCCACGGCAGGGGCACACGGCAGCCGTCGCGCCCCTTCTCACGCTTCGGTCCGCGCGTATTGGTCGCAGTAGGATCTTCGAGTGCAGCCCACGGGATGTCAGCCACCTCAAAAAGGCCGAGCTCCTCACCCTGATACACGTATGCCGAGCCCGGAAGCGCCAGTTCAAGCAAAAGGGCCGCCCGCGCGCGGCGCTCGCCGAGTTCACGGTCCTCGTCATAAGACGACCCGTCGCGTAAGAGCCAGTCGAGCGCAATCTGGTGGTAGCGCGTCGCCTTGATTTGCGGCAGGGCATAGCGTGTCGCCACGCGCGGCACGTCGTGGTTGGAGAGTACCCAGGTCGAGGCGGAATCGGATTCGACGGCTGCCTTCAAGCCCTTCTCGATTGCAGTGTGCATGTCATCATAGGTCCAAGTGGCCTTGGCAAACTCAAAGTTGAATGTCTGGCCAAGCTCGCTGGGACGCGCATAGAGATACTGGCGCTCGGGCAGCACCCACGCCTCGGCAACGGCACTGCGCGGCGGATTATAGCGGTCGAACACGCGGCGCCACTCGCGATAGATCTCGTGGACCTCATTGCGGTCCCACAGCGGATGGGTGCCGTCGTCAACCATGTCATCGCCCTCGGCGAGATGCCACCGGTCGAGGTCATCGCGGTCGAGATCCTTGGCGAGACCCTGCGCCACATCAATGCGAAAGCCGTCGACGCCTCGATCGCTCCAAAACGCCAGGACGTCGCAAAAGAGCGCATGAACCTCGGGGCATGACCAGTCAAAGTCCGGTTGCTCGGGCGTAAACATGTGCAGATACCACTGACCGTCCGCAACACGCGTCCATGCGGGGCCGCCAAAGTTGGCATTCCAATTGGTGGGAGGCAGCTCGCCATGCTCGCCGCGACCATCGCGGAAGATATAACGGGCGCGCTCGGGCGATCCGGGGCCGGCGGCAAGAGCGGCTTTGAACCAGGGGTGCTGGTTGGATGAATGGTTGGGCACGATGTCGACGATGACCTTGATGCCGCGCGCGTGAGCCGCAGCGATCATGTCATCGAAGTCGTCAAGCGAGCCGAGACGCGGGTCGACATCGCAGTAGTCCGCCACATCATAGCCGCCATCGACAAGAGGCGATGGGTAAAACGGGCTCAGCCAGATGGCCTCGATACCCAGCCGCTCAAGATAGTCCATCTGCTGGGTAATGCCCGCGATATCGCCCAGACCCGAACCAGTCGAATCCTTAAACGAGCGCGGGTAGATCTGATAGATCGCGGCATCGGACATCCATGAGCGCGAAGAAGACTTTTCTGTAGCCACGGGGCGTATCTCCCTTGCAACGAGGTTATGCGAGATGCCCACGATGATACGCCCAAAGCGGACATTCGCGACAAACAACGCCACAGCCACGCCCCAAAACGATCGCTCCCTCGCGGGTTCGAGCCCAGGCGACGGGTACGAAAAAGCCCGGCTACCGTAGTAGTCGGGCTGTTACGTTTGGAGCGGACAACGGGGCTCGAACCCGCGACCCCAACCTTGGCAAGGTTGTGCTC
>CABSKX010000024.1 GCA_902478365.1 uncultured Collinsella sp. | reverse complement strand
TCCGTACATGTGCGGATGAATGTGGGAGGTGTTCGGATAAAGTCGATAATCAAGGCTACGGACTAGTTGCTGCGTAGAGCGTGCGTAGCCGCCCGCGCGGCTTTGCCGTGATGGTATAGTTATCCAGGTTTTTATGGGGGTGGCTATGCCAAGCTGGAACATTCATATCGCTCAGACGGAGCGTTTGCTGGAGCGCACCGGTGCGCTTGCCAATAGCGTGCGCGACCGCAATGCCTTTTTGTTTGGCTGCGTGGTTCCGGATATCTTCGTGGGCTATATGGTCCCTGGCATCGCCGATCCCATCCCGTACCGCATTACGCACTTTGCCAAGCCTGAGCCCATCCCTAAGCCTCGTGAACATGAGTTCTGGGATACCTATGTGGCACCGTTGCTTAAAAGTTCGCCCACCGGTGCACCGGCCGCGGCAACTTCGATTATCGAGGAGCGCGAGCGACTGAACCGCGTGCACTATCCACAGCGCTACAAGGATGCCGAGCCGGTTGTCGGTCCCGGCGCCTGTGAGTTCTCGCTTGCGTCCGAAGATGTGGCGCAGTCGTTGCTCGATTTAACGCTGGGCGTCTGGTCGCATCTGGTGGCCGATACCGTATGGAATACGCGCGTGAATCAGTACCTGGAGGCGCACGGCGGCAAGCCGTGTGAGGAGTTCCGCATTAAAAAGCAAGGCGACTTTGACTGGTTTGGCAAGACGCTGGGCATTGTCTCCATCCCGCGTGCGACCGATCGCCTGTATATCGCTGCGACGCGTTTTGGGCAGTATCCCATCCATAAAGAATATGTGCTCAAGACCATCGGCGTCATGCACGAGATTGTACGCGAAAACCCCGGCGAGCCCGATCATCCGCCGTACCGCCTGCTGACCGAGAAATTCTTTGACGCAACGTTTACCGAGGTCATCGAGCTGACCGAAGCGGGCTTTGCGGCTCGCGTTGCCGCTTCTGACGTTCCCGCAGTCCCTCTGATCGCTAGCTGCTAGCCGGCCGGCTTAACGGAGAACAGTTCATCCCAATTGACCAACAGCTCCCGTCGCAGGGTTTCTGCGGCGGTGCGTTCCTGATCGGTCTTTGGGATGTAGGGGAGCCCCGCCTTTTTATGAATGAGCTCGGCGATGTTGTTAAAGCTCTTCGTGTCCTTGATTTGCTCATAGGTTATCTGGATAACGTCATAGCCCATGCTTGTGAGGGCGGTGGTGCGCTCGGCATCGGAGAGACTTGCGGCTTCGCTGTCATGGGCGGAGCGGCCTTGGCATTCCAAAATGACGCCCATGCTGTCGATGTTGCTCTCTATGAGGATATCGGCGTAGCAGCAGGTTTTGTCATACAGTGAGCGTGCGGCGTCGCTGAGTGGGATGCGCACGTTGTTTGCGATGTTGATGCCCATGCCGCCCTCGTCGCGGGGGAGCGAGACAAGCATGGAGGTCTGTACTTCGAAGGGTGAGGCGGTCTGCCCCGTCATGTGCTCGGCTGCCCAGCGCAGTTGTTTAACGCCGCGCAGGCCTGCGGCCTGCTTGGCGAACGCGGCGATATCCGCTGCGCTGAGGAGCGGTGGGCGCTTCCACAGGTTGGTGTCATTGCCCTTGGTGTCGACAACGCGTTTCCAACCACAGTCGGGCGGAATGAGCTTAAGCGAAATTGCTTCATCGAGCTGCTGCTGCGCCCGTTTACAAGGCGTGAACACTGCAAAGGAGCCGCACATCTCGTAGCAAGCCATGAGTAACTGGTTGCGTGAAACCTGCGTAGCAAGGTTGAGCAGCGTAAACTCGGGCGACGTGACATCAAATCCATGCTCAGTTTGCCTAAACGAACCAGGAGGTGGTTCCTGGGTCAGGAGGTGCGACTTGAACAAGCTACGTGATCCGGATTGTGCCCGAGTGAATACAAGCCTGTGAAGCGGTGCGTGAAGCAGGTCTTTTACAACTGCATGACTTCCGAGGCCGCAACATCTGCGATCCATATTGCCAAGGCTAATGGCGGGGTAAAGGCCTAATACCTGCGGCGGGATGCGGAAGTAGTTAAAGGCGGATTGCCCACAAAGCGTCAGGTCCATAATGCCCTCCTGGCCGAAATCATCTCCTTGAAGCGAGTGATGCCAGCGTCAATCCGGAAGTATGCGGCAAAATCTGAACCCTATGAGCAGACCTGGCTTTTGAGGCTAGTTTATCAGGCATTTTGTTGCGAAAAAACAGGGTGTGCTCGGAGGTTCCAGAATTTGCCGCATACTTCCGAAAACCAGGTCGATTTGGTTCTTGCTAAAACGATTTATCAGCCCTGCGTGAGGTGTGGTCTTGCCACCGGGTGAACACTTCTAGCGCCTGAGCTATATTTTTTGGGCCTCGAAGGGTGGATTTCGCGCTTTTGGTAAAGAAATGAGTGCGTGTTTTGCCGTGCGCCGGCATTGGCACAGAAAAAGGGTCCGGAAGGCGAAGCCTTCCGGACCCTTTGCAATGCAAATCTGCTTGCAAGTGCGATTTAGCGCACCTGAGCGACGTAAGCGACGTTGGTCGAGGAGACCTTGTCCTCGAGCTGGACGCTCATACGGGGATCGCCGGCGGTAGCGACGGTCAAATCGCCAGTCTTGACGTAGCCGAGCTCCTTAGCGGTCTCGATCGCCTTGACGATCGTGCCGTTGACGGTGCCCTGGGTAATCTCTGCCTGGTGCGGGATGACGCCCCAGTACATGATCATCTGCTGGACGGCCCACTCGTGGCGGGAGAAAGCGCAGATCGGCATGTTGGGACGGAAGTGCGAGATCAGGCGAGCGGTACGACCGGTGGTCGTGGGCACGGTGATGCACTTGGCGCCAACGGTGGTGGCCATGTTCACAGCGGACATACCCACAACGTTGTTGACAACGCGGGTGCCGTGAGCGTCAGCCGGAACCTCGAGCGGAGCGTGAGCCGGGAGGTACTTCTCGGTCTCGAGAGCAATGCTGGCCTGCATCTTGACGGCCTCAACCGGGTACTTGCCGGCAGCGGACTCGCCGGAAAGCATAACGGCGTCGGTGCCGTCGTAAATGGCGTTAGCAACGTCGGCAACCTCGGCGCGCGTCGGGCGCGGGTTCTGCTGCATGGAGTCGAGCATCTGCGTAGCGGTGATAACGGGCTTGTAGGCCGCGTTGCACTTAGCGATGATCTCCTTCTGGATGTGCGGAACGAGCTCGGGCTTGATCTCGATGCCCAGGTCGCCACGGGCGACCATGATGCCGTCGGAAGCCTCGAGAATCTCGTCGAAGTTCTCGACGCCCAGGGCGCACTCGATCTTCGGGAAGATCGTCACGTGCTCGCCGCCGTTCTCGCGGCAAAGCTCGCGGATGCCGCGGACGGACTCGCCGTCACGGATGAAGGAAGCGGCGATGTAGTCGATGTTCTCGGTCAGGCCAAAGAGGATGTCCTGACGATCGCGCTCGGTAATGGCGGGCAGCGAGATGTTGACGTTGGGCATGTTGACGCCCTTGCGCTCGCCGATCAGGCCGTCGTTCTTAACGACGCAGGTCATGTCCTGGCCGCTGACGGACTCGACCTCGAGGGCAACCAGGCCGTCATCGATCAGGATGAGGGAGCCCTTCTCGACCTCGGAGGGCAGAGCCAGGTAGTCGAGGGAGATGTGCTCAGAGGTGCCGTGGAAATCCTCGGTCGTGGGCTGAGCGGTGACGACGATCTTGTCGCCGGTCTTGACGGCAACCTTCTTGCCGTCGACCAAAAGGCCGGTGCGGACCTCGGGGCCCTTGGTGTCGAGCAGGATGCCGACGGGCAGACCGAGCTCCTTGGAAATACGACGGACGCGCTCGATGCGACCGTGGTGCTCGTCGTAGGATCCGTGCGAGAAGTTAAAACGGGCGACGTTCATGCCCGCCTTGATCATCTCGCGGATGGTCTCGTCGCTATCGCAGGCGGGACCCATGGTGCATACAATCTTGGTGCGCTTGTACATTCAGACCTCCATCTGACATCGTCTTGCGCTGATAGATAAACCATAAGAAATAAAACTGAGATGATTATAACGAAATGCCGACCGAATACCCCAAAAAATCGACCGTATGCCGAATTAGAAGTTCATTTTTTGCGAAAAAACGGTATATGCAAAAACTTTACCAACCGTTCTAACCGCTGCTATCTGGGCGATATTTCAGTTTGACGATGCGCCGAAGAAAAAACGTTTTACCAATCTTGAGCATCACACTGTCTGCACCGTTGCGCCTGTGCCGTGTTTCCAGATGGAATGTTTTGGCTAGACGCGTCGCTTTGGGGTACCATAGCTCCACTATCAACTGCCGCTCAGCACGGCAGCCTTGATGAGCCCTTGCCCTTCTCCTGGGAATTATGATCGGGCATCAATCTGCTGAGTGGCCCGAATCCCAGGAGGGGACTCTATATGCAAAAGGAATACCTGTCCGCTGCGGCGGAGGTGCTCAGCGACCAAGGTGTCGATGAGCACCTCGGCCTGAGCAACGGCGAGGCGTCGTCGCGCCTCGCCAAGACAGGCCCTAACAAGCTTGAGGAAGCCGAGAAGACGCCGCTGTGGAAGCGTTTCTTTGAGCAGATGGCCGACCCTATGGTCATTATGCTGATCGTTGCCGCCGTCATCAGCGCGCTCACGGGCATGGTCAAGGGCGAGGCGGACTTTGCCGATGTCGCCATCATCATGTTCGTCGTTATCGTCAACTCGGTGCTGGGCGTGGTCCAGGAAGCCAAGAGCGAGGAGGCCCTCGAAGCCCTGCAAGAGATGAGCGCGGCGCAGTCCAAGGTGCTGCGCGACGGCAAGCTCGTGTACCTGCCGAGCGCCGAGCTCGTGCCCGGCGACGTGATCATGCTCGAGGCGGGCGACTCCGTCCCGGCCGACTGCCGCGTCCTCGAGAGCGCCACGATGAAGATCGAAGAGGCCGCACTGACCGGCGAGTCCGTACCGGTCGAGAAGCACGCCAACGTGATCGAGCTCGCCGCGGGCACCGACGACGTGCCGCTCGGCGACCGCAAGAACATGTGCTACATGGGTTCCACCGTGGTGTACGGCCGCGGTCGCGCCGTCGTGGTCGGCACCGGTATGAACACCGAGATGGGCAAGATTGCTGGCGCCCTGGCCGAGGCCAAGGAAGAGCTCACGCCGCTGCAGGTGAAGCTTGCCGAGCTCAGCCGCATCCTTACCATCATGGTTATCGTCATCTGCGTCGTCATCTTTGGCGTCGACATCATTCGTCACGGCGTGGGCAACGTCCTTACCGATCCGACTGCTCTGCTCGACACCTTTATGGTTGCCGTCTCGCTTGCCGTCGCCGCCATCCCCGAGGGCCTGGTCGCCGTCGTGACCATCGTCCTTTCGCTCGGCGTGACCAAGATGGCCAAGCGCCAGGCGATCATCCGCAAGCTTTCCGCCGTCGAGACGCTCGGCTGCACGCAGACCATCTGCTCGGACAAGACCGGCACGCTTACCCAGAACAAGATGACTGTCGTCAAGCACGAGCTCGCTGCGCCCAAGGAGAAGTTCCTGGCCGGCATGGCGCTGTGCTCCGATGCCCAGTGGGACGAGGAGCTGGGCGAGGCCGTGGGCGAGCCGACTGAGTGCGCTCTTGTCAACGACGCCGGCAAGGCGGGCCTCACTGGCTTGACTGCCGAGCATCCGCGCGTGGGCGAGGCTCCGTTTGACTCGGGCCGCAAGATGATGTCCGTGGTCGTCGAGACCCTGGACGGCGAGTACGAGCAGTACACCAAGGGCGCGCCCGACGTGGTGATTGGCCTGTGCACCCATATCTACGAGGGCGATAAGGTTGTGCCCCTGACCGAGGAGCGTCGTGCCGAGCTCGTGGCAGCCAACAAGGCCATGGCCGACGAGGCCCTGCGCGTGCTGGCGCTGGCGAGCCGCACCTACACCGAGGTTCCCGCCGACTGCAGCCCCGCTGCGCTTGAGCATGACCTGGTCTTCTGCGGCCTGTCCGGCATGATCGACCCGGTTCGCCCCGAGGTTGCCGACGCTATTCGCGAGGCGCACGACGCCGGTATTCGCACCGTCATGATCACGGGCGACCACATCGACACCGCCGTGGCCATCGCCAAGCAGCTGGGCATCGTCGCCGACCGCAGCCAGGCCATTACCGGTGCCGACCTCGACCGCATGAGCGACGAGGAGCTCGACGCGCACATCGAGGACTACGGCGTGTACGCCCGCGTCCAGCCCGAGCACAAGACCCGCATCGTCGAGGCTTGGAAGTCGCGCGACCAGATCGTCGCCATGACGGGCGACGGCGTCAACGATGCCCCGTCCATCAAGCGCGCCGACATCGGTGTGGGCATGGGCATCACCGGTACCGATGTCACCAAAAACGTCGCTGACATGGTGCTTGCCGACGACAACTTCGCCACCATCATCGGTGCCTGCGAAGAGGGCCGTCGCATCTACGACAACATCCGCAAGGTCATCCAGTTCCTGCTTTCGGCCAACCTTGCCGAGGTCTTCTCGGTATTCATCGCCACGCTCATCGGCTTTACCATCTTCCAGCCGGTGCAGCTGCTATGGGTGAACCTGGTCACCGACTGCTTCCCCGCGCTCGCGCTGGGCATGGAGGATGCCGAGGGCGACATCATGAAGCGCAAGCCGCGCAACGCCAAGGACGGTGTCTTTGCCGGACATATGGGTCTGGACTGCGTGGTCCAGGGCCTAATCATCACCGTGCTGGTGCTGGCGAGCTTCTTTGTGGGCGTGTACTTTGACATGGGCTACATCCACATCGCCGATATGATCGCCGGTAATGCCGACGAGGAAGGCGTGATGATGGCCTTCATCACGCTCAACATGGTCGAGATCTTCCACTGCTTCAATATGCGCAGCCGTCGTGCGTCGCTGTTTAGCATGAAGAAGCAGAACAAGTGGCTGTGGGCTTCCGCCGCGCTGGCACTGGTGCTGACGGTGATCGTGACCGTGCAGCCGACGCTTGCCGAGATGTTCTTTGGCCCTGTGACGCTTGAGCTCAAGGGCGTTCTTGCCGCGCTGGGTCTGGCCTTCCTGATCATCCCGCTGATGGAGATCTACAAGGCGATCATGCGCGCGGTCGAGAAGGAGTAAGTTAACCTGTCCGGGCCCGCCCCTGCGTGTTTTCTTCTTCGCTGGTCCTCGCGCTTCGCGCTGCGGGACCGCTCAGAAGAAAACACTCCCGGGGTGGGCCCTACGGTATCCTTGCTGGCTTTTCTCCCGTGCGGATGATAAAGGGCTGAGGGAAAGTATGTGAGCTGGTCGGGCTTTGCCCGGCCAGCTCTTTTTGATTTAAAATACCTGCTCAGTTGTGATTTTTGGTGCTGGGAGGCGTTTGTGGCTAAGGCTAAGGCTAAGGCGAAGAAAAAGACGACGGGGGCACGGGCTAAGCGCGATCGTCGTCGGAAGCTCGCGACCGAAACCCCTGCATCTGCTGAGGAGTTGCTGGCGAGTGTACCGGGGCTTGACGCGCTGCAGGATGTTCCGGCGTTCGATGACCTGCCGGTCGATGCGGTTCAGCAGGCTGCATTTGACGACTTTTGCGCTCAGGCCGAGGAGCCCGAGCAGATGCAGCTCGGTGCCGTGGTGCGCCTGGACCGCGGGTTTCCGCTGGTGGCAACTGACGATGACACGTTTCGTGCCGAGCATGCCGTAGGGTTTGCCAAGTCGCGTGGCGAGGACGAGGTCTTGCTGCCCGCCGTGGGCGACCGCGTGGCGGTTCGCCGTGCTCCCGGGCACGACATGGGCGTCATCGAGTGCGTACTGCCGCGCCGTACGAGCTTTGAGCGTTGGCGTGGCCGTGCCCGCGGTGAGCGCCAGGTGCTCTGCTCCAACGTTGACAGCGTGTTGATCGTGCAGGCGCTCGGCGCCGGCGAGGTACTGCTCGATCGCGTGGCGCGCTCACTGGTGTTGGCGCTCGATTGCGATGCCGAGCCGGTGGTGGTGCTCACCAAGGCCGACCGTTGCGAGGCCGATGAGCTCGAGCGCGATCTGGACCGCGTGCGCCGTCTGGTGGGTCCGGACGTGCGCGTGATCGTGACGTCTTCTGCCGAGGGCCTCGGCCTGGACGAGGTGCGCGCCTGCGTGCCGGCTGGGAGCTGTGCCATGATCTTGGGCGAGTCGGGCGCCGGCAAGTCAACGCTGCTCAATGCGCTGCTGGGCCACGATGCGCTGGCCACTGGCGGCGTGCGCGAGCGTGATGACCAGGGTCGCCACACCACGGTTGCGCGCGTGATGGTGGCGCTGCCGGGCGACGCCGGCGTGATCGCCGATGCCCCGGGCCTGCGCAGCCTGCCGCTTGTGGGCCATGAACGAGGGCTGGCGCGTGCCTTCCCCGAGATCGTCGAGGCGTCGCGTGCGTGCCGGTTTGGCGATTGCACGCACACTCATGAGCCGGGCTGTGCCGTTCGCGAGGCCGAGGACGCGGGACAGATCGACAGTCTGCGTCTGGAGACGTTCCAAAACCTGGCGTCATCCATGCGCGTGAGTGCCCAAATGCTCGACCCCGATGTCCATCTGTAATTTATTTTTCCTATGACAGCCGTCTCCTAACTGCTTGGGAGGCGGCTTTTTTGCTGCCAAAGCGCCTCGAAAAATGCGTTTTGCCGACGTTCTGACCAAAACCTTGCCACGAGCTTGACGGGCTGGTCAGCTTTTGGTCAGCAATTGGTTTGACACGTAAAACCAAGATTGCGATTGCGCCGCTTTGCGCCCTGGTCGCCCAGACAATGGTGGTACGGGCATTTGCCCGGTGCTACCTTGAGAGGAGCGGCCGTGAACAAGAGCAAGCGCATCGCCATCAGTCTGGTCGCGGGCGTGCTTGCCGCGGCGCTCTGCATGGTCTACGGCTCGTCGATCCGCTCGCAAGCCGAGCAGGCCCAGGCCGAGACTTTGGCAAAATACGGCGGCGACCGCGTTGAGGTGTGCGTCGCGGCGCGCGATATCGATGTGGGCGAGACCCTCGACGAGACTAATGTCATAACTCAGGAATGGCTGGCGAGTCTGTTGCCGCGTGATGCGGCGACCGAGCTGCGTCAGGTGCGCGGCGACGTGACGACCTCGCGCATTCCAAAAAATGCCGTGATTTGCAATGTCTACACCAAGGCCGAGAGCCACAAGCTCGAGGTGCCTAAAGGCAAGGTTGCCGTTTCGGTGGCGGTCGATGCCGAGCACTCGGTCGGCGGCGCCACGGGCGTGGGCAGCTATGTGGACGTGTACGTGCAAAAAGATGGCGTGACCGATCGTTTGTGCGGAGCGTACGTGATCGATACCAGTGAAGATGCCGGCACCACGCGTGAAGGCAAGATCGAGTGGGTGACGCTGGCGGCAGACCCCGAAGATGTCAAGGAATTGCTGGGAGCCTCGGGAAAGGGAACGGTCAGCTTGACGATTCCCGCCACGGCGCGCGGCAAAAAGAGCGGAGGCGACGAGTGATGAAGGCGATCTGGCTTGCGTGCTGCGCGTGCGGCGATTACGGGCTGCTACAGCAGGAAGTCGAGGGTCGCGATGTGGGCGCACAGGTGCTTCGCGTGGGGGATCTGGACGGGCTGGTATCCATGGCGCGGGCGTTTCCCTCGCGCCGCGGTGCCGCCATCATCGCGGCATCTCTGTTCGATACCGAGGACGTGCGAAAGACCGTTGCGCTCCTGACGGCCGAGGGCCGTGTGAGCCGCGTCGTCGTGTTGATCGAGACGCTCGACCCGTCGGATATCGAGGGGCTGTTTCGCGCGGGGGCGACCGAGGTCATCGCTGCGCACAGTTTGTGCGGCAACGGGCGCGCGGGTGAGGGAACGGTTGATTCCGATCGGCGCAGGACGATTGAGCCCGATGCTTTTGTTGATAGGGAACCCGGGGCGCCTCGCGCTACAAGAGGCCCGCGTGTTGATGAATATGGAAAAGCGGAAGCCGAGCATGGTCGGCGCCCCCGGGACCCCCTTGCACACGATGACGCTGGAGGGCCGGTACCGTATGGCGATGACGTTCTGGCTGAAGATATGGGATACGTGCATGGCGTAAATCTGGCCGATGAGCTCGACGAGGTCGAGGGTTTTGCCGGGGCTGACGAGCCGTGTGCCGCTGCGTCTTTGGCTTCGGAATCGCAGCCCGGGCAGCCTGCCATGCCGGCTTGGGCTCAGCGCGTGACCGCAGCGGGGGAGACGGGGATGTTATCGCCCGCGTCCGTGTCGCCGGTCCCTGCACCGTCAGCCCCCGCGCCGTCGGCGGACGCTTCGATTCCGTCGCGTCGGGCGCCGGTCGTCTGCGCCGTCTCGGGTTCGGGCGGTTGCGGCAAGTCGACGATCGTTGCCACCATGGCGCATGCGGCGTCGCTGTTGGGTTTGCGTGCCGCCGTGCTCGACTTGGACCTCATGTTTGGAAACCTATACGATCTGCTGGGTGTCGATGCCCCGCATGATATAGCGACGCTTATCGAGCCGTCGGCGGCGGGCGCACTTGCCGAGCCGGATATCGTGGCCGCATCGATGCGCGTCGCCCCGGGCGTCACGCTCTGGGGGCCTGTCGCGGCCCCCGAGAAGGCCGAGCTCATGGCACGTCCGGTGGAGCTATTGCTCGATGTTTTGCGTCGCGAATCCGACGTGGTCTTTGTCGACACCTCGGTCTTTTGGGGTGATGCCGTGGCCGCCGCGGTGGCGGCGAGCGACCGTTGCCTGGTCGTAGGCGATGCGGCAGTATCGTCCGCGACATCCGCTTCGCGCGTCATTGAGCTGGCGAGCCGCGTGGGCGTGCCACGCACGCGCATGAGCGCCGTGTTCAACCGGTTTGGTGCGCGCGGTGCCGACGAGGACGTCGCCATGCGCTTTGAGATTGCCTGCGCACTGAGCTCCAAGATCCGCATTGCCGATGGCGGCCAGGACTTGGCCGCGCTCATGGCATTCGGTCGCGCCGACGAGGCAGTGGGTCAGACGAGCGCTTTTGCGACCAGCGTGCGCGAGGCCACGCGCGAGATGCTCGTGGAGCTGGGCTGCGCCGTCGGTCCTTGGAGCGATATGGTCGCTGACCGCGCGACCCGCACCGAGCGCCCACGCATCCGTCTTCCCTGGTCGCGTGAGGGTGATTCGCGATGAGTCTGCAGACGCGGATTAAAGCCGCTGGCGCGGCCGCTGCGGCTGCCCCCGTTGATGCGGGACGTCGCCGTGCCGTTAAACGCCGCACCAAGCGTGCGGTGATGGACCGCATGGGCTACGACGAGGTGGCGCGCATCAGTGCCTACGTCGACCCGGCCTTTGCTCGCTCTGAGCTACGTCCGGCAGTGGAAGCGGCGCTCAACGTGGAAGAGCCGACCGACTTAGCGACGCCTGAGCGTGAGACCATCATCGACGAGATTCTAGATGACGTGGTGGGCCTGGGACCGCTGCAGCTGCTCATCGAGGACGACACCGTTACCGAAATCATGATCAACGGCTGTCGCTCTGCCTTTTTTGAGCGCAGTGGCGTTTTGTATCCCATCGAGCACGCGTTTGAGGACGACGAGCAGATCCGTGTGCTCATCGACCGCATCATCTCGCCGCTCGGCCGTCGTATCGACGAGCGTAGCCCCATCGTCAACGCCCGCCTCAAGACGGGTTATCGCGTCAACGCGGTGATTCCACCCGTGGCGATCGACGGGCCAATCCTTACCATCCGTAAGTTCTCGGACCGTATCTGTTCGTTGGACGAGCTTGTGGGGTTGGGGTCACTGCCGCTTTGGTATGCGCAGCTGCTGTCGTGCGCGGTGTCGTTGCGGCAGGACTTGGCGGTTGCGGGAGGCACGGGGTCGGGCAAGACCACGCTGCTCAACGCGCTGTCGTGCGAGATTTCCACCGGCGAGCGCATCGTGACGATCGAGGATTCCGCCGAGCTCAAGTTTGCACATCACCCACACGTTGTTCGTCTGGAGGCGCGTGAGGCGTCAATCGAGGGCGAGGGTGCGGTGACGATTCGCGACCTGGTGACCAATGCTCTGCGTATGCGCCCCGATCGCATCGTCGTGGGCGAGGTGCGCGGTGCCGAGTGCTGCGACATGCTGCAGGCCATGAACACGGGCCACGACGGCTCGCTCACCACGCTCCATGCGGGTACCGAGCAGGAGACCGTGGTTCGCCTGACGCTGCTTGCGCGCTACGGCATCGATTTGCCGAGTGAGCTTATCGAAGAGCAGATCGCCATGGCGCTCGACGGCATCGTAATGTCCGAGCGTCATACAGATGGCAGGCGCTTTGTGGCCTCATATTCGGGGGTTCGCCGCGGCGCGTCGGGCGGTGTTGAGCTCGAGCGCTACGTGACGTTCGATGCCGCCGAACGCACCTGGACGCTCGACCGCGAGCCTCCGTTTATTGCGGAGGGCTTGCGGTCGGGAACGCTCACGCAAGAGGAGGTGGACGAATGGAGATCGCTATGCCCCTCGTCGTAGGGGGTTTGGCGGGGCTTTCTGTCGCGACGGCGTGTGGGGCAGAGCCTCGTGTGCCGCGGATACCGCCGGCGGAGCTGGCGCGCCAGACGCTCGAATCGATGGCGGAGAAGCTGCCCCGTGAGCTGGCGGAAAACGACCTGCTGACAAAGATTGCCCGCTCGTGGGCGTCGCTGATCCCCGCAGGTCGCCTTGGGCTTGCTATTGAGGATAACGCGGCCCGTCTGGCATTTCTGCTGCTGTCGAGCGGTATCTGCAGCGTTTTGCTGGCCGTTGCGTCGTCGTCGCCCATCGGCTTTGTCTTGGGGCTGGTGGCGCCGTTTGGCGTGGGTGCCGCGCGTGACACCTTCGATCGCCGACGCGAGCAGCATGATGTAGAAGAGGCCATGCCCGAGGCATTCACAGCGTTATCCATGTCGCTTGCCTCGGGGCATTCGCTGGCACAGGGCATGCGCTTTGTGGGTGCCCATGCGCAAGAGCCGGTGCATACCGAGTTTTTGCGGGTGGCGGCGGCGATCGATTGCGGCATCTCGGCGACCGACGCACTCGATGACCTACTCGTTCGCATCGATGCCCCCGGCCTTTCGCTTGTCACCTTGGCGCTCAAAGTGTCGCAGCGTACCGGGGCTCCGCTTGCCGGCTTGCTGTCCGAGGCGTCGAGCATGGTGGGTGAGCGCATTGAGCTCAAACGCCGTCTGGACGTTAAGACGTCGCAGGCGCGTATGTCGGCACACATGGTCGCGGCGATGCCGGCGGGCATGTGCGCGGTACTGGCTTTGCTTTCGGCAGACTTTCGCCGCGGTCTTGCGACGCCGGCTGGTGCGGGCGCCGTGGTGTTGGGGCTTGCCCTCAACGTCGTTGCCCTGGTAGTTATCCGGCGCATTATGCGGGTGGAGTTATGAGCGCCCTGGTTGGGGTCGCGGCCTGTCTGTGTGCCCTGAGTGTATTTGCCGCGACAGGTTTGGAGCGTGCGGATGCTCGCAAGATTGCAGAGGCGTGCAAGCGTGAGGTGGTACTGGTCATTGCTGCGAGCTGCTCGGTGATTGATGCTCTGACCGCGCGAATGAAGGGCGCGATTGGGGCGGGCGGCCCGGCACAGGTGTCGCTCGGTGAGGTGTCCGAGATGATCGACGTGGTGCGCTTGGGGCTTTCTGCCGGCCTTTCGTTTGACGCGGCGCTCGAGATTTTCTGCGCCAATCGTCGGTCGGTGCTGGCCGTCCGTCTTGAGCGAGCCTGCATGGCGTGGCAGGTGGGCGTGGGGACGCGCGAGGCCGAGCTGTTGGCTGCCGCGCGTGATTTGGACGTGAGGGCGCTCGAGACCTTTGCAATCACGGTGGGGCAGGCGCTTGCCCTGGGCGCTCCGCTGGCCGAGACGCTGGCTGCTCAAAGTCGAGAGATCCGTGCGGCCCATCGCGCCGCAGTCGAGCGCGAGATCGAGCGCGCACCGGTCAAGTTGCTAATTCCCACCGGCACGCTCATCTTGCCGGCGTTGCTTCTGTCCATATTGGGCCCGCTGCTGGGAGCAGGCGGGATGATGTAGGGAGGAATACATGAACACGATGACCGACATTGCGGGCAAGGCTTGGAGCCGGGCTTTTTGCCGGGCAATCCGCGCTCGCCAGCGTGCCAAGGCGCTGTTGCGGGAGGAGAGCGCGCAGGGCACTACCGAATACGCCATCTTGGTCGGCGTGCTCGTAGTGATCGCGATTATCGCCATCGTCGCGTTTAAGAGCAAAGTCGAAGAACTATGGAACGCGATCAAAGACGGCATCAACAGCCTGTAGGAGGCAGGCGGCCTGTTGGTTCGCCGCTGGTGCTCGTTTGCTTGCTCGTGGCAATAGCGGTGACGTTTTGGGGGCTGGGTGTTGCGCGGCAGCAGCGTCCAGGCGCTACTGCCGATTTGGGATCGGGCTCGGCGGCGGTGTCACAAGCGGAAGGCGCGCAAGATACGGGCGGTCAGGATGCCGCCGTCACGGCTCGGACCTTTTTGCAGGCACTCGACGAGCGGGCCGCCAGCGCGACGAAGCCGTCTGCGGACAACGCGATTGCGGTTCGACTCGCATGGTCCGAGGGCCGGCCGATGACCGAGGCGGCGGCAGACCTGTTGCGCGCCTACCGCGAGGTGCCCACGGCCCAGCTCGCCCTGAGCGGCTATCTCGATATTAAGGGCAACGTATGGGGCGCCATCGTGCGCGATGGGCGAGGCTGGGTCGACATGGTGACGGTTGCCGCGGATGCCGGCGATGCCTCGTGCCGCCTGCGTGCCGTGCGTCTGGTTCCGCAAACAACGGAGTCAAAGGAGGGGTCGTGAAATGCATGATGTCCTGCGTGAGGAATCTGCTCAGTCGACCGTCGAATACGCCATCGTCACCGTGGCGCTGTTATCGATTGTGCTGGCGATTGCGGGGCTTTGGCGCGCTGGCACCGATGGGCGCTTGGCGGCACTGGTCGAGCGGGCAGCGTCTCATGGCGTCGTTCCGTCGTCGGTTATCGATGCCGCGACGGGTGCCAAGGACATCGCTCTGTATTGATATCGCGTGCGAGGATCGGGCGCAGTCTACGGTCGAGGCCGCCTTTTTGCTGCCGACGTTTTTGACGCTTATCTTGCTCGCGTTGCAGCCGGTATGCCTGCTCTATACGCGTGCGGTCATGGAGTCCGCTGCCGCCGAGACCGCACGGCTCATGACTACGACGACGGTGGAGGGCGACGATGACCTTAAGGAGTTCACTCGCCGCAGACTTGCTGCGGTGCCCAACGTCTCAATTTTTCATGCCGGCGGGCCGCTGTCGTGGGATATCGAGTTGGGGCGGGCCGGTGCCAGCGGCGTTTCGTCCGTGTCTGTTGCCGGCGAGGTTAAGCCGCTGCCCGTGATCGGTGCATTTGCGCGGGCCATGGGCAGCGCGGGTGAGGGCGGCTATGTCGAGCTCAAGGTCGACGTCTCGTATCGATCGCGTCCCGAATGGCTGGAGGGAGATTATGATTCATGGATTGCTACATGGGATTAGGCGCTGCCTGCTGCGGGTGACGCAAGGGTTTGCTGCCCGCCGTCGACCAGGCGCTCGCCGCAAGCGGGGCGGCTTTATGGGCCGTGCCGGTATCGACTTGTTTATCGAAGACGGTGCCTATACCACGCTCTCCTCTGCGGTTGTCATTCTGGCGGTGCTTACGCTGCTGTTTTCGTCGATCGCGGCGATATGGAGCATGTCGCGCGCCGGAGACACCCAGGTGGCGGCCGATAGCGGTGCACTGGCGGGCGCCAACGTGGTGTCGTCCTATCACACAGCCGCCACGGTGGTCGATGCGAGCATTTTGAGTTTGGGCCTGGCGGGGTTTGCCACGATCGGCACCGGCTTGGTTGCCATTCTCATTCCGGGTGCCGAGGTTGTCGGCAGCGATATCATCGATACGGGGACCCAGATCATTAAAACACGCAACAAGTTTGCCAAAAGCGCGGCAAAGGGCCTACAAAAGATCGAGACCGCCTTGCCGTACCTGG
This sequence comes from uncultured Collinsella sp., assembly GCA_902478365.1. GTDB lineage: Bacteria > Actinomycetota > Coriobacteriia > Coriobacteriales > Coriobacteriaceae > Collinsella. The sequence continues at coordinate 14,685 of CABSKX010000024.1, read as the reverse complement.
TTGCCGCGCGCGCCATGCAGACAGTATCGGCGCAGGATACCGACGGCGTGACCTATACCGGTACGGCGCTTGCCGTGCCCAGGACATCCGAGTCGGATTTTGTTGCGCTCGAAGGATCCGAAATCTCGACCGATGCCATTAAAGATGCGTCGGAAGATCTGGAGCGCGCGGCCGAGGAGCTACAAAAAGCATCGGAGGAGACGGCGAAGGCCAAAGAGCGCGCCTGGCTAGCGGATTGCGGTGGATCGGATAAAGGTTCGGTCGGCGGCTGTTCGTGTATGTGGGAGCGCGCAAAAAGCCTAACGGATCTCTCTGGTGTTCAAAATCCGCATTACTCATCGAGCGTTACGTGGGAGCCCCAAGTGGCGCTCGATCGTGCGAAGGCCTACTACCATCGGCGCCTGACAAATGAGAAGCCCCAAGGCTCGAGTGTCGAGATGAAGGCCGAGTCTGCGGCGCGTAAGGCGTTTTATACCTATGCGAGCGCGGAGGTCGATCGGGCATATATAACCGAGAACGGAGACAGGGTTTCCTCCTATATTCCGCTGCTGCCGCGCAACTCTGATGAGGTTCGGGCGACCGAGCTCTACACCGATGCAGTGTGGCCGACTAGCGTGAACGATGGCAAGGCGTATCTGCATTACGGAACGACCTGCCCTAACTATAAGAAAGGAACGCCGAGCGGATTTGCTTCGGTTGCCGATTACGATGGGCAGGATAAATGCAGCAAATGCCATTTTGGCGTTGCGTCGCTTGGTGCTGTTGCGGCGCCTTCAACCTCTATCAAAAACGGCTTCGAGTATCACTTTGACAAGTTTAAAGACGCCCTGGAGGACTACGTCGACTGTCGCAACAAGGAACTCGAACTCGAGCGTCAAACCGAGGACGAAGCCGACCGTGCGGGCAATGCGTTCGATACCGCCATCAAAGAGCTTTCGGGCGAGCGCCCGCGCATCGCCCCGCCCGGTCGCAACGGCGTGGTCGCCTTTGCGGTCTCGGGCGGTGTCACGAGTCCCGACGAGCTCAACTCTTCGTTTAACACGGCAGTTGAGCTTGGCGATCGTGGTGCAATTTCTGCTGCAGTGCTGGCGCCCGACGATGCGACCGCGCAGAACAACGTGCTCGCGCGTTTCTTCTCGACGCTGGAGGAGCGTTCGGGCGGCGTTGCCGGCGTGCTCGACGGCGTTATGGATGTTTGGGGCCGCCTGCTTGTGGGGTACGGAGACATCCAGGGTGCGGCTGACGAGCTTATGGGAGAGCTGATCGGTGGCTTGGGAGGGGGTAGCGGCGCGTTGGGCTCCATCGCGTCCTGGCTCGGTGACACCGTTTCGTCCTCCGTGGCGGCGCTGGGACTCGAACCGTGCGATTTGCGTCTGAGAAAACCGGTGCTGACCGATACCGCCAATGTCATCAAAAGTCCGGGGTCCGATATCGCAGGCATCTCCAAAACTCAAGATACCCTGCGAAAAATCCCCTTGGGCGTGACTGACCCCAAGGCACTTTGCGAGGCCTTGGAATATCACGTCGAGCGCACCATCAGCAGCGCGGTGTTCACGCTTGCGGAGATCCCGCTGCCCGGTGGCCGCTCCATCCCGCTCACTGTCGATGTTGCCACGCTGGTGGGAGCTTTTGGCGGTGGGTCGTAATGGGCATTCGCGCGGGCTTGCGCGAGGAGCGTGCCCAGGCGACGGTCGAGATGGCCGTGGTCACGCCTGTCCTGCTCGTGCTGGCTCTCGTCGCGTACAACGTCATGATCTTTGCAGGCGCGGTCGCGCGCTTCGACCGCGTGGTGCCCGACATCGTGCTTGCGCACGCTGTGGCGCCGGGCGGGGAGGGTGACGAGAGCTCCATTGACGCTTCCGCGACCGTTCAAGCTCAGATTCAGGATGCCATGGAGGGATATGACCTACAGGTCGAGGTCTCGAGCGAGCAAGGCACGGCGTCATCGGATGGCGGCCTGCTCTCTCTTTCTGGCACGTTTAGGACCTATACCTGCACCATGCACTACGAGCCGTGGCCGAGTTTGCTGAGCATCGCCGGCGTTTCCCTGGGGGCGCCGGCCGTGCTCACGCATGAACGTGCGGTGACGGTCGATCCATGGCGTCCGGGGGTGGTCATGTGACCGCGGTCTCGTCCTATATCGCCTACGCGCGGGCGCTCAACAGGTTGGGTTGGACGCCGGCCGAGTTTGTGGTGGCGGAGTCGTTTACCGTGCGTCTGCGCGGCATGTTGGGACGGCGGCCAATTGCCGCCAGCGGACTGCCGCTTGTCATGGCGTTTCCGCGCTGTTCCTCGGTTCACACCTGCTTTATGGCCTATCCCATCGACATTGCCTTTATCGATCGCAGCGGCAATGTCCTCGCATGCTACGAAAACGTACGCCCTTGGCGTATGTGTTCCTGTCCCGGTGCCTGGGCGGCACTCGAACGCCCTTCAATCATTGTTTCGTCCGCTGTTCTTCAACGCGTGCCGGCTTAAGGGGCTGAGTGAAAAACTTCTTGCGGCCGGTTGATGCTTCTGACGTGCCGTTCTATAGGAGCGAGATTGTGGCCGATGTCGCGCTCAAAAACTTTTTTAAAATTCTCGGTTGACCGGAGCGCGTCCTTGGTTATACTAATCAAGCCTTGAGACAAGGCACACCTCAAATGGCTGGGTAGCTCAGTTGGTAGAGCAGAGGACTGAAAATCCTCGTGTCAGGGGTTCGATTCCCTTCCCCGCCACCTTGAATTGACTAGGACCTCTGCAAAGGGGTCCTTTTCTTTTACCGAGGGCTCCTGCGGAAACTGCATCCCGGAATTTGGCTTCAGAGCGGGATGCAGTTTCCGCTTTGAGGCCGCTTGGGAAAGCGCGACCCGGAATCCGGCGTCAGAATGGGACGCGCTTTCCTTTTGCGGCTCTTAGCGGAAAATGCACCCCAGTCTTTTGCGAAAAAACGGGGCACGCTTTCCGGCCGCCTACTTCCGGCGCACGTTTGCATCTTGGCGTGTGCATCTCGGGCCCGTCTGCCCGGACATTCCTCCCACTTTTGCGCCACTTTGTAGACCGTTCGGTCGCCTGTCCGCACGCGCGGGTATACTCAAAACGATACTTTTCCTATGCAATACGATGCAGGTTCGGCCTGCGCGATTCGAAGGGGGTCGTGATGGAGAGGATTCTCGGCGTTAATCTCTCTGGCTGGTTTATTCCCGAGCCCTGGGTGACCCCGTCGCTCTATGCAGCGACCGGAGCATCCAATGCAGCCGAGCTGCAGGAGGCCATGGGCACCGCTGCCTATAACGAGCGCATGCGTCGCCATTACGAGACGTTTGTGAGCGAGGACGATTTTCGTCGTATGGCGCAGATCGGTCTCAACGCCGTGCGCCTGCCGGTGCCGTGGTATGCCTTTGGCTCGCAGGAGTCCGACGCTTCCTACATCTCGGTCGTCGATTATATTGACCGTGCTATTGAGTGGGCCGACAAGTACAACATCCGCGTACTGCTCGATCTGGCGACGGTGCCGGGCGGCCAGGGCGATTCCAACGATTCGCCCACCACGCCGGAGGCTGTTGCCGAGTGGCATTCGTCCACCAACGGCCGTCACGTTGCGCTCGATGTGCTCGAGCGCCTGGCCGATCGCTATGGTGAGGCCGGGAGCCTGCTGGGCATCGAGCTGTTGGATACGCCGCAGATGAGCGTACGCAAGAGCCTCTTTACCATGACGGACGGTATTCCGGCGCACTACCTGCGCAACTTCTATCGCGATGCCTACGAGCTCGTCCGCTCGTATATGCTCGAGGATAAGATCGTCGTCTTTTCCTCTTCGGGACACCCTGGCGAGTGGAAGCATTTTATGCGCGGCGCCAAGTACAAGAACGTCTACATGGACCTTCACCTGTACCATTACCGCGACGAGTATGCGCTCGACATCACGAGCCCCCGCGGTCTGACGACGGCGATTTCGCGCAACAAGCGTGAGCTCAAAGAGGCAATCTCGACCGGATTCCCCGTTTTGGTGGGTGAATGGTCGGGTGCGGCGATTTTTGCCAACTCATCGGTTACGCCCGAGGGCCGCAATGCCTACGAGCGCGTGTTCATCGCCAACCAGCTGGCATCGTTTGCGCCGGCGGCTGGCTGGTTCTTCCAAACATGGAAGACCGAGAAGCGTATTGCAGCATGGGACGCCCGCGCGGCACTCGGCACGCTCGAGCGCGGCATGATTGAATAGGTTGATATGACGCAAAACAGCGCCCGCACGGGCAAACTTTATGTGGTCGGTACGCCCATCGGTAACCTGGGCGACTTGTCTCCGCGCGTCGGCGAGGCATTTGCCGCTGCCGACGCCGTCTGCTGCGAGGACACGCGTGTGACCTCAAAGTTGCTGATGCACCTAGGCATCTCCAAGCCGCTCGTTCGTTGCGACGAGAACGTGATCGCAAGTCGCGCCGCCGGCCTGGTCGACCGTCTGCTGGCGGGGGAGACCCTCGCCTTTGCCTCGGATGCCGGTATGCCGAGCGTGTCTGATCCCGGCCAGGCGCTGGTCGAGGCGGCGCGCGAGGCGGATGTGCCTGTCGAGGTTATTCCCGGCCCCTCTGCTTGCGTCACGGCGCTCGTATCGTCCGGTATTCCCTGCGAGCATTTCTTCTTCGAAGGCTTTTTGGGTCGCAAGCACGGCGACCGCGTGCGCCGACTGCAGCGCCTTGCCGTCGTCCCCGGCGCGCTCATCTTCTACGAGTCTCCACATCGCATCGTCGCGACGCTCGAGGCCGTGGCCGAGGTCTTTCCCCAGCGCGATGTTGCCGTCTGCCGCGAGCTCACCAAACTGCACGAGGAAGTCTTGCGTGGATCCGCCGCCCAGCTAACCGAGGAGCTGCGCGCCCGTGGCGAGGTAAAGGGCGAGATCGCGCTGGTCATCGCGCCGCCGAGCGAGGATGAGGAGTCCGGCATCGTGCCGGTTGGAGCCGCAGCGGTAGACCCCGACGAAGCCCTGCGCGAGGACATCCGTGCCGCGCTCGAGGAGGGGGAGCCCGCCTCCGCGGTGGCAAAGCGCCTGTCTCAGAAGTACTCGCGCCGCAAGCGCGATGTCTATGCCATGGTGCTCGATATGCAATAGATTGAGGATATCCAGCCCTTGCGCTAGAATCATCCCCTGTATGCAACGTTTTTCTGGAGGACAAACCCCATGGATCAAAGCAAGCCTTCGTTCTTTATCACGACGCCCATCTACTACGTCAACGCCGATCCGCACCTGGGCACGGCTTATTCCACCATCATCGCCGACGTCCAGGCTCGCTATCGTCGCTCTGCCGGCTATAACGTCAAGTTCCTGACTGGCATGGACGAGCACGGCGAGAAGGTCGCCGAGGCTGCAGCCAAGCACAACATGACGCCGCAGGAGTGGACCGACAGCCAGGCTCCGCACTTCAAGGAGCTTTGGAGCAAGCTCGAGATCTCCAACGACGACTTCATTCGTACCACCGAGCCGCGCCAGCATCACGCCGTGCAGTATCTGTGGGAGCGCATGAAGGAGTCCGGCTACCTGTATAAGGGCAGCTATGACGGCTGGTACTGCGTGCCCGACGAGACCTACTTTACCGATACGCAGGTCCAGAAGGGCGACGAGGAGTACGGCAGCGTCGGCCAGCACCTGTGCCCCGATTGCCACCGTCCGCTCGAGCGCGTGCAGGAGGAGTCCTATTTCTTTAAGCTCTCTGCGTTCCAGGACAAGCTGCTCAAGCTCTATGACGAGCACCCCGATTTTGTCGAGCCTGCGTTCCGCATGAACGAGGTGCGCAGCTTTGTCGAGGGCGGCCTTAACGACCTTTCCGTGAGCCGCACGAGCTTTGACTGGGGCATTCAGGTCCCGTTTGACGAGGGTCACGTGACCTACGTGTGGTTCGATGCGCTGCTCAACTATATGACGGCCGTCGGCTACGGTGTCGACACCGACGAGGCGCGTGCCGAGCTGGCCTATCGCTGGCCCGCGCAGTTCCACATCGTGGGCAAGGACATCATCCGCTTCCACTGCGTCATTTGGCCCGCCATGCTCATGGCCATCGGCGAGGCCCTGCCCGAGCACGTCTTTGCCCACGGCTTTCTGACCGTGCGCAATGCCGAGACCGGCAAGGCCGAGAAGATGTCCAAGAGCCGCGGCAACGCCATCGCTCCGCAGGACGTTATCGACATGCTGGGCGTCGAGGGCTATCGCTATTACTTTATGACCGACGTGGTGCCCGGCACCGACGGCGCCATCAGCTTCGAGCGCATGGAGCAGGTCTACAACGCCGACCTGGCCAACAGCTGGGGCAACCTTATCTCGCGTTCGCTCAACATGAGCGGCAAGTACTTTGACGGTTGCGCGCCCGCCAAGCCCGCATCGTTCGATGCGTTCGACAACCCGCTGGCAAAGATTGCCGATGGCCTGGTCGATCGCTACATGGCCAAGATGGACGTGCTCGATTACGGTGGAGCTAAGGACGAGGTCATGGAGCTCATCCACGCTGCCAACCACTACATCGAGGACTCCGAGCCTTGGGCGCTTGCCAAGGACGAGGCCAAGGCTGACGAGCTGGCATTTGTGATCTACAACCTGCTCGAGGCCATCCGCATTGCCGCTCACCTGCTGATGCCGCTCATGCCCCAGACTTCTGCCGAGGCCCTGCGTCGCCTGTCCTGCGAGGACGAGGCCGCGAGCGACGACCTCAAGGGCATTTGCGCTTGGGGCCTGCTTGCCGGTGGTCAGCCCGTCGAGAAGGGCGAGCCGCTGTTCCCGCGTCTGGGCTAAGCCGCTGCGCGCCATATCGGCAATTTGCTGTTTAGATGTAAGGGCATGGCCGCAACGGTCCATGCCCTTTTGTTTCAAGACGCCGCCACCATGCTAAGGAGGCAACTATGACAACTTCGCCTTTGGCAAACCCCACGGCAACTAGGGAGCTGCTAGAGGAGTTTGGCCTTGCGACCAAGCATCGCCTGGGCCAAAACTTCCTGATCGACAACCATGTGATCGAACGTATCTGTGAGCTCGCTGAAATTGCGGGCGATGAGCGCGTGCTTGAGGTCGGCCCGGGTTGCGGCACGCTGACGTTGGCCCTGCTGCAGGAGGCGGCGTGCGTCACATCGATCGAGGCCGATCCCGAGCTTGAGCCGGTGCTTGACGCCCATGCCGCCGACTATGCCAACTTCCGCTTTATCATGGGCGATGCGCTCAAGGTGACGCCGGAGCAGATTGAGCAGGTCGCCGGTGGTGAACCCACGGTGTTTGTCGCGAATCTGCCCTATAACGTGGCGGCGACGATCATCCTTCAATTCTTCCAGACGATGCCCGCGCTCAAGCGCGCCGTCGTCATGGTGCAAAAGGAAGTTGCCGATCGTATTGCCGCAACGCCGGGCAACAAGACCTATGGCGGCTACACGGCAAAGCTCGGCCTGTATGCGCAGGTGACGGGGCGCTTTGAGGTGCCGCCGCGCTGCTTTATGCCGGCGCCGCATGTGGATTCTGCCGTAGTGCGCATCGATCGCGTTGACGGAGTGGTACCTGAGGGCATCGACCGCGAGTTTGTGGCCCGTGTGATCGACGCTGCGTTTGCTCAGCGCCGCAAGACGATTCGCAACTCCATGAGCGCCAACGGCTTTGCCAAGGACGCGCTCGACGCCGCCTTTGTGGCTTGCGATATCGCGCCCACCACGCGCGCCGAGACGCTTGATGTTGCCGACTTTGTCCGTCTGGCTCAGGAGCTTTCCTATGACGCCTAATGTCGAACGCGTGACGTTTACCAAAAAGAAGAAAACGGTGGCCTGCCCGGTGCCGCTGGCGCCGCTTGCCGATACGCATGCGCACCTGCTCTCATTTTGGAGCAAGGAAGTGCCCGAGACGCTCGTGCGCGCCAAAGCCGCGGGCATCGACTTGTTGGTGACGGTCTTCGACCCCATCGCCGACAAACGCAGCGTGACGGACTATAGTGACTGGCTGGTGCGCGAGATTGTGCCGATGCGGGATATTCCGCAGATTAAGTATCTCGCCGGCGTGCACCCCTATGGCGCACCGGACTACACCGATGATATCCATGCCCAGATTGTGACTGCGCTCGACGATCCGTTGTGTGTTGGCATCGGCGAGATCGGTCTGGACTACCACATGGATTACGACGACGATATTGCGCCGGCGCCCCACGACGTGCAGATCGACTGCATGGCGCGGCAGCTGGAGCTTGCCGTACGCCGCGATGTGCCGGTAGAGCTGCACCTGCGTCATGAGGACGCGGACGAGGAGCGCACCTCGCATGTGGATGCGTACAACGTGCTGCGCGAGGTGGGTGTGCCCCAGGCCGGTTGCGTACTGCACTGCTTTGGCGAGGACCGAGCCACGATGGAGCGCTTTGTGGATTTGGGTTGTTACATCGCCTATGGCGGCGCGGCTACCTTTAAGCGCAACGACGACGTGCGCGAGGCATTCGCGGCAACTCCGCTCGACCGTATTTTGTTCGAGACGGATTGTCCCTATATGGCGCCGGAGCCCATTCGCGGTCTTGAGTGCGAGCCTGCAATGATTTCCATCACGGCAAACGCGCTGGTCAACGACCGCGTCGATTGTACCGGCGAGGACGCTGAAGCAATCGCTCGAGCCGGCTGGGAAAATGCCTGCAAACTTTTTCAAAAATAGTTCTTGCGTTCGCGGTGGCGCTCCGTTATTCTAATTCCTGCACGCGGGCGTGGCGGAATTGGCAGACGCGTACGGTTCAGGTCCGTATGGGGGCAACCCCATGAAGGTTCAAGTCCTTTCGCCCGCACCATTAAATGAAAGAGCTCCCAGCAATGGGAGCTTTTTTGTTACGGGCCGTTTTTGGCAGATTTGACCTATCGATTTCGCGCGGCAGATGCCCCTGTGGTCAAAAAGTGGCAAATATGAGTACTGGCACGAAAATAGAGACATTTCACGAAGCCATTTTTGCTCATTTTGCGCAACAGATGTACGCTAATTTGACTCAATCTTGAGACAAAACGAAGTAAATTCGATAGACCCTGGGTTCAAAGAGGCGATTTTGACACAAATACGCTGTTACTAAACTGGTAACAGTACTCATATTTGGCCTTTTTTGACCACGGGTCCTCTTGTTGGTGTCACACGGCTGCTTTGTGCGGGTATCCTAGTCCCAACGCGTGCCTATCAGAGGAGAAACCATGCTGTTGTCCGGTATCATCGCTACCCTTACGAGCCTTCTGCTTCCCATCATCATTTTGTTGCTACTGCTCCCCAACGCCTGCTATGTCGTTGAACAGCAGCATGCTGTGATCATCGAGCGTCTGGGCAAGTTCAACCGCATCGTCAACGCGGGCTTCCACATGAAGGTGCCCGTGATCGACCGCAAAGCCGCCACGGTGAGTCTGCGCACCATGAAAAACGGCTTTGGCATCGACGTTAAGACCCAGGACAACGTGACTATCGGCCTTGAGGTCTCTGCTCAGTACCACGTGAGCTATGACATGGGCGCCGGCCCGGCAGATTCGGGCATCTACAAGAGCTACTACATGCTGCAGGAGCCCGTCGACCAAATGCGTGACTTCATCACCGATGCCCTGCGCTCTTCTATCCCCGTCTACACGCTCGATGAGGTCTTTGCCAAAAAAGACGATATCGCCAAGGACGTCAACGCCACCGTGTCCGAGCAGATGGCCGCCTACGGCTTTACCCTCGTGTCGACACTTATCACCAAGATCGCGCTGCCGACCGAGGTCGAGAACTCCATGAACGACATCAACGCTGCCCAGCGAAAGCGCGCCGCTGCGCAGGAGCTCGCCGAGGCCGATCGCATCAAGCGCGTTACCGAGGCGACCGCCGAGGCCGAGGCGATGGAAAAGGCAGGCGAAGGCATCGCCAACCAGCGCAAAGCCATCGCACTGGGCATCAAGGACTCGCTCGAGATTATCCAGGAGACGGGCGTCGGCAACGATGAGGCCAACCAGCTGTTCATGTTTACGCAGTGGTCCGAGATGATGACGGAGTTCGCTCGCACGGGCAAAACCTCGACGGTCGTGCTGCCGAGCGATTTCTCACAGTCGGCCTCGATGTTCGAGCAGATGCTGACCGCCGGCAAAGTTCAGAACGAGTCGAAGGAGTAGACGCGCGTGAAATATACCGTTGTTTGCGTTGGCAAGCTTAAAGAGCGCTTTTGGAAGGACGCGTGCGCCGAATACACCAAACGCCTAGGCGCCTATGCCAAGGTAGATATGCGCGAGGTTGCCGATATCGATCCGGCCAAGGCGGGCGGTGTGGATGCCGCGCGCAACAAAGAAGGCGCGGCGATTCTTGCCGCCCTGCCACCGCGGGCACATGTGATTCTGCTGGCTATCGAGGGCAAGGAGCGTTTGAGCGAGGAGCTCTCGACGCATCTCGATGACCTTATGCTGCGAGGCAACAGCGACATCGCTTTTGTAATCGGCGGATCGGACGGCGTGAGCGATGCCGTGCGCGCCCGCGCCGACGAGATGCTCAGCTTTGGACGCATTACCTTGCCGCACAACCTGGCGCGCGTGGTGCTGCTGGAGCAGATCTACCGCGCCTGCAAGATTAGCCGTGGCGAGCCGTATCACAAGTAGGTCGGCAATGCGAAACAATGGCGTGGGACAATGACTTTCGTTTTGAGGAATGTGTCTGAAAGGACTGTGTGATATGAAGATTGGATTTGTCGGTTTTGGCAATATGGCGAGCGCTATGGCCGATGGCTGGATTGCCGCCGGCGTGGCCGCGGGCGACATGTGCGCCTGCGCAGGCCGCTACGATGCTCTGGTTGAGCGTTGCGAGGCACGGGGCATGGCTGCCTGCCACGATGCGGCGGAGGTTGTTGCCGCGTCCGATATCGTGGTTGCGGCGGTCAAGCCGTACATGATTGAGAAGGTATTCGCCCCGCTCAAGGATGTGCTTGCCGACAAGGTCGTCCTTTCGGTCGCCTGGACCTGGGATAGTGCCAAGTGGGAACAGGTCCTGCCGGGTGTCGCTCATATCTCGACGGTGCCCAACACGCCGGTTTCGGTGGGCGAGGGCGTTATCGCCTGCGAGAAGGCTTCCACGCTTAGCGAAGAGCAGCGTGCCACGGTGCTCGGTCTGCTCGGAAAGCTTGGCACGGTGGTCGAGCTCGATTCGAGTCTGCTGTTTGTGGGCGGTACCGTGGGCGGTTGCGCTCCGGCATTTGTCGCCATGGCAATCGAGGCTCTGGGCGATGCGGCCGTCAAACACGGTATTCCGCGCGCCGATGCCTATCGCATTGTGAGCCAGATGGTGCTGGGTACGGCAAAGCTGCAGCTTGCAACCGGCCAGCATCCCGCAGCGATGAAAGATGCCGTGTGCTCGCCCGGCGGTGCTACCATCAAGGGCGTCGTCGCGCTCGAGGACGCCGGAATGCGCAGCGCCCTAGTCAAGGCCATCGACGCTACTCTCCAGTAAAACCTTCCATTTAGGGACAGGTTTATTTTGGCAGGTTTTTCCTGCGGTTTTGTCCTTTTAGCAAAAAGCGCCCCGCAACTGGCTCAATTCCAGTTGCGGGGCGCTTGCGTTTGCCCAGATAAAACCGACCAAAATAAACCTGTCCCTTTTTGGCAGGTTAGTCCCAGAAGCTGTCTTCTTCGTCCTCGGACTTGGGGCCACGGTCGACATACATCTTATGGGTGCGCTTCTCCATCACAAAGGCAAGAATCGCAAATAGCAGGATGCCGCCGGCGAAAAGGATGGCAAAACCGGTGCGGGTGCCAAACAAAAAGGAAAAAACTGCGTCCATTGGGTGCCTTCTTGCGTAGTTGAGTTGGGTCGTAAACGCTCATAAGTATATACTTGCCCATACATGTACAAGGTTGCAACCTAAATGGAATGTATATCGCCGGAGGATCTAATGCTTGATATCAAGTTTGTTCGCGAGAACCCCGATGCCATCGATACCGCCATGGCAAATCGCCAGACGTCTTGGGATCGCGAGAAGTTCTTTGAACTCGACGACGAGCGCCGTGCCGTCATCACCGAGGTCGAGGAGCTCCAGGCCACGCGTAACGCCGAGTCCAAGAAGATTGGCGCCCTGATGAAGGAGGGCAAGAAGGACGAGGCCGAGGCCGCCAAGGAGGCCGTGCGCGCCGTCAACGAGAAGATCGACGGTCTGGCCGAGCGCCGTACCGCTCTTGAGCAGGAGCAGTACGACTTCATGTCTCACCTGCCCAACATTCCGTGCGAGGCTACCCCGTACGGTAAGGACGAGGACGAGAACATCGAGCGTCGCCGCTGGGGTACCCCGCGCGAGTTCGACTTCGACTTTAAGCCGCACTGGGATCTGGGCACCGATCTGGACATCCTCGATTTCGAGCGCGGCAACAAGCTCTCCGGCAGCCGCTTCACCGTTCTCGGTGGCGCCGGCGCCCGTCTTGAGCGTGCCCTCATTAACTTCTTCCTGGACACGCACACGAGCCGTGGCTTCAAGGAGTGGTGGCCGCCCATCGTCGTCAAGCGTCAGACCATGTTCGGTACGGGTCAGCTGCCCAAGTTCGAGGACGACGCCTATCACGTCTCGGGCGACAACTTCCTGATCCCTACCGCCGAGGTCGTACTGACTAACCTGCATGCCGGTGAGGTTCTGGACGCCGACACTCTGCCTCGCCGCTACACTGCCTTCACCCCCTGCTTCCGCGAGGAGGCCGGTTCCGCCGGTCGCGACACCCGCGGCATCATTCGCCAGCACGAGTTCGACAAAGTTGAGATGGTCAAGTTTGCCAAGCCGGAGGAGTCCGACGAGGAGCTCGAGAGCATGACCGCCGAGGCCGAGTACCTGCTGCAGCAGCTGGGCCTGCCGTATCGCGTGATTAGCCTGTGCACCGGCGACCTGGGCTTCTCTGCCCGTCAGACCTACGACATCGAGGTCTGGCTGCCGAGCTACAACGCTTACAAGGAGATCAGCTCCTGCTCCAACTGCGGCGACTTCCAGGCCCGTCGTGCCAACATCAAATATCGCGACCCCGAGAACTTCAAGGGTTCGCGCTACCTGCACACCCTTAACGGTTCTGGCCTGCCGGCTGGTCGTACCATGGCTGCCATTCTGGAGAACTACCAGAACGCCGACGGCACCATCACGATTCCCGAGGTTCTGCGTCCCCACATGGGCGGCCTCGAGAAGATCGAGCCGGTCGCGTAAGCTAGCTGCATAGGCGATTTGCGAGGGCGCTCCTTTTAGGGGCGCCCTTTTTGTGTACGGCTATACCATGCCGTGCGGACAGCTCAATAGAAAATACACGAACAGATGTTCTGTATACATGCATCTACCTGCTATGCTTTTGCTAACTAAGAGCAAGAGAAAGGGGATGTGATGGAGCTGTTCGATGAGCGGGTTGTTTTGTTCCAGAGTGATGAGGGCGGGGAGCACCTGCTGGTAACGTGCGAGCCGTCGGGTATGGGTGGCTTGGTGGTTCGGCAGACGAGTGAGGGACCATTGACGCAATGGTGCTATGAGGAGTCGCCGCATGTGGTCGAGACGTTTGTGGCGCATGAGGCGCTTGTTGTCCTTGAGCACTTCTATGGCGTTGGAACTTCTAATCAGGTGGCCCGAATGTTGAGCATCTCGTTTGCCGACTACGACTGCGCCCAACGGGTGCGGTCGCTTCTGGGGGAGCTTGGCGCCGGATTCGATGTGATCGAAAAGCCAATCGATCGCACGAGAAGCGCTGATGCTCGTGGTGCAGCGTGACAAATTGCGGCCCGCGCGAAAAAAGTTTGAGATTTTGCTTGACTCTAACGAACTAAAGTGGTTTTATATGTCTTGCGCTGCGGCGTTACCTCAGCTGGATAGAGGGTCTGACTACGAATCAGAACGTCATAGGTTCGAATCCTATACGCCGCACCAATTGACTTTTAAAGCTCCCGGCAACGGGAGCTTTTCTTATATAGCGATTCGCTTGAGCGCAAGCATCGAAATACGGCTGATCCAAACTGGCCGTAATTACGCCAAATGAGTAAAAATCAAATTCGATAACTTTTTTTGAAAATACGCTTGACCATTATTCAGTCCATGTGCATAATAATCAACAAGTCGCGGCGTTACCTCAGCTGGATAGAGGGTCTGACTACGAATCAGAACGTCATAGGTTCGAATCCTATACGCCGCACCAATTGACTTTTAAAGCTCCCGGCAACGGGAGCTTTTCTTATATAGCGATTCGCTTGAGCGCAAGCATCGAAATACGGCTGATCCAAACTGGCCGTAATTACGCCAAATGAGTAAAAATCAAATTCGATAACTTTTTTTGAAAATACGCTTGACCATTATTCAGTCCATGTGCATAATAATCAACAAGTCGCGGCGTTACCTCAGCTGGATAGAGGGTCTGACTACGAATCAGAACGTCATAGGTTCGAATCCTATACGCCGCACCATTTGAGATTAAAGCTCCCGGTAACGGGGGCTTTTCTTTTACGTAGGCACCGCATGGATTCGAACCTCGGTCGAGGCGCGAGCGTAAAGAAAACGCGGAGCGTTTTTAGCCCGCGGGCGAGCGCGCCGGCAGGCGGGCGAAGCCGGTGCGGATCCGCGCAAGCGGATGCGCGGAATCCTATACGCCGCACCAATTGAGATTAAAGCTCCCGGCAACGGGGCTTTTCTTTTGGCTCTGTTAGACCAGGATTGACATTTCGCCCCGTCATCTTCTTGCGATTGCACAATGGTCGCCCCTTGTCGAATCTGAATC
>CABSKX010000023.1 GCA_902478365.1 uncultured Collinsella sp. | reverse complement strand
ACGATAACCCGCCGCAAAAGATGCCCTACCTGGTCATCATCATCGACGAGCTCTCGGACCTGATGATGGTTGCCGGCAAGGACGTCGAGGCATCGATTGTGCGTATCGCCCAGCTGGGCCGTGCCGCCGGTATCCACCTTATCGTGGCGACTCAGCGTCCGAGCTCCAACGTGGTGACGGGTCTCATCAAGGCAAACATTACCAACCGCATCGCCTTCAACGTCGCAACGGGCATCGACTCCCGCGTCATCATCGACCAGGTGGGTGCCGAAAAGCTTACCGGCTTGGGTGACATGCTGTTCTCAAAGGTCGACTGGGGCAAGCCCCGCCGTATCCAGGGCTGCTTTGTTTCGGATGACGAGATCAACGAGATCGTCGAGTTCGTCAAGTCGCAAAGCGAGCCCGACTACCATGAGGAGATTCTGTCGGCTGTGGCACCTGCCTCCATGTCCATGGCAGGTGGCGGCGGGATCGTGCGCACCGGCGTTGCCGAGCCTCAGGACGACGATCCGCTTATCTGGGAAGCCGCTCATATTGTGGTGGAATCGCAGCTGGGCTCCACATCTGGCCTGCAGCGTCGCCTGAAGGTTGGCTATGCGCGCGCCGGGCGTATTATGGACATGCTGGAAGAAAAGGGTGTCGTCGGACCGCCCGATGGTTCCAAGCCGCGCGAGGTCCTGCTGGATGAAGAAGGCCTTGCCGCGCTGGAATCCGTCGACGCCGAGATGGCACGTGAAGATCGTGAGTTTGGAGGATTCTGATGGCTGCACGCTTTGGTGACATGCTGCTCGAGCAGCGTCGCCGAATGGGCCTTTCCATTCAGCAGGTCGCCAACACCATCAAAATCAGGCCGCAGATCATCGAGTTTTTCGAGAATGGCAATTTTGCATCGATGCCTCCGCGCGGCTATGCACAGGGCATGATTTCGAGCTATGCGCGCTTTTTGGGCCTCAATCCGCGGGAGGTCGTCAACGCTTATTTTGACGATTTGATGGCATATGAGGGCGAGACGTCGCAGCAGGGCGGTCGTTTTCAGGACGCCGCCGGCTACGTCAATTCGCGTTCCTCGGTCGACAACGGCCGCTTCCTGATGGTTCAGGGCGGGCGTTCGACGCGTTATGGCCAGCGCCCTCAGCAGGCTGGCTATGTTACCGAAACGGGCTCGAGCGAGGAGATTCGTTCCCAGCGCGATCGTTTTCGCAGCACGCCGGCGCCCGAGGAGCGCGCACTCCCCGCTGCCCGCGGTGTCGCACGAGACCCTCGTGCCGGCTACGGGGATGGTGGTTATTCCTATCGCGGGTACCGCGGCGTTTCTTCCGGTCGTCCGCGCGGCGGCTATGCAGACGCCGATACTACGCAGGTGACGCCTCGCCTTCGATCTCAGTCACAGACCTTTAGCCAGCGCTCCTCAGCGCCTCGCTCGGGTCAGCGCAACTACCAGGGTCGCGGCGAGCTCGCCCCCCGCTCGGGCCAGCGCAATATGCAGCGCCAGGGCAGTTATCGCGGACGTTCCGACAATAACCGCGGTCGTATGCCCCAAGGCACCGGTCGCGGTGGTTCCAATCGTGGACGCGGCGGTGGGCGCGCTCCCCAGAACAACGGTCTCGATCCTCGTATCGTTTACGCCGGTATCGGCGTCGTGGCGCTGCTTCTGATCGTGCTCATCGTGGTGCTCCTGCGTGGCTGCGGCTCCTCGGCGCCCGAGTCGACGCCCGAGACACCCGTTGCCACCAAGACAACGACAAAGAAGTCTTCCAAGAAGACCGAATCCGTCGATGAGGACGAAGATACCGATGAGACGACGGACGAGTCCACCGATTCGGACGCCGCCAAGACGACGGCCAAGAAGGAGGAGAACGAGGTCACAAAGGTCAAGATCTCCGTTGCCAAGGGCAAGACTGCTTGGATTGAGGTCAAGGTTGATGGCAAGTCGGTCTATGGCGCCCAGGCGACCGGCCCCTTTGAGCAGGAATACACGCCTGAGTCCTCGATCGAGATCACCACGTCCAAGCCTTCCGATGTCACCGTTACCAAGAACGGCGAAAAGGTCCGCTACGACACTAAGACGTCGGGCGTGGCACGCGTGACGATCACCGTTCCCAAGAAGGAGACGACCGAGTCCAAGGACGGCGAGAGCACTGACGGCACCGATGGCACCGAAAGTACCGACGGAACTGATGAAACCGATGCCCAGTCCACGGACGGCACTGATGCCGCCACCGACGGGCAGACTACGCCCTATTCAGACGACTATTCTTACGACAGCTACTAAGCCGCTCGTAAGCGAAAGGATTAACCATGGCTAAAGATTCCAGCTTCGACGTCGTGTCCGAGGTCAATATGCAGGAGGTCGACAATGCCTTCCAGCAGACCACGCGCGAGATTTCCCAGCGCTATGACCTGAAGGACTCCGGCGCCACCATCGAGCTTTCGAAGGGCGATAAGCTCTTTACGATCAACGCCCCGGCCGACTTTGTCTCCAAGCAGATCATCGACGTCCTGAGCTCCAAGCTCATCAAGCGCGGCATCGATCTTAAGGCCGTGTCCTGGGATGCGCCCCAGGCTGCATCGGGCGGTACCGTGCGCGTGCTCGGTCATATCGTCGAGGGTATCGACCAGACGACTGCCAAGAAGATTAATAAGGACATCAAGGATCAGAAGCTCAAGGTCAAGGTGACGATTGAGGCTGACAAACTGCGTGTTTCCTCTGCTTCCAAGGATGCGCTGCAGACCGTGATCCAGTTCCTGCGCGACCAGGACTACGGTCAGCCGCTGCAGTTCACCAACTACCGCTAATTCATTCGAAAGGACTGCTCTCCAACATGGATACTCCGTTGGGCTCCGTACTCTATATCACCCTCGGGTGCGCCAAGAACGAGGTCGATACCGACCGTATGCGTTCACTGCTGACCGCTGCGGGCTACGAGGAGGCATTCGATCCGCAGGATGCCGATATCGCCATCGTTAATACGTGCTCGTTCCTTGCCTCTGCAACGTCCGAGAGCATCGAGACCACGCTCGAGCTTGCCAACGAGGTGCAGGACGGCGTTCGTTCTTGCCCGATCGTCATGTGCGGCTGCGTGCCGTCACGCTACGGCGACGACTTGCCTGACGAGCTGCCCGAGGTCGCGGCCTTTGTGAAGGCCGACGAGGAAGACGGCATCGTGGCGGTCATCGATGACGTTTTGGGTGTCGAGCGCGAGATTGCCGCCTATATTCCGCAGGTCAAGCGCACCGTCGAGGGCGCTGTCGCCTACGTCAAGATCTCCGATGGCTGCAACCGCTTCTGTAGCTTCTGCATGATCCCGTATATCCGCGGTCGTTATCACTCGCGCAATGCCGAGAGCATTATCTCCGAGGTGCGCGACCTGGTCGCCGGTGGCGTGCGCGAGATCGTTTTGATCGGTCAGGACACGGGCATCTGGGGTACCGACTTTGCCGACGAGGACCTCGCCGAGGGCTCGCCGCGCAATCTGGCGCAGCTGTTGCAGGCCGTTGCTGAGGCGGTGCGTCCTCATAACGTGTGGGTCCGCGTACTCTACCTGCAGCCCGAGGGCATGACCGACGAGCTTATCGAGACCATTCGCGATACGCCCGAGGTGCTGCCCTATATCGATATCCCCGTGCAGCACTGCGATGCGCGCATCCTTAAGGCCATGCGTCGCTCCGGTTCGCGCCAGGAGCTCGAGGATCTGTTCCGCGACCTGCGCGAGCGCATCCCCGGCATCGTGATTCGCTCCACGGCCATGGTGGGTTTCCCGACCGAGACCGACGACGAGTTCCGCGATCTTATCGACTTTATGGACACCGTGGGTTTCGACTACACGAGCGTCTTTGCCTACTCGCGTGAGGAGGGCAGCCTGGCCGCCAAGATGGAGGGCCAGGTCGATGAGGAGGTCAAGCTCGAGCGCGCCCAGGAGGCTATGGACCTGGCCGAGTCGCTTGGCTTTGCCGCGACTGCCGCGCACGTGGGCGAGCGCGCCCAGGTGATCGTCGACGGTATCGAGGAGACCGAAGACGGTGCCGAGCTCATCGGACATGCCTGGTTCCAGGCGCCCGATTCCGATGGCGCGGTGCATCTGGATGCTAGCGAGGCATCTGTGGGCGATATTCTGACGGTCGAGTTTACCGATAGCTTTTGCTACGAGCTTATCGGTCATGTTGTGGAGTAGGAGAGCGTCGTGGCTAACGAGAGCAATAAGGAACTGACGAGTGTTTGGACGCCCGCCAACATCGTGACGTGCGTGCGCATCGTCTTTATTCCGGTGTTCATGATTGTGTCGGCGCTGTCTCACACAAGCGTTGCCGGTACGGATTGGAGCACCTTCGACGGTCCGCTCGCCGCTGGCGCCTTTATTCTGTACGTCATCCTGTCGTGCACCGATAAGGTTGATGGCTACCTGGCTCGTTCGCGCAACGAGATCACCGACTTCGGTAAGTTCTTGGATCCCATTGCCGATAAGTTGCTCGTGTTCTCGGCCCTGCTGCTGTTCTTGGACTTTGGTGCGGTGACTGTGTGGTCCGTGTTCATCATCCTGTTCCGCGAGCTGCTGGTGAGCGCCCTGCGCATGGTCGCGAGTGCGGCCGGTGTGGTCGTTGCCGCCGATAAGCTCGGCAAGTACAAGACGGCGACTACGATGGTTTCCATCTGCGGCTATCTGTGCGTCTTTGCGATGGCCGGCTTGCACCTTGGCCCGGTGGCGCTGACGCTCGGTATCTACTCGGTGTCACGCTTCCTGTACGCCGTGGCCGTTGTCTTGACCGTTATCTCGGGCGCTCAGTACTTCTGGAACTGCCGCAAGATCGTCTTTTCGGTCTAGGTCCTGGTAGGCATGACGGAATCATTTGAGCAAATTGCCGCGCACAATGAAGATCTTGCACGCGATATTGTCGAGCGTGCAAGCGTTCGTGGTGCGACGGTTTCGACGGCTGAATCTCTGACAGCGGGCATGATCGCCTCGACGATTGCCGATATCCCTGGCGCCTCGGCAGTGCTTCGTGGCGGTGCGGTGACGTACTGCGACGAGATTAAGCATCGCGTGCTCGACGTTGAGCAGGAGACGCTCGACCGCTATACCGCGGTGTCGTATCAGACGGCGCGCGAGATGGCTGCCGGTTCGCTGGAGCTGTACCAGAGCGATATTGCCGTGAGCGCGACGGGCTATGCCGGCCCCGGTGGAGGCACCGAGGACGATCCGGCTGGAACCTTTTATATTGGCTGGGCGTATCGCTCGGCCGATGGGGGAGCGCCGGTCGTGGACTCCATTCGTTGCCACTATGAGGGCGATCGTTCATGCGTCCGTGCCCATGCGGTCGCTGAGGCCCTGGGTCGCATTGTCTACGTGCTCGATTCTATGGAATAGACGTGTTTTAAGGGGCCTCCGGGCCCCTTAATTGTGGAGATAGGGGCCTCTGGCGAATTTTCTCTTCGTGCAGGTAGTTGGCGTATTCATGTTTGTCTTGCCTTGCTTGGTTCGCCTGCGGTCAAGTTTTTGGTCAGTGTTTGGTCGGCGTTTGGTTGGGTTTTGGAAAGGTCGGCTGCATATGATTTATCTGAACGGTTGACCACGAACAGCCGTTCGTTTATTATCGATGCAAGTTGTTAAGAGGAGGGCTATTCATGGCCAAGAATTCAGGTCCCGTACGTACCGTTCATGCTCGCACGACGGGTAAAGAGCGCGATGAGATGATCGCCACCACCAAGGCCGAGATCGAGAAGAAATTCGGCCAGGGTTCCATCATGAGGTATGGCGACGGTGGCCCCGAGCTCGAGGTCGAGGCCATTCCCACGGGCGCCCTGGCCCTCGATGCCGCTCTGGGCATCGGCGGCGTGCCGCGCGGCCGTATCGTCGAGATTTACGGCCCCGAGTCCTCCGGTAAGACAACGCTTTCGCTCGAGATTTTGGCAGAGGCTCAGGCTATGGGCGGCGTCGTGGCATTTATTGATGCTGAGCACGCGCTCGATCCCACGTATGCCGCGCGTATCGGCGTGGACATCGATGAAGTCCTCATTTCCCAGCCCGATACGGGCGAGCAAGCGCTCGAGATCGTCGACATGCTCGTGCGCTCTGGCGCCATCGACGCCATCGTCGTCGACTCTGTCGCCGCTTTGACCCCGCGTGCCGAGATCGAGGGCGAGATCGGCGATACTACGGTCGGCCTTCAAGCCCGTCTGATGAGCCAGGCGCTCCGTAAGCTCGCCGGCTCCCTCGCCAAATCTAAAACGACCTGCATCTTCATTAACCAGCTGCGCGAGAAGATCGGCGTCATGTTCGGCAACCCCGAGACTACGACGGGCGGCCGCGCCCTCAAGTTCTTCTCGTCGGTGCGCATCGATATTCGTCGCATCGACAGCATTAAGCTTAAGGACGAGGTCATCGGCAATCGTGTGCGTGCCAAGGTCGTTAAGAACAAGGTGGCCGCTCCGTTCCGCTCGGCCGAGTTCGACATCATGTACGGCACGGGCATCTCTAAGGAGGGCTCGATTCTGGACATGGCCGTCGAGTGCGGTATCTGCAAAAAGATGGGCTCTTGGTTTGCTTACGGTGAGGACAAGCTCGGTAATGGTCGCGAGGCCGCCAAGGCCTTCCTGCGCGAACACCCCGATTGTGCTGACGAGATCGAGCATAAGGTTCGCCTCGCCTGCGGCCTTGAATTCGATGACGATGCTCCGTCCGAGGTCGAGCTGACCGATCAGCCCGAAACTGAGGAGTTCGATGAGCTTTACGCCATCGATGGCTCCGCGATGCTCGATGATGACGACGAGTAGCGGATGCCCTCATGTCGTATACGGTGACCGAGGCCACGGTCGTCTTTCCCGATAAGAAGGCGGCCTCCTCGTTCTCAAGTGGGTATGCATCAAAAAAGCCTTGTGCACATATCGACTGTGAGCTCGAGGGCGGTTTTGAACGATCCATCTGGATTCCTGTTCGTGTCGCGCGCCTGTTCCTTAAAAATCGCCCCGATCTTCCCTGCGATTGGGATGAGTTTTGCGAGGCAGTGCAGCTCATTGAGCGTAAATGCGCGCTTACCATGGTGACTGAGATGCTGTCGCGCCGCGACCATGCCACCGGTGAGGTCCGTGACAAGCTGGCTTGCTATGGGTTTCGCGCGGCCGCGATTGATTTCGCCGTCCAGCGTGCCACTGAGTATCGCTTTTTAGATGAGAACCGCTTTTGTTCGTACTTTATCGAGGAGCGCAAACGACGTGGCTGGGGACAGCGCAAGATTGAGACCGAGCTCAAGCGCCGCCATGTCGTGCTCGATGATATCCCCGGCTATCCCGAGGATTATTTTGCCGTGGAGGACGACTTGGCTCGCGCATCGGCTTTACTCGCGAAGCGTCGTGTTCCCGAGACACGTGGATTCGAAAAGCTCGTCCGGTTTTTGATGGGTAAGGGCTTTTCGTACCACATCGCCGCCGATGCCGTTAAGGCGCGTCTCGATGCCGAACATGAGGAATGTGCAGTTTAGACACATGTGTTTTTGCATACTTGCCGTTCACCGCGTTTTAGCCGCCGTGCTGGGTCCATTTATTTGACAGTTGTTGCGGTTCAACGTACGATAAACACTGTCATTTGCTTTGTGATATGTGCTCATCTTTGATGAGTTTGTTTATATGTTTATCTGTATCCGACCCGCATAAGTTGCGCCCATATTACTCAAATGTCGCGAGCCGTTCGCAAGGACGGTTCGCTTTGTTGTGTAACGAATCCATAAAAAGGAGTGAGCATGCCTATCATCGCAGCGCTCGTTGGCATCGTTTTGGGTGCCATCGCCGCCATTGCCTACATGCGCACCGCCAAGCAGGGTAGTCTTCACGAGGCCGACGAAAAGATCCAGTCGGCACACGCACAGGCTGAGTCCCTAATCGGTGATGCAAAGCGTCAGGCCGAGACCCTCAAAAAAGAGGCTCTGCTTGAGGCCAAGGAAGAGATTATCAAGAATAAGCAGGCTGCCGAGGCCGAGGACAAGCAGCGTAAGAGTGAGATTCGTACGCTCGAGAACCGCGTGATGCAGCGCGAGGAGTCCCTCGATCGCCGCAACGATGCCCTCGACAAGCGCGAGCATCAGCTGTCCAGCCAGGCTGGCCAGGTTGAGAAGCGCTCCCGCGAGCTTGAGGAGCTCTGCGCCAAGCAGACTTCGGAGCTCGAGCGCATCGCCGACCTGACCCGCGAGGACGCTCACAAGGAGCTCCTCGACAAGGTTCGCGACGAGGTTACCCACGAGGCCGCCACGATCATCCGTGAGTCCGAGCAGCAGGTTCGCGCCGAGTGCCACAAGACCGCTCAGGAGATCTTGTCCCTGGCGATTCAGCGCTGCGCCGCCGACCACACCGCCGAGGTTACCGTTACCTCTGTGCACATTCCTTCCGATGACCTCAAGGGTCGCATCATCGGCCGCGAGGGTCGCAACATCCGCACCTTCGAGCAGGTTTCCGGCGTCAACCTCGTGATCGATGATACGCCTGAGACCGTCGTGCTTTCGAGCTTCGATCCGGTCCGTCGCGAGACCGCCCGCGTCGCCCTTGAGAACCTTATTGCTGACGGCCGCATTCACCCCGCCCGCATCGAGGAGATGTATCATAAGGCCGCCGACTTGGTTCAGCAGCGCGTGCGCGAGGCTGGCGAACAGGCTGCCTTCGATACCGGTATCCACGATCTGCACCCCGAGATCGTTAAGACCCTGGGTGCTCTGCGCTACCGCACCTCGTTTGGTCAGAACGTGCTCCAGCATTCCCTCGAGGTTTCCGACCTGTGCGGCGTGATGGCTTCCGAGCTTGGCCTGGACGTTGTGACCGCCAAGCGTGCCGGCCTGCTGCACGATCTTGGTAAGGCTATCGACCATGACGTCGAGGGTCCGCATGCCGTTATCGGCGCCGAGCTCGCCCGTCGCTATGGCGAGAAGCCCGTTATCGTTCACGCTATCGAGGCCCATCACGCCGACGTCGACCCCAACACGGTGCTCGATGTTCTGGTCCAGGCTGCCGATGCCGTTTCTGCCTCTCGCCCTGGTGCCCGTCGCGAATCGGCCGAGAACTACATCAAGCGCCTTGAGAAGCTCGAGGAGATTGCCAACTCCCATGACGGCGTTGAGCGTACCTATGCTATGCAGGCTGGTCGCGAGGTTCACGTCATGGTTCAGCCGGACAAGATTTCCGATGCTCAGTCCACGGTCTTGGCTCATGACATCGCCCATCAGATCGAGGAAGAGATGGAGTATCCCGGTCAGGTGCGCGTCGTCGTGATTCGCGAGAGCCGCGCTGTCGATATCGCTAAATAACATGAACGACGCGAACGAGCTCATCTCATTTATCGCGTCGATGTCGGGGGAGGGCAACCTTCGCGTCGAGGAGAACCTTGGCGAGGGGTATGTCCGCCTCCGCGTTTCGGAGGCCGAGCGGCGCCAGGCAAAGCACGACATTCAGCATGTCGAGGATATTGTCATCGAAATGCTGCGCAACGCTCGTGATGCCGGCGCCGACAAGGTCTATCTCGCCACGACCAAGGAAGATGGCGTCCGTACGCTCGTCTTTCTGGATAACGGCTCGGGCGTGCCGCAGGATATGCAGGAGCGCATCTTTGATGCCCGCGTTACCTCTAAGCTCGAGAGCATGAAGATGGATCGTTGGGGCGTTCACGGTCGAGGCATGGCATTGTTCTCGATTAAGCAGAACACCGACGAGGCACGCGTTGTCGCGTCGGATGTTGACCTTGGCTCGGTCTTTAAGGTGAGCGTCGCTACCGACCGCCTTGGCGAGCGCGCCGATCAGTCCAGCTGGCCTCAGGCCGTGAAGGATGAGGACGGTCACTATGTCTGCGCCCGTGGCCCTCACAACATCATTCGCGCCGCCTGCGAGTTTGCCCTCGAGGAGTTGCGCGCCTGCGATGTCTATCTGGGGTCTCCGTCCGAGATCGCCGCGACGCTGCATGCGCAGGCCTCCAGTCGTCTCGATGCTTCTCGTCTTTTGTTTATCGATGACGAAACCGAGCTTCCCGTGGTCGATCGCCTGGGTCTTGCTTCGGATGCGGAAGACTTTCTCCGTATCTGTTCGGGTCTGGGCCTTGAGATGTCCGAGCGTACGGCGCATCGTATCTTGGCGGGCCAGATTAAGCCCGTTCGTGGTGTGACCGCACGCCTGCTTCGCGAGCGCGATTCGTCCTCGCATGCGTCTGCTCCGGTTGATCTTGCTAAGGATCGTCGCGGGCTGCGTATCGCCAAGGATGACATGGCGCAGTTCTCGCGAGCCGTCGAGCGCGACTTTAACGATCTTGCATCGCGGTACTATCTCAACCTTTGCGGCGACCCCAAGATTCGTGTTTCGCGTGATCGCATCACTGTGACGTTCGATCTTGCCAAAGAGGAATAGCATCTTTACCGAGTCCGTTCGGTACGATACAGTTATTGCAGTTAAAACGTACTTTTAAACGCAGGAGTTTCTTCATGGATTGCCTGAAGGTATCAAGCAAATCATCGCCCGCGTCCGTTGCCGGCGCCATTGCCGGCATGGTCAAAGATGGTGTTCCCGTCAATATTCAGTGTGTCGGCGCGGGTGCCGTCAACCAGGCCATTAAGGCTGTGGCCATTGCACGCGGATTTTTGATTCCGACCGGGTTTGATATTTCCTGCGCGCCGGTGTTCTCCGACATCCTCATCAACGGGGAGTCGCGCACGGCCATCCGTCTTTCTATTTATGTTCATCAGATTAATCGAGCTGCTATGGATAACGTTGTGATGGACGACGTTAAGCCTGTGGCATAGCGTGTTTGCTCTTTGCCCGCGCTCTTTGATTCTGCCTATTCCACCTCGTTAGGACTTATACACATGGACCAGGGTTCCGTACGCGATATTCTTGCCGGTAAAACCTACTTTATCCGCACCTTTGGCTGCCAGATGAATCAGCACGACTCCGAGCGCGTGAGCGGCCTGCTCGACTCGTATGGCTGCCTCATGGCGCTCGATCCGGAGCATGCTGACATTGTCGTGTTCATGACGTGCTGCGTTCGCGAGGCCGCTGACACCCGTCTGTACGGTCAGTGCAACTCTTGTAAGAGCCTCCCGCCTTCGCCCTCGGGCAAGCGCGTGGTCGCCGTGGGCGGCTGTATCGCGCAGCGCGACGGCGAAGGTCTGCTCACCAATGTCGATAACGTCAATGTTATCTTTGGCACGCATTCCATCGCGCATGTTGCCGAGCTCATTGCCGAGGCGTTCTTGGACGGCAAGCGTCATATTCGCACCAATGAACACGAGGACACGGATGCTATGAGCATGCCGTGGCATCGTGAGACCCAGTATCACGCCTGGGTCCCCATTATGACGGGCTGTAATAACTTCTGCACCTATTGCATCGTGCCGTATGTGCGCGGTCGCGAAAAGAGCCGCCCTTTCGAGGAGATTGTCGACGAGGTAACCGGTCTAGTGCGCCAGGGCGTGCGAGAGGTCACGCTGCTGGGTCAAAACGTCAACTCCTATGGTCGCGACCTGTTTGGCAAGCCGCGCTTTGCCGACCTGTTGCGTGCCGTGGGCGATACGGGTGTAGAGCGCATCTTCTTTACTTCCTCACACCCCAAAGACCTGCTGCCCGAGACTATCGACGCTATGGCCGAGACGCCTGCCGTCATGCCGCAGCTGCACCTGGCAGTTCAATCGGGCTCGACGCGCATCCTTAAAGAGATGAATCGTCGCTATACGCGCGAAGACTATCTGGGGCTTGTCGATCGCATCCGCAATCGCATGCCCGATATCGCGCTTTCGACCGATATCATCGTGGGCTTCCCCGGCGAGACCGAGGAAGACTTTGAGCAGACGCTCTCGCTTGCCGAGACCGTACGTTATGCTCAGGCCTATACGTTTATCTATTCCAAGCGCGCCGGTACTCCGGCCGCTGAGATTGACGATCCCACGCCGCATGAGGTAATTCTTGAGCGCTTCAACCGTCTGGTGAAGGTTATCGAGACCACGGCGCATGAGTATAACCAAGGTGAGCTGTACACCGTTGTGCCGGCGCTTATTGAGGGTACGAGCAAAAAGAATGATGCGGTGCTGCTGGGTAAGAGTCCTAAGAATCAGACCGTTCATGCACCGATTCCCGCGGGCTACAGCATCGATCAGTTGATTGGCAAGATTGTCGATGTTGACGTCGACGTTGCCAAGACCTGGTATCTGTCCGGATCCGTTGTGGGCGAGCCGCGCTAATGATTTCTCCCGGGGCAGGCCTTTCCGCCGTTGCGATTGTCGGTCCGACCGCGGTTGGCAAAAGTGATGTCGCAGATCGTTTGGCGGCTCGTCTTTCGTCCGAAGTGCTGTCGTGTGACGCGATGCAAATCTATCGAGGTATGGATATCGGCACTGCCAAGATGACACCCGAGGAGTGCACGGCGCCTCTACGCCTGGTCGATATTGTTGAACCGGGCGTTGCATATTCTGCAGCGCTGTATCAGGCAGACGCTCGTGTGCATGTTGAGCGCTTGCTGGACGAGGGCCGCCTACCGGTGTTTTGCGGGGGTACAGGCCTGTATCTCAAGGCCGCCCTGGACGAGATGGATTTTCCCTCGGGCGAGCTTGAGGATGATCGCCGCGCGGGATATCAGGAGCTAACCGAGCGCATTGGCGAGGAAGCGCTGCACGCGCTGCTTGCTGAGCGTGACCCCGAGTCCGCTGCGGTGATCCACCCCCATAATGTTCGTCGTGTGATTCGCGCGCTCGAAATGCACGATGATGGTGTGTCCTACGCGCAGCAAAAGTCGCAGTTTAGTGTTCCGCGCGAGCATTATCACGCTCTGTGGTTTGGGTTGATGCGTAATCGTGAGGCGCTTTACGAGCGTATTAACCTACGCGTCGATCTGATGTTTGAGCAGGGTCTTGTTGATGAGGTTCGCGGTCTTATGGACCAGGGGCTGGAGGATGCCCTGACTTCGATGCAGGCGATTGGCTATAAAGAGATTATCGATGCCCTTAACGGCGTGATTTCTATGGATGAGGCTCGCGAACTCATCAAGACGCGTTCGCGTCGCTATGCCAAGCGTCAGCTTTCGTGGTTTAAACGCGATGACCGTATCGTGTGGTTCGATATGGACGAGTTTACGATCGATGAGGTCGTTGAGGATATCCTTCACCGTATCGAGGCGGTCTAATGGCTCGGTTTCCCCTCGTTCCAACGGCTCCTGCGCCCGAACGTGCCGTTCTTGTCGGAGTTGAGTGGCGCGATAACGCCTGGCCGCTCGATCGCTCGCTTGACGAGCTTGAGCGCCTGGCCCATACGGCTGGCGCTCAGTGCGTGGCGCGTTCGTCGCAGCGTCTGGTTAAGCCGTATCCAAAATCGTTTATCGGCTCCGGTAAGGTCGAGGAGCTTTGCGGGCTCGTGCATCGTATGGATGCCGATGTTGTTGTCTTCGACGACGATTTAACGCCCTCGCAGCAGTCGTATCTGGAGAAAGCCGTCGGCGAACCGGTTAAGATTATCGACCGTACGGCGTTGATTCTCGATATCTTTGGTCTGCACGCTCAGACCCGTGAGGGCCGTCTGCAGGTGCAGTTAGCCCAATTGCAGTATCTGTTGCCCCGCTTGCGCGGTATGTGGAGCCATCTTGCAAAAGAGCAGACACGCGGTGGCATTGGTTCGCGCTTTGGTCAGGGCGAAAGCCAGCTCGAGGTTGACCGACGTTTGATTCGCAACAAGATTGCCGCTCTTCGTCGCGAGCTCAAGCAGGTTGAACAGCGCCGTGATGTCCAGTCAAAGAGTCGTATCGAGTCGCCGGCGTTTCGCGTTGCCTTAGCCGGTTATACCAATGCCGGTAAGTCGACGTTGCTCAATCGCCTGACCGGGTCTACGGTGCTTTCACAGGACAAATTGTTTGCCACGCTCGATCCGACGACGCGCTCGTATCGCTTGCCCGGTGGTCGTGGCATGACCATTACCGATACCGTTGGCTTTATTCAAAAGCTACCGCATGGTCTCGTTGATGCCTTTAAGTCCACGCTGTCTGAGGTCCTTGGTGCCGACCTGATCCTTAAAGTTGTGGATGCCTCTGACGAGGACTACGAGCGCCAGCTCGAGGCAGTCGATCGCGTTCTTGACGAGATCGGTGCCGGCGAGCGTTTGACGCTTACGGTGTTCAATAAAATCGACCTACTCGATAGCGTCGATCGCTTGAGTTTCCATCGTCGCTATCCCGAGGCCGTGCTGTTCTCGGCCCAGACGGGCGAGGGGCTCGACGATCTCGTTGACCGTATTGCTCGTGAGGCAGCTGCCACCGATGTCTTGCTCTCCGCTGATATCCCGTATCGCGAGGGCGCCCTCATTACGCTGGTGCATGAGCAGGGAACCCTTCTTCATGAGGAATATCTCGAGGACGGCGTTCGCATTGTGGCGAAGTTGCCAGCCCGAATCGCGCCGCGTCTTGAGCGCTATCGTACGGAATAAACGAGCTCTAGCACGCCTAGAATGACAGGCTGATGAAGTAGGTAGAACGGTAAGGCATGCCGACCGAGGACTGCGAGCGCCGGGATGGGATTGGCGTATGCCCATGCTGGCTCTTCGAGGCTTGATGCTTGTGCCGCCTGGGCAGCAAAAAAGCCGGTAAGGTACATAAAGACAAACGGAATGAGCGGATAGTAATCTCCCGAAACAAAGCCCGGGCCCGGGAATCCAAGCCATGCCAGGTAGGGGAGTGGGTAGACCGCCTTTGGAATGCCCCAGGTTAGGGCAAAAAGAACAAGGCACACTGCGATGCCCCACGAGCCCGGTAATTTTGTGAGTAACGGACGGGTGAGTGCAACCACCGCGGTGCACGCTGCCATGCAATAAATGATGCCAAAGTTTACCGAATCGTCGACTGACACCAGTGTAGTTGCCATCCATACGACCAAGGCTGCGGCTGCGTATTTGAGGGCGCGCTTACCGTTATTACGCGAGAGCGTGCACATCCAACCGGCGATAAACAAAAATACCCAGCTGATACTAGCGCGCCAGATATCCTGGAAAACCGTTTCGGTAAACCATGGTATATCCCATCCATATAGGTAGGCCAAATCGTAGCAGGCGTGGAAACCTGCCATCGATAGCATCGTAAACCCGCGGACGGTGTCAAATATGGTGATGCGTTTTTGCATTACGAGAACCGGCGCATTAAACCGACAACCTTACCCAAAATAACGGGGTTCGTCGCATAGATGGGCTCCATGGTGTCGTTCTCGGGCTGCAGGCGCACGCGCCCCTGCTCCTTGTAGAACGTCTTGACGGTCGCCGAGCCATCGATCATGGCCACGACGATTTCGCCGTTCATGGCGCTCTTTTGCTCGCGAACGATAATGTAGTCGCCGTTGTAGATGCCGACATTGATCATTGAGCTGCCGTGCACTTCAAGGATAAATGAGCCCTGGTCTGTGGCGATTTCGGTCGGGATGGTAAAGGTGTCCTCGATATTTTGCTCGGCCAGAATGGGAATCCCAGCCGCGACGCGACCGACGAGCGGCAGCGAGACCGTTCCGCGGGGAGCTGTGGGTTCATCGGATTTAGAAATCGAGACTGAGGATCCGTCCTCATCAAAAAGCTCTAGGGCGCGAGGCTTGGTGGCATCGCGCTTGAGCAGCCCTCGAGCCTCCAGGGCAGAGAGATGAGCATGCACCGTGCTGGGGGAGGAGAGGCCTACGGCCGATGCCATCTCGCGCACACTGGGCGGATAGCCCTTCTCCTGCTGATATTCCTTGATGAAGTCGTAAATCTGCTGCTGACGCTTGGTAATTTTGCGAGCCATCAGGGGATCCTCTCTGCCAATGTCAAACAAATGTTCGATTATTGCTTGACAGGAACAACTGTTCGAAGATAATAATAACCGAACATTCGTTCTCGCGCTAGACATTTTTGTCCGCGCGGCTTGATAAAACTGTTCTCAGCAAAACACGCGAGAGGAGAACATGATGAACGCAACGGATATGGTCCAGGGAAACCTCGCCCTTAAGCTCGAGACGCCTGCGGCGCCGGCTTTCACGGTTGTTAAAGGCGGCCGATCTGGTTTCCAAACACTGCCTGGCAAGCCCGTCCGCAACCAGTGCGTCGCCACGACTTCGGCCCCCGTTGCCCTAAAGGCTTCGACGATTGTCGCCCTGGCCGTTGCGCTCACGCTCTTCTTTGTACTTGCCACCTCGATCTTCAGCGCTCGTCACGCCGCATATGCCGAGTCGGTATCCAACGTTACCTACGAGACCGTCCGTGTTCAGTCTGGCGATTCCTTGTGGTCGCTAGCCCAGGAGCATCCGATTGAGGGTCTTTCCACGCAGGAGACCTCTGATATGATCCGCAACGTCAATCACCTGGAGCATGGCTCGCTCGATGCCGGTGCGCATCTTAAAGTTCCCGTACGTTCCTAAGATTTAAGTACCGTCGCATGGTACCCTTGTAATCGTTTTAGAGGAGGTACCATGCGCTGTCCCAAATGCGGCAAGGCACATACCCGCGTCGTTGATTCCCGCATGCAGGAATCAAATAACACCATCAAGCGCCGTCGCGAATGCTGCTCATGCAATTATCGCTTTACGACATTTGAGCGTTGTGAAGACCCTATCGAGGTCATTAAGTCAGACGGATCCAAGCAACGGTTCGATCGCAATAAGCTGCTGGTCGGTTTGATGCGCGCCACGATCAAGCGAGATATCGACACTAAAAAGCTCAACGAGATCATTGACGATATTGAGGTTGAGCTTCGCTCCCGTACGCTCACGGCTGTTACGTCCCATGAGCTGGGCGATATGGTTCTTAAGCGGTTGGCCAAGATCGATAAAGTGGCCTACATCCGCTTTGCCTCGGTCTATCGCGATTTCAAAGACGTCGATGAGTTTCTGCAAGAGCTCGACAAGCTAAGGTGATTTCATGTCCAACATTACCGTTAACATTAAGCGTCTCGACCCAACCGTCGAG
This sequence comes from uncultured Collinsella sp., assembly GCA_902478365.1. Classification (GTDB taxonomy): domain Bacteria; phylum Actinomycetota; class Coriobacteriia; order Coriobacteriales; family Coriobacteriaceae; genus Collinsella. The sequence goes on along the minus strand of CABSKX010000023.1, from coordinate 15,570 downwards.
CTTCCCAAATACGCCCATCCCACGGATGCCGGTCTTGACCTCCGAGCCAACGAGGATTGCACCCTCAAGCCTTTTGAGCGTCGCCTGGTCTCCACGGGCCTAGCTATTGCCCTGCCCGACGGCTATGCCGGCTTCGTCCAACCCCGCAGCGGCCTAGCCATTAAGCAGGGCCTGTCCATAGTCAACACGCCCGGTCTCATCGACGCCCATTACCGAGGAGAGCTCAAAGTCATCCTCATCAACCTAGACCCCACGAACAACATCCAAATCAACAAAGGCGACCGCATCGCCCAGCTCGTCATCCAAGAAGTCCCCACGGTCAACCTCGTAGAAGCAGAAGAACTAGACGAAACCGACCGAGGCAAAGGATGCTTCGGCTCCAGCGGCGTAGCTTAGGGGTGCTCGTATCCCTCCCGCCCGCCTCTCACACATATCATTCCATGCTCAAACATTCTCGCTTCGCTTCGCTCGCTGCGAAACTGCGCGTGGAACGATATGTGTGAGAGGCGGTCGGGCGGTTACTCGCTTGAAAAATAAAAGCCTTTCTTTCTAGTAAGCCGATGCGATAAAGGAAAACCTCCTTTCTTGCATCGGCTTACTATATTTATGATTTCCGTTTTCGCCTTTGCAGGTTCTAGTGGTGGGGAACCTGGTGTAACTGCTAGCACGTAAACGTAGCTGCTCGGCGGGAGCCGCCCATATATCGTTCCACGCGCAGTTTCGCAGCGCAGCGAGAATGTTTGAGCATGGAATGATATATGGGCGGCTCCCGCCGAGCAGCGGACATTAAGACGCTAGCGGATATGCGCAGGTTTTCCGCCCCAGTAGAAGCGGCAGAAGGCTCGTTTGCGCTTTTGGGGTTTGCCTGCGAGTTCCATGGTGGCGATGGCGATGTCTTCGGCTGCGCGGGGGCGGCGTAGTACTTCGCCGTTGATGAGTAGGGCTTTGAGTGATTCGGGATGGTCGTGCAGATGACGCAGGGTTACGATGAGCTCTCGTGCCGTGGTGACGTGCATGCTGGCGCCCATGCCGGTGAGCATGGTGGTGTTGGCCTTTTCCTGGCCATAGGACTTGCCCAGCAGGATCATCGGCAGATGTGCGCATAGGCACTCGGTGACCGTGAGTCCGCCCGATTTGAGGATTGCCAGGTCGCAGCCGTGCATGAGGGCCGCCATGTCGTCGACATAGTCCAACACCGTGACGTTCTCGAGCTTCATGGCATCGAAGAGCGTCTGCAGCCGGGTGGCATACTCCACGTCTTTGCCGGGCAAAAAGACAAAGTGCATGTCTTCGAAGCTGCGCAGGAAGGGGAGGGTGTGGTCCATCGCCGCGCGAAAGCGGACGTAAGGCTGGGGCAAGCTGGCGCCGGCCATTACCAGCACGACGGTCTTGTCGGTGGGGAGGTTGAACTTGGTTAGCTCTTCCTCGCGATCGTAATTCGTGTCGAATCCGGCGCGAATAGGGATGCCGGTAATGCGAATCTTTGCCTCGGGCACCTTGCGCGGACGCAGCGTTTCAGCCATGAATTCGTTGGCAACACAGAATAGATCGGTGTCCTTGTGGGGCCACCAGCCCTCGACTTCGTAGTCGGTCGGTACGCAGATGACCGGATAATCGATACCCGTAATTACGCGGGCGCCAACGGCAACATTGGCTGCCGTGATGTGCGTTGCGACCACGGCTATGGGCCTTCGACTACGAATATATTCGTTGAAGGCGGGGAACATAATTCGCGACCATGCCGTGCCGCCACCCCAGAGAAGATGCCCCGTAAGCGTATATCGCCAGGTCAGGTCGTAAATGGGGCGCGTGGCTCCCGTAAAAGAAGCCGCGGTCTTATTGCCGTCGAATTTAATGCGTCCAAAATCAAGGATATCGAGCACTTCAATCTCAACATCCTCGGGGATGCCATTGGTGCCGCGGATGAGGTCGAATGCCTGCGCAATCGCATTTGCGGCGGCCTTGTGGCCCGAGCCGACCGAGGCGTGCACGATGGTCACGAGGGGTTTTTGCTGAGCCAAGAGCGTGGTTTGCTCCGATTGGGGAGCGCTGTTCGTGAGCAGGGGAGCATCGTCGCTCGTCTGCGTCTGATCCATCGATAACTCCCCTTCGACGTTGTAACACGGATTTATCATTGTAGTGCATGAGTGTCACGTTCACGTAAATTTGGGTATGAGCGCAAAGAACGACAACGTTTCGACGAGAGGACTCTTCATGACTACCGATCAGACAATCGATGTTGCGATTATCGGCGGCGGCCCCGCGGGCTATGCTGCCGCCATTTATGCGGCGCGTGCCAACCTGACGACGACTGTCCTTGAGCAGGGCATGTCTGGCGGACAGATCGCCACGTCCAACGAGATTGAGAATTATCCTGGTATTCCACTGCTGAGCGGCACCGAACTTGGTGAGCGGTTCCAACAGCATGCTGAAGGCCTGGGGGCTCAGGTTGAATGGAGTATGGTAACAGGCGTCGATTACGATGCCGATGCGGCTCAATTTACCATCCATCATGATATGGGCGACACGGTGGCCAAGAGCGTCATTGCGTGCATGGGCGCCACGCCGCGTCCTGCGGGTTTTGTTGGCGAGGACACGTATCGCGGTCGTGGCGTTTCGTATTGCGCGACGTGTGACGGCATGTTCTTCCGTGGCAAGCAGGTCTTTGTTATCGGAGGCGGCAATTCGGCATGCGAGGAGGCGCTGTTCCTGTCCGACATTGCCAGCAGCGTGACCATCGTGCTGCGTCGCGATCAGTTCCGTGCACCCGAGGGCGTTGTGAATAAGGTGCTTGCTAAGGACAATATTTCAGTTAGGTACCAAACTAGTATTGTTGAGCTTTCTGGCGAAGCGATGCCCACGACAATTACGTTTAAGGATAATGCGAGCGGCAAGACGTATGCCGAGATCTTTGAACCTGGCTCATTTGGCATTTTTGTCTTTACGGGGACGCAGCCACATACCGAACTTGTTGAGCATCTTGTCGATCTGGCTCCCGACGGCGGCATCCTTACCGACGATTCGATGGCTACCCGTACGCCCGGCTTATTCGCAGCCGGCGATATCCGTTCCAAGCGTTTACGCCAGGTTGTGACCGCCGTTTCGGACGGAGCCATAGCGGCAAACAGCGCATACGCTTTCCTACGCGGATAAGTACGATAATATATCTTATGTAAGGTTGCTATCTTTTAACAAAGTGGTTGGGCGGTGCATCAATGTGCGGTCCAACCACTTTTACTTGGCTGCTATGTGGTATCCAAAACTAGATAACCTAGAATACAATATAGAAAACGAACGGAGGCCTCTGATGAACCACGTCAAACATGTTATCCCGATGTCCGATACATCGGTCTGCATTAAGCCGGAGGATATTCAACCGACGGTGCTGCCGGATGCATTTATTCAGTCCGATATGGTGGGTAAACTCAACGCTTTGAGCCTGCCACGCTATGAACAGCTGCCCAATGTAACGCTCTATCGCGATCAGGTTATTGAATATGTTGCGCTGTGGATGGAGCCGCTTTCGATTTGCGTAGAGCAGCCCGTTATCACGCCTTCAATGATTAATAACTACGTGAAGGTCGGCCTCGTTCCTGCTCCGGTTAAAAAGCAGTATGGCCGTGAGCAGATTGCGCGTCTCATCGCCATTTGTATCTTTAAGCAGGTACTGCCCATCGCTGCGGTTCAGGCACTTTTTAATATTCAGCGCTTGAGCTACGACGCTCCAACGGCTTTCGATTATGTAGTCGATCAACTTGAGGCATCGATTCGTGCGGCGTTTTCCGTCGAGCAGACTCCCGTACCCGATACCGCACATCAGGTTACGCGCGAATCGCTGCTCGTACGCAGTGCGGTATCGTCCTTCGTTTCGAAGGCGTACCTGATGAGCTACCTCAAGTTCAATGGGTTTAATAGCTAACCGAGGTATAAGACGGGCGGGATAAAGGGCCACTGGCCCCTTATCCCGCCCGTGCGTTTGTCAAGCTGGACATTATCGGCCCGAAGCCACGCCCATGCCGTAGCCGATGATGAGACCGTGCATCTCGGCGTAATAGGAATCTAGGCCGTTGCAGGGCATGACAAACGTCTTGGAGCCGGGCCAATGCTCGACAATGCGGTCAGCAAGCGCCTGGGCTCCAGCTTCGTTCTCAACGTGATCGATGATGACCTCGCCGCCCGTGAAGCCCTCGGCCTCCATGGTGTCGACAATCTTGGTGAGCATCTTCTTTTCGCCGCGCGTGTGCCCAACGAGTTCAATTTTGCCCGCTTCGCTCGCCGTGCCCAAAATGCGGATATTGAGCTTGTTGGCAATAACTCCGGCCGCCTTAGGGATACGTCCGGCCTTCGCAAGGTTTTCGTAATTGCACAAACTAAAGAGGATCTTGCTGTTCTGCTCCAAGCTATCGAAGTAGGCGCAGGCGTCCTCAAAGGAGGTATCCGGGTTGCTCGCAAGATAGCGGTCGAACAGCAAGAAGATCAGATCCATTTTGCCACCCGCGGCTCGTGAGTTAACCAAATGAATCTGGCGGTTGGGCTCCTCGGCAAGCACCATGTCACGTGCGGTGGCCGCGGCATTGTAGCTTCCCGATACGCCCTCCGAGATGGGCATGCAGATCGTCTTGTCGGCAAGCTTAAAAAGTTCAGCCCACTCCCCTACGCTTGGACAGGCGCTCGAAGAAGCGCTCGACTCCGCCTGCACGGCGCAATTGAGCTCGTGAACATCGAGCGAGAGGTCATCAACAAATTCACGCTCCCCCACTCGGATCTTAAGGGGTGCAAATGCAAAGGTGGTATGAGGTGCGGTTGGTTGCCAATCGCGAAGATTGCAGCTCGAATCGGAGATAAGTGCCCAGCTCATTGAGGGTCCTTTCTAATTGTTCCTCAACAATTATAGCCATCTTTTTGATTGATTGGACGGCTATCTAGTTTTGAATACTAGATAGCCGTACTGATCTTATGACAAACGGTAGGGGCAAAAAGAATGGGCCTCGTGATTCAAGATCGCGAGGCCCACGTTCGTTCGCTGTAGTAATAAATTAGTAGCGAACGAAAATGTAATTGTTGTTCATGCCAGCGGCAACGGAGCTGATGATAACGCCCGTCTTGTAGTCGGAAGCATGGATCATCTGGCCGTTACCAATGTAGATGCCGGTGTGGTAAGAGTTAACCACGACGTCACCAGGCTGAGGATCGGACACGCGGGTCCAGCCCATAAAGGTGCCCGTGGTGCCAAGGCGGCAATAACGGCCGGTGAGGCAGTAGCTTACAAAACCGGAGCAGTCAAAGCTGTTCGGTCCAATGCCGCCCCAAGAATAAGCATAACCGAGCTTGCTGTAGGCGCGCGAAACAACGGTACCACCGTCAACGGACTGGCTCGGTGCGGAAGGCGTCGGAGCCGGAGCGGGCGTCACGGGCTGCGGCGTGGGGGCAGGAGCGGGCGCGGGGGTGTTGTCGCCGCCATTGTTGGTCGTGCCACCACCGTTGTTGGTGTTCTCGGTCGTACCGGCGGTGTCGTTGCTCACCGTGGCCTTTTCGGCGGTGCTGGCATTGATGCCAGCCTGCAGTGCGGCGTTGGCCTCGGCCTCGGCAGCAAGCTCGGCCTGCAGCTGTGAATCCAGGGAGTTCACGACACTCTGGGCCTCAGCCTGCTGGGCGTTGAGCTCGTCGACCTTCTTCTGCGTCGCGGCGACGTTCTTCTCCTGCTCGGTCTGCTTATCGGTGAGCTGCTGCTTAAGGTCCTTGACCTCCTGAATGGTCTGGGCCTGTTTGTCGGACACCTTACCGTAGTAGAACAGACGGTTGAGCATGTCGCCCAGATCGTCGACGCCCGTCAGAACCTGAAGGAGACTCAGACCGCCGGTCTTGTACTCACCGGCAACGTAGCTCGAAAGTTTTGCCTGACCCTCCGCAATCTCTTGCTGCTTTTGCGTGATCTCGCCTGCAGTCTGATCAAGCTCCTGCGTCTGTGCGGAGAGTTCTTCATGAATTTGCTGGGTTTGGGTGCCAATCTGCTCGAGCTTGGTACGGGCAGCGGCAAGGTCGGATGCGGTATCGGCGTAGGCCGGAGCCACGAGGCCCAGGCCCAAAACACAAGCGAGGGTTGCCGTAGCAGCGCAGCGTGCCATGTTTCTGTGCGTGTTTGCTGTGCGCATGGAGCTTCCTTTCCGGTATCTAAGGGTAGCGGCTAGTCCACCGTTACCAGGCTAAAGAGTTCAACGTCCTCGTTAGAAGACGTGAGCTTCTTGCGCGGGTTGAGAAACGCAAGCTCAAGGATACAACCGTAGCCCACAAGCTTTGCGCCCATATCTCGCACCAGTTTACCTGTTGCCTCGACGGTTCCGCCCGTCGCGACCAAGTCGTCCAGAATCAACACGGTATCTTTAGAGCTGATGGCATCGGCGTGGATCTCGATAGAATCCGTTCCATACTCGAGCTCGTAGCTCTCGCTTACCGTCTTGCGCGGCAGTTTGCCCGGCTTACGTGCGGGAACAAAGCCGGCACCCAAGGCGACGGCCACGGGCACACCGACCATAAAGCCGCGGGCCTCGGGTCCTACGACCTTGGTAATGCCCATGTCGGCAAAATGCTCGGCCAGGGCATCCACCATGGCCTTCAGGGCCTCGGGATTGCCAAAGAGCGGCGTGATGTCCTTAAAGACGACTCCGGGCTCGGGATAGTCGGGGATATCGACAATATGAGATTCGAAGTCGTACATGGCGTGACCTTTCATGGATTGCCGGGTGGACGGCGGTTATTTGCCCGTGTTAGCAGACGGGTTATGCGAGGGGACGACGACCTTGGACGGCTGCACGAGCGACTCGTCGTGCGCGGCAACCGCAGGGACACTTGCCCCATCACTTTTAGCCTTGGTGGATTCGGAACGCGCAATCTCCTCATCGAGAGCATCGATGTCAGCGTCCTCGACCACGGCGTTGAGCGACTCAAAGACGCGGTTCTTAAGGAGCGCGGTGTGCACACCCTCGGTGAGGTCGCGCAGCTTCTTAAAAGCGCGCTCGAGCTTGGCGTCACGCTCGTCATCAGAGGTATCCATGCCGAGCATGCTCACGAGAACCTGCTCAAACATCGAAGACTCGCGGTTTGCCGACGATACGTACTGACGCAGGTTGCGCGGCTCAATGTGGAAGCGCGACAGCTCCGAGCAGTAACGGATAATCGGGAAATCTCGGCCATCGACGAGTTCACGGTTCTGTGGACTCTTGATGATGCGGATAAGATCGTTCTCGGCAAGGGAGCGGATAAACGAAATCTCAACACCGAGCATGTCGGGAATAGTCTCGATGGGATGCAGCTTTTGCTTGGTCTCCTTGGGCTCCGTCTTAAGCGGAACATCGGACAGAAGACCCACCTCGTAAGCCAAAGTGGACAGGTCCGTTGCGTTTTCCAAGCGCTGCTTAATGACGTTGAGCGGCATATAGCGGGTCTTCTGCAGGTGCAGGATGACCTCGAGACGGTCAACGTCTTCCTTGGAGTACTGGCGATACCCCTTAGGCGTACGATGAGGGGTGATGAGCCCCTCATCTTCTAGAAATCTAATTTTTGAGTTCGATAGATCGGGGTATGCGCCTCGAAGTAGATTGACGACCTGGCCGATACTCAGATAATTGCGTTCGGCCATTACCTACTCACCGGTTTCGATGCGCTCCGGCGTGCTCTCGTGGTAGATGAGCGTGAACGTACCGATCTGAACGGAAGAGCCGTCGTGCAGCGGAGCACCGTTGACGATGGCGCCGTCGACCCAGGTGCCGTTGAGCGAGCCTAGATCCTCAATACGGGCGCCCAGGCCCTCGCGAATAATGCGTGCGTGGCTGCGCGAGACGGTCATGTCGTTGAGGAAGATACCGTTCGCGGGATCACGGCCGATGGTGGTCACGTCGTCCTCGAGCTCAAAGGCAGCGCCGGTCTGCGGACCCTTGACGATGGACAGAACCGGAGCGGTGATGCGCACGTTGGCCATAAGGTCGGGAACGGTGACATCGCTCGAAGGAACGCGGAAAACGCAGGTAGCGTCCGCGGTCTTATCGTTCTGAGGCATATTGTTAACCTTGTTGTCCATGACAACCCCTATCTAACGCGGCCACGCCGCAAAGAATGAACCGTACGTAATCATACCCCAATGAATCAGTCTTCGATTTCGGGGTTGAGAAAGTCGGTGTCCTCGTCCTCGGGATGCGCGATGGCCTGTTTAATGGCCGCCCCGCCCTTAATGGAATAGATGACAGCGGTGAGCATAGAGAAGATGACGCCGCCGTACACAAAGAAGATGCCGAGGGGCACCGAGCTGCCGTTGAGGCCCGGGAATGCCGTGAACGTCGCGGGCAGCAGTTGCCAGCCGTCGACGACGGGAAAGCCCAGCAGCATGAGCGAGAAGCCGGTCATGAGCAGTGCCGTGGCGATCTTGCCGGGAAAGACGACATCGATGGGGCGACGGTGGTAGTGGCGCACGATGAGCGTGCCGATGCCCAGGTAGATATCGCGGCCGATAATGAGCACGCAGACCCAGATGGGAAGCTCGCCGCGGACTACCAGGCCCAACACGCCGGTAAACAGCAGTGCACGGTCGCAGATGGGGTCCATAACCTTGCCGAGCCACGAAACCGTCTTGGTCATGCGGGCAATCTGGCCATCCATCCAGTCGGTGGAAGCCGCGATGGCATAGATGACAATGGCGACGACACGGTTGTTGTCCGTCACAAACAGGTACAGGAAGACGAGCGTGAGGACCAGGCGCGTAAAGGTAATGAAATTGGAGATCGTAAAGATCTTATTCGACGGGTAATCGGAAGTGCCGATAAGCTCCTTTTTGATCTTCTTTTTGATGCCCACAGGACTCCCCCGCTGGTAAACGACAAAACTTTTGATACTATACCCGTTCTGGCGATGTCTATCCAGCGTAAGCATAGAGAGTCCAGACATGTGGAGGACGCTGCTGGGTGCCACGAGGACTCTCGCGCCGTTGCTTTAACAAAAAACTCTCACAGGAAGTAGCCGCGAGGGCTATGTTGGTAGTTGCAGCTACAGTTATTGTTGAGGGTGAGCAGCGCGTCGCGCACGCCGTAGAGGTAGCCGCTGATGAGCGCCCAGCGCACGCGCTCGTCGAGCGCAGCGAGGCAGAGCGTCTGCATGGCACCGCCGGAAAAGCCGACGCAGCCGAGTTCGCGCAGACTCCACGCGCCGCGCGCCGCAACGTAGTCGATGAGGCGCATGAGGTCCCAGGTCTTCGGTATCGATGTGCACATCGAGCATCACGCCGACCATGAACATTGCGAGAAACGTATTTGCCGAGCCTACCGAAGCGGTGACGTCGAGCACCGGCGCAGAATAGCGATGCATCCCTTTGTACATGGGCACACAAGGGGATACAGCAAAGGCGACCGGAGGTCGCAATGCCCTCCTGGTGAATAGCTACCAAGGTGGGTAAAACCACATCGAACGCCGCTCACGCCAGGGCGGCGTTCACCTTTTGGTTCCACCCGCCAGCACCTCCCCTCTTGATACTGCAAGGGTTTCATTGTGGTGATAGACCGACACCGTTCATCGTTGTTTCGGGTTCGTTCGCAAAGTCGTGAACGCACTCCCCTCTTGTTCAGCGCATAATGGCGCACCGTATGCGGCTGAGCGGCCGCACGCTAAAGGAGAGGTGCCCGCATGGGCATCGAGAGAGAGGATGCAGTATGAACCTGAGGGAAAAGTACGGTGAGTGGGGCCTGATCCTGGGCGCGACCGAGGGCGTCGGCAAGGCGTTCTGCGAGAAGATCGCCGCCGGCGGCATGAATGTCGTCATGGTCGGCCGTCGCGAGGAGAAGCTGAACGTGCTCGCCGGCGAGATCCGTGAGACCTACGGCGTGGAGACCAAGGTCGTGCGCGCCGACTTCAGCCAGCCCGACGCTGCCGAGACCGTCTTCGCCGCGACCGAGGGCCTGGACATGGGCTTCATGAGCTACGTGGCCTGCCTGCACAGCTTCGGCAAGATCCAGGACACTCCCTGGGAGAAGCACGAGGCCATGATCAACGTCAACGTCGTGACCTTCCTCAAGTGCTTCCACCACTACATGCGGATCTTTGCCGCCCAGGACCGCGGCGCCGTGATCAACGTCTCGTCGATGACCGGCATCAGCTCCAGCCCCTGGAACGGCCAGTACGGCGCGGGCAAGGCCTTCATCCTCAAGATGACCGAGGCCGTGGCCTGCGAGTGCGAGGGCACCGGTGTCGACGTCGAGGTCATCACCCTCGGCACCACCCTAACCCCCAGCCTGCTGTCCAACCTCCCCGGCGGCCCGCAGGGCGAGGCCGTCATGAAGATCGCCCTCACCCCCGAGGAGTGCGTCGACGAGGCCTTTGAGAAGCTGGGTAAGGAGCTCTCCGTCATCGCCGGCCAGCGCAACAAGGACTCCGTCCACGACTGGAAGGCCAACCACACCGAGGACGAGTACATCCGCTACATGGGCTCGTTCTACCGCGACTAGCAGCTGCCGCGGCGCGTGCGCGAGGGCGCGTGCGGGTTCGCAGGTAGAGATGCGAGTGCGAGGGTTTCTTTGCGGGGGCGTGCGGATGCGGCGCCCGCAAAGAAACCCTCTTTTCATGGGTGGGCGCGACGGTACCTCGGCGCTCACCGTCTAGGGCGACCTGCCCGGCTCCCCCGCGATCTCCCTGCACGGGACCCTGCGCTCCGGCATCCTCTGGACCGTGTCCCGCTCGTGCCTAGTGGGCCGGCCGATCCGGCCCTCAGGGTATCGGATTCCCGCATTCATCCGTACATGTTCGTGTGAATGCGGGAGGTGTTCGGATGAGGTTGATATTCAAGGTGTAGACCGTTTTCTTGGTACTCCTCAAATGCGGCAGGGTTTTTCGAGTTTGTAGATGCTAATATAACCCTGCTCTCGAAAGAGGGCTCAGTCCCGGCTGGTAAACCTGACGTTTGGCGTGGTGTGCGTGACACGCATAGCGGGCATGGCCGCGATAGAATTTTCCATGCGGAGGGGTTCGACCCCACAGCGCCCCGAGGGTTTCGGGGGGCGAACTGGCAGGCAGGGAACCGGGGTGCAGGCTGTCCAGAAGGAGGGGTGTAATGCCTCTTCTTCTTTTTTGCCACATCAATCTTCTGGCTTGATAGGTTTTTCGTGCGTGTGATTGGGTTGCGGAAGGGATTGGCATGAGAGTTGCTGAAATTGCGGAAAGGGTCGGTTGCGATCCTGAGTCTGCGTATTCGAAATTCGCCGACACACGTGAAGGCACACGCTTTCACAACATGCAGTGGCCCACTTTCGTCACTGACGAAAACTATCGCTTGTTTTGCAAGGCGCTGGCAGATTATGCCAACTCAGAGGAAGGCCCCCAAAGCAACGGCCGCCATGAATTGTTCCTGAGCGTGCACGAGCTGTTCGAAAAGGGCAACGAGATCGGCGGCGCCCCAAAAAAGCGCCACTACAACCTGGACAAGTCGTTCATAGGCACGGACGAGGCAAATCTCATGCTGCTCAAAGCGGCGCATAAGGGAATGACCCAGCAAGCGATCGCCGCGTACCTGGGCTGCTCGCGCACGGCGGTGCAAAAGCGCCTGAGCGCCCTGGCAGACGGCGTGCGTTTTGGCGACTCCTACATCAAGGCCGAGCCGACAAGCCGCGGCGGCCTGAAGTCGACGGCTCACCCGATCTTTCTGCCGCTGCGATTGCATGAGGTGTACCTGATGCTGTCGGCATTAGGCGAGTTTCGAGCGGAACGGTCAGGCGGGGACCCAGAGCGCGTCGTGGCAGATGATCTCGCGCGCAGAATCTATTACCAGCTGAGCGACTACGCCAAGGGCGGAATCGACAAAGCGTTGGATGAGCGAGGGGTTCGCCTCGCTGGGCTAAGGCCCGACTTCGACTCAAGCAAGGGCGTGGACGATTCGGATCGTATCGTTATGTATGAGAAGATGGGTCTCAATCTTAAAGTCGGGCTTGTAAATGGAGATGTGCTCGTCGGCTGCTTCGCGCACCACGCCGATCTTCAGAAATGCGTAAACGCCGCCGAAATAAGCAAAGACGGCAGCTATATCGTGTTTAATCTTTTGGATGGCAGATACTGGGCGGTCGACGATTCTCAAGTATTTAGCGTGGTGGTCGCATCCGGGAATTAAGTTGCGGCCAAGCCCCTCGCCCGCCCTCCCAGGCGGTGCTGCTGCGGCCGATTTCATGTTTGCTTACAAGCAAAACAGCCGCCCACCCATTCAGAAGGGTTGTACTAGTTTTTATCGTTTCGATTTTTTACGAGCACACGAAAAGTTGCGTTTAGAAAAACGAGTATCTTTTCGCAGAATACGCTTGAACAGCGATTTCGGGCATCGCGCCCTTTTCGTAGGATTTCTAAAAATGTCAACCTCAGGTTTTCACGCCTTTTCGGCTTCAGGTCGTATGCTGCAATCAGCTCGAGCGACCGAAGCCCATCGCAACACCGAAAGGCATGAACCATGAAGTACAACGAGAAGCGCAACAACGCCTCAGCCCGTCACCCCGAGACTGCACCCTCGACCATCAACTTCGCGTACGGCAGCAACCTTGACATCCATCAAGTTGAAACCCGCTGCCCCGGCGCGGTGCTGCTGGGCAAAGCGACCCTGAACGGCTATGAGCTGGCGTTCGATACCGCCGGATACCTCACCATCACCAAGCGCGAGGGGTCGCATGTGCAAGGCGCGCTGTGGGCGCTCGATAGCTCTCACGTGGCGTCTCTCGACCGCTACGAAGGCGTTGCATCTGGTTGCTACCGCAAGGAAACCGTGACCGTCGGGCGCGAAGGCGATGTGGTTCCCGCAACCCTTGAGGCGATGGTCTACATCTCTGAGCGCACCCCGCTGCGCAAGTACACCGAAAAGTACGATTACATCGACCGCGTGGTCGAAGCCGGTCGCGTGATGCAGCTCAATGAGGCAACCTTGGCGCAGATGTCCGACATGCGCTCCGACAGCTTGGACCGCTTGCGCGCGCAAGAAGAGTCGGCGGCGTATGGCGCAGCCAAGATCGACCTCCCCGATGCACGCGAATACGCCGACTTCGTGTGCGTTGAAGGTCACCGGATTGCCGATTGCACATGCCGTCACACCGGTTACTACGCATCCCGTTTCCCCCGTGGCCTTCAGCAGCACGGACGCATCCTGCGCTCTAAGCGCTACCGGGTGACGGAAGCGAGTGAGGCCACCTTCTGCGGGTCGCACCGCATCTACTTGTCAATCAAGACCCCAGGCGAGTTCGGTTACAAGATCGACGTCCCCGAAGGGTTCCGCGCGGTGCGCAGCAGCGACCCCGCGCTGCAGGCAGACCTTAGCTACTCCCTTACGCTGGATGAGTTCGAAAGGCAGCGCAAAGCCCTGCTGCGCACCCTGCTCGACTGGTGCAACAGCCTGCCTGAGTTTGACGTGCACAACTTTAATCGCCCCTCTGGCCCGGCGTTCGGCGCGCGCGAACACGTCGTAGGCACCCGCGTGCATGCGGAAACTCCGTACTTTGCATATGGCTTTGACATCAGCCATGATCGCATTGCTAAAAAACTTGAGAGCGGCCACCACGTTTATGCAGCCAAGGCGAAGCTCTATGGCTACACGCTGGCGTGCGACGCGAAGGGCCGTCCCACCATCACGCGCAAGGATGAGTCGTTTGTGGAAGGCGTGCTGTGGCATGGTCTCACGCGGGGTGAGGTCCAGGCGCTGGACAAAGCGAACGGCGTGCAGTACGGCACCTATGCAAAAGCCGGCGTTACGGTGAAGATTGAGGGCGAACCCACTGCGAGGGAAGAGAACGCATTCGTGTACATCTCTCAGCGAACCCCGCTTTCTGCAGTTACGAAAGACATCGAGGCGTTTGGCGCAATGCGCGACGAAGCCATCGCTCTGGAAATGGAGCGCGCCACCGTGGCGTGCATCGACGCCATTCTGCGTGCAAGCGGATGCCCCTGCGTGCAGCCTGAAGCCCCTGCGTGCAGCCCGAAGCCCCTGCGGCAGAAATCGCAGCCCTGGGCATCACAGAGCTCACGTCCGAGCAAACCATGAAGTGCATGCTGTTCGTGTGCCCGAAGTGCTTTAAGCCCTTGAGCGAATGCGAATGCGGCAAGCGCCCTGATCACCTGGTAGCGATCGACCACGAGCTGCAGCCCCATGTGCGCATACTGAACGATAAGGGTTATAAAACGCAGTTCTGCTGTGCCGGGCATGCAGACAGCGGTTGCCACGGTTACCTGAGCTTCGGACGCCGCTTCCGCGCACTAGAAGAGATATGCGGCGGTCAGCTGCCCAACGAGTCTCTTACGGAGGCGCCGCAACGCATTCGCAGCACGCGCCATGTAGCGCTGAACCTGCCCGGCGCCCCCGAAAGCTATGACGTGTACCTGGACAACAGGGGTTACGTCATTCGCTTTGAGCCGCGCCGCGGTGTGAGGCGTGAACAGTTCGTGCAAGACAAGCCCGCTATGTTGAGCGCATTGCTGCAGTGGTGCGAGTCTCTCCCGCAGCGCGAATAGCCTGCAAGCCGTCTGAACTGGTAAGAATCGCCAAGCGCGTGGGTCGATGTTCGAATCCTGACCCGCGACTTCCGAGCCCCCTTCTAGTCCCAGGCTCCGATCCTCAAGCCCTCAGTCCTGGCTCTCCACGTGCCCTTGAGCGTACGCATTCGGTGGCGTCTATGAAGTTCCTCCAGCGCTTCGGGGGTGTTCTCAATGATGAGGTCGATGGCGGTGGCGAGCTCGCCCTCGTCGAGCCTACGCCGACGCACCCTCTTGAGGTCGCGCGAGAACGCCGGCGCGAATATCGCCCTGAGCAGCACGCTCACGCCCCCGCTGCGTGGAGCAGCGAGGGCGCGTCGCCTTAGGTCTCGTAGTCCCCGGACGCCATCATGGCGTCCGTCTCCGCAATCCAGAGGGGATTTGAGGGGCAATATCCGGGTCGTGTGTGTGCAGCGGTCGAATCTTGCCGGACGTCCTGTATTCCCGGTTCCGATCCGGTTCTGGCGGCATCGTCTGCGAGCAGGGGCCGCACAGCCGTACCCCGTGCGACAAGGCGCCCGATCTGCAAGCCTCGTTGCGCAGTCTCGGGGGTTTGCCGTAGGCGCACGGCGCAAGCATAGAGAGTCCAGACATGTGGAGGGCGTTGTTGGGCGGCACGAGGACTCGCATTTGTGTACATCAGCCCCCAAAGATGCCAAAAAATGTTGGTTTTGGAGGGTGATGTACAAGTTTTGATGCGCGAATCGTATTGATAAAGCAAGTTGTTGCCCTAAGCAAGATCACGCCGTTGCTTAAAATAAAAAAGGTCAGGCACTAGGTGCCTGACCTGCAAACTTCTGGTCGGGACGACTGGATTCGAACCAGCGACCCCTTGACCCCCAGCGGGCCCAGAATGGCCCTGACCTGTGGTTATTTTGTTAAAGCACGCGCAGATAGCGCAAGTAGAGCGTTTTTACGTATGTAGATTAACCCAGCTCAGCGCGTTTTGTCAAGTTAGAATATTATCGGTTTTGCGGAGCGCGGTGCCTTGATTATCGACTTTATCCGAACACCTCCCACATTCATCCGCACATGTACGGA
>CABSKX010000022.1 GCA_902478365.1 uncultured Collinsella sp. | reverse complement strand
GGGTCAGCCCGTGGGAGGCCAGGGCGCCGCTGACCGGTGGACGGCACCGAGCCGTACGCTTGAACTTAAAAGGGGGAGGCCTCGCGGCCTCCCCCTTTTTTGCGTTTAATAGAGAGTTGTAATACAAGAACTCGCCTTCGTTTAGCTTGTCTTACTGTTTGGCTGTATTTTGAGTCCTTCTTTTGTATTTGCGCGATAATAACTCCCATTGGCGTTAGGGAGGACTTGATGTTTACCGTTTTTGTCTTAGGCAATATTGCTTCGGGTAAATCGACTGCCTGCCGCTATCTCAAATCTCATGGCGCCATGCTTATCGATCTGGATGAGCTTGCCAAATCGCTGTATGTGCCAGGCTCCGATATCGTCAATGCCCTCGCGGAAGAATTCGGTTGGGACATTCTGGACGGGGAGGGCGGCATTCGCCGCAATGTCCTCGCTGCTCGAGCTTTCTCCTCTCCTGATACAGTTGCGCGGCTCAACGACATCGTTCATCCGGTTCTCATCGAACAGCTTTCGCTGAGGATTCTCGATCCTGTTTGCTGTACGGTTTCGTCCCCCCGTTACCCCTTTGCGGTTGTCGAGGTTTCTGCCCCGACTGGTTTTGAGGATGCTTTTGGCCTGGCTGATGAAATTCTGGTTATCAGCGCTCCTTTAGCAGTTCGTCGCGAGCGTGCCATTCATCGTGGTATGGAGTCCTCTGATTTTGATGCGCGCTCTGCATGCCAACCTGATGAGGCTTCGCTTTGCAATCTCGCTACGACGGTAATCGATAATGCGGCGGGCGATAACTCGCTCTTTGAACAACTGGACGCATGGCTTGCGCGCCATGGCTTTGGGGACGTAGTGGATAAGGAGGAGCCCGATGCCTAAGACACGTTTCTTTACGTGGTATCGCGTGGCGCCACTTGCCGTTATGTTCGTCTTCGGCATTATTTCGCTCGTCTACTCGTATGCACCTGCCGCCTTCTTTAAGCCTTTGTATCCGATTGACTACGAGGCGTACATAAAGCAATCGAGCATTTCGCACAATCTCGATCCGTATCTGGTGTGTGCTGTCATAAAGTCGGAATCGAATTGGGTTCCCGAGGCTGAGTCGAATCAAGGCGCTCAGGGATTGATGCAGCTGATGCCCGAGACTGCCCAGGATATGATTGCCAAGGGTCTTGTCGATGGTAGCGAGTATTCAGCCGACAACCTTAACGATCCCGTTACGAACATCGAGTTTGGATGTGCGTACCTTTCGTATCTTCTAACGTATTTTAACGGGTCGACTGACAGTGCCATTGCCGCCTATAACGCCGGCATGGGCAATGTCGACGGATGGGCGCAGCAGAGCACGTCGCTTCATAATGCAATCACCTTTCCCGAGACGCAGGCGTATCTGATTCGTGTCAATAATGCCTGGGTTCGCTACAAGACCCTCTATCCCGATCGGTTCGTATAGGACTATGCCTGCCGCCTGCGTATACTGCAGATATATGAGTTAGGAGTATCCATGGCGGAATTTGAAGTTGAGCGTGTTGGAGGAGAGCTCAAACGTTTTGGCGTTGAGGGCTCTGAGGTGCCGTTTAAGGTCGTGTCTCCATACGAGCCCGCCGGTTCCCAGCCTAAGGCCATTGAGTCGCTTGTGCAGGGTGTGAGGGACGGAGATCGCTATCAGGTTTTGCTGGGCGTGACTGGTTCGGGCAAGACCTTCACGATGGCTAAGACTATTGAGGCCCTGGGGAAGCCGACGCTGGTCATGGCTCCCAATAAAACGCTTGCCGCTCAGCTCGCGAGCGAGCTCAAGGAATTCTTCCCTAACAACGCCGTGGTCTATTTTGTTTCGTACTACGATTACTATCAGCCCGAGGCATATGTACCGCAGAGTGATACGTATATCGAGAAAGACTCCTCGATTAACGAAGAGGTCGAGATGCTGCGCCATCAGGCGACGGCATCGCTGCTATCTCGACGCGATGTGATCGTCGTCGCATCGGTCTCGTGTATCTATGGCATTGGCTCCCCCGAGGACTATGCGGGCCTAGCTCCGAACGTCGACAAGAAGGTGCCGCTCGAGCGCGATGACTTTATCCATGCGCTTATCGATATCCAGTACGATCGCAATGACTATGATTTGGCACGTGGCACCTTCCGCGTGCGCGGCGATGTCGTCGACGTGTATCCGCCCTATGCCGAGCATCCGTTGCGGTTTGAGTTCTTTGGCGACGAGGTCGAGCTGATTGCCGAGATCGACGAGGTCACCGGCGAGATGCTGCGTGAGTACGAGGCCATTCCCGTGTGGCCGGCCTCGCACTACGTGACTGAGAAGCCTAAGGTCAAAGCGGCTCTGAAATCAATCAGCGAAGAGTGCGAGAAGCGTGTGGCCGAGCTCAAGGCGACTGATAAGCTGCTCGAGGCGCAGCGTCTGCAGCAGCGCACCGACTATGATCTCGAGATGCTCGAGACCATGGGTTTCTGTAACGGTATCGAGAACTACTCGCGTCATCTGGACGGCCGAAAACCGGGCGAGCCGCCGTTTACCCTGATCGATTACTTTCCTAAGGATATGCTCTGCATCATCGACGAGAGCCATGTAACGGTGCCGCAGATCCGCGGCATGCACGAAGGCGACCGCTCGCGTAAGGTGACGCTGGTTGAGCATGGTTTTCGTCTGCCTTCGGCACTCGATAACCGCCCGCTTCGTTTCGATGAGTTTGAGGCGAGGATTCCCCAGTTCATCTACGTTTCGGCCACGCCGGGCGACTATGAGCTGCGGGTTAGCCAGAACGACGTTGAGCAGATTATTCGTCCGACCGGTCTGCTCGACCCCAAGATCGATGTGCGTCCGGTTCGTGGGCAGATTGACGATCTTGAGGACGAGATTCGCGAGCGCGTTGCCCGCAAGGAGCGCGTGCTGGTGACCACGCTCACCAAGCGCATGGCTGAGGACCTGACCGACCATCTGCTTGATGCCGGCATTAAGGTCAATTACATGCACTCCGATACAGCGACGATGGACCGCGTCGAGATCCTGCGAACGCTGCGCGAGGGAAAGATTGATGTTCTCGTTGGCATCAACCTGCTTCGCGAGGGTCTAGACCTTCCCGAGGTCTCGCTGGTGGCAATTCTCGACGCCGACAAGGAAGGCTTCTTGCGCAACCGCCGTTCGCTGATTCAGACGATTGGCCGTGCGGCCCGCAATGCCGACGGCGAGGTCATCATGTATGCAGACGTTGTGACCGATTCGATGAAAGAAGCCATCGAGGAGACACAGCGTCGTCGCGAGATTCAGATGGCATATAACGAAGAGCATGGCATTGTGCCCAAGACGGTCCGCAAGGCCATTAACGACATTTCGAGCTTTATTGCCGAGGCCGAAAAGACTGTGGGTTCGAAGGGGCGCTCGAGAGGCGATTCGCTGGGTCACGGTGCGTTCTATACACCCGACGAAAACGGCGAGGGCGCCGCGCCGGAGACGGTGGCAACCGAGCAGACGCTTGCCGAGCAGCTGGAAGGGCTACCGCATGACGAGCTCGTGCGGATCGTCGAGACCATGGAGGAAGACATGCGTAACGCTTCCGCCGCCATGGACTTTGAGGAGGCGGCACGTCTGCGCGATGCCGTCGTTCAGATTCGGGCGATGCTTGAGGGCGCATCTGAGGACGAAACGATCGAGCGTTTGCGTTCGCAGGCTCGCAAGGGTTCTACCTTTGCTTCGGGCAGAAAACGCCAGGGTGCAAGATTCAGGAAGTAGCGAACAGGCCCCGAGTTCCCTGTGGAGCTCGGGGTCTGTGTCGTTTGGACGCGGGAGTTCGTGCACTAGAGGTCTGCTATCAGCGCCTCAGCGCAACGGATGCCGTCGGTGGCGGCACTCATGATGCCGCCGGCATATCCGGCACCCTCGCCGCAAGGGTAAAGGCCCGGAGTCGACACGGCGTGGCATGTTCGATCGCGGGTGACGGTGACCGGGGAGCTCGAACGCGTCTCCACGCCAGTGAGGACCGCATCGGGGCGGTCATAGCCACGCAGTTTCTTACCGAGCAGGGGGATTCCCAAACGAAGCGATTCGACGATATGCTGCGGGAGGGCATCGTCGATCGCCGTCCAGGTCACGCCAAGTGGATAGGTCGGTTTTACCTTTCCGGGTGCCGTGCTGGCGCGTCTAGCAAGGAAATCTCCGACGAGCTGTGCCGGCGCGTTCCAGTTGGAGCCGCCCAGGCGATAAGCGGCTCGCTCGCAGGCGCGCTGGAGCTCAATGCCTGCGAGCGGATCATCGCCGGGAAGGTCGTCAGGTGTGACGTTAACGAGTAAGGCGGCATTCGCGTTGCGCCCGTCGCGGGCATTGAGGCTGGCGCCGTTGACGCACAGATGGCCTTGCTCGGAAGAGGCCGCGACAACCTGTCCTCCGGGGCACATGCAAAACGAGAACACACTGCGGCCGTTGGGGAGATGGGCGACAAGCTTGTAGGGGGCTGCTCCGAGTGCCGGGTGCCCCGCCGAAGGGCCATATTGGGCACGGTCGATGTCGCGCTGTGGATGCTCGATGCGCACACCCATGGCAAAGGTCTTTTGCGCGAGGGCAACGTCATGTTCTTTGAGAAGCTCGAATACGTCGCGGGCGGAATGGCCGCAGGCGAGAATGAGGTGCTTTGTGGCGATTGTCTCGCTTGTGGTTTCTTGGGGCGGTTGGACATCGACGCCGGTGATGGCGCCAGATTCATCGGTTCGAATATTGACGAGCTTTGTTCGATAGCGGACGGTTCCACCGAGCTGCTCGATGCGTTGAGAAATGTTGGTGACGACGGTGGGTAGGATGTCGGAGCCAATGTGCGGCTTGGCGTCCCACAGGATGTCGCGAGGTGAGCCCGCTTTGACGAAGGTCTCAAGAATCAGTCGATGGGCAGGATTCTTGGTTCCCGTGTTGAGCTTGCCGTCCGAG
The DNA here is from genome assembly GCA_902478365.1 of uncultured Collinsella sp. Taxonomy (GTDB): domain Bacteria; phylum Actinomycetota; class Coriobacteriia; order Coriobacteriales; family Coriobacteriaceae; genus Collinsella. The sequence continues at coordinate 28,529 of CABSKX010000022.1, read as the reverse complement.
AAGGTCCCTGCGCCGCCCAGGCCAAATTGGATATTGCTTTCGGGGTCGAGGATACGCTCCTTAAGAAAGAGATCAATCGCTTCCGAGCGGCGAAGCGCGGGGTCGCCGCGCTCGATGAGCAGGGGTTTAAGGCCCGCTTTAGCAAGGGTCAGGGCGGCGAAGAGACCGGCGCAACCGGCGCCGACAACGACGGGACGCCCCTTGGGTGCATTTGGGACAGGGTTGGGGAATGAAGGAGCCTCGCCGTCTACCATGCGAATGCGCGAGCGGTCGCGCTCGGCGACGCGGTTGACCACCTCCTGCTCGAGTCGGGAGCTTGTCAGCTCAACTCGAAAGCTCAAAATAAAATGGACATCTCGTTTTTTACGGGCGTCGATTGACTTGCGATGGAGCTCAATGGCTTTAATCTGGGAATCCTCGCATCGCAGGGCTCGTTTGACGGCGCGTCTACCAATAGCAAGGCAGGCGGCTTCGTCGCCGGCCTCATCGAGTGACGCGTGGACTTGGGTGATTTCGATCATCGAGGTCTCCTTAGATGCAAGAAAGAGGCCGCCCGGTGTCCCAGACGGCCCGAATGCGTTTTGATTATAGACTGCGCGGCTATAGGCTGCTTACAGCGCGAATACCCGAGATCCAAGCCCATGCAAGGTTGAAACCGCCGCAATCGGCATCGATGTCGAGCGCCTCGCCACAGATGTAAAGTGGGGCGTCTGCCGCGTTGCTCACGCAGAGGTTGGGAGCTGAGACGCTCTCGATGGGCACGCCGCCGCGCGTGACCTGGGCCGAACGCTCCTCTGTCGTTCCCTCGACGAGCAGCTTAAAGTGCTTGAGGATTGAGACCAGATGGATGACGTCGTGCGACCCGGGGTGGCACTGTTCGAATGCGGTGCAGACAACGTGAGAGAACTGCGGGGCAAGCATACCGTCGAGCCAGCGGGGGTCGCGGGGTGAAAAGCCGCCGAGCAACGCAACTCGCTGATTGAGCATGTCGAGCAACTCGTCTTTGGAGAGGTCGGGGAAAACGTCGAGCAGAATCGTGTCGCCGCGCTGGACGCGACGGGAGAGGTTAAAGGCGGCAACGCCTGAGATGCCAAAGGTTCGGAAGAGCACTTCTCCGTCTTCGCGCCAGAGCTCCTCGTGATTGCGGGTGAGCGTCAAACGGGCGCGGACGCGCAGGCCATCCAGCGTCTTGAGCGCAGTCTGGTTGCCGAAGACCGATGCCGACACAGGGCAGAGGACGGGATGCTGCGGTGTGAGGGAAAGATTGAACGTCTTCGCGATTTCGACAGGGCTGCCGCCCGTAGCGATAATTACGGCCTTTGCCTGCAGCGTCTCGTTCTTGCGAGGGGTGTCGGCGAGCGCCTTCCGAAGCGAGCGGACCTCCGATTTTCGGTCGTCGTGCTTTTTTGCCTTGAGCGCTCGCGCGGGACGGTCTATTTTGAGCACCCAGCCCTCGGGGCCTTTGAATGCCGAGGCAACGTTTGCTCCACAGATCAAGGTGATACCCAGGTGGTTGCAAGCGTTGAGAAGCGCATCGCGCACCGATTCGGCACGAAGGGAGCGCGGATACAGCCGACCCTCCTCGGAAGTCGTCATGATGCCCAGCGAGGAGAAGAAACTGCCGAGCTCTTGCTCGGGCCGGGGACCCATGACGGATTCGACGAATGCGGGGCGGTTGTACCGCTGAAAATCAATTGATTCGTTGGAAAGGTTGCAGCGGCCGTTGCCGGTCGCAAGGAGTTTAAGGCCGCAGGCAACATCGCGCTCAACGATGCAGGCGCTTTTGCCTGCGCGTGCGGCCGTAATGGCGGCGGCGAGACCCGAGGCCCCGCCGCCGATTACCAAGACGTCATAGGAGGCGTTTGTGTTCACTTAGGCCTCGGCGGTCTCGTGCGGGGCAATGGCCTCGACAGCAGAGACGGCTTGGGGCAGCATACCGTCGGGCAATGCGGTCTCAACCTCGCCCTTGTCGCAAGCCTCGGCGAGTGCCGGATTGATGGGAAGCTGCCCTAGAATCTCGAGGTTGTAACGCTCGGCGACCTTGGGGAGCTTGCTCTTGCCAAAGACTTCGATCTTCTTGCCGCAATCGGGGCACTCGATATAGCTCATGTTTTCGACGATTCCCAGAATGGGCACGTTCATCTTCTCGGCCATGTTGACCGCCTTGGCGACGATCATCGAGACCAGATCCTGCGGGCTCGTGACGATGACGATGCCATCGACGGGCAGCGACTGGAAGACAGTGAGGGCGACGTCGCCCGTTCCCGGAGGCATGTCGACCAGCAGGTAGTCGATGGGGCCCCATGAGGTTTCGCTCCAGAACTGCCTGATGGCACCCGCGATAACCGGGCCGCGCCAGAGCACGGGGTCGGTTTCGTTTTGGAGCAGCAGGTTAGAGCTCATAACCTTGACGCCGTGCTCGGAGATTTCGGGCAGCATAAGATTGCCGAGGGCATGGACGTGACGTCCGCTCATGCCGAACATCTTAGGGATAGAGGGGCCGGTAATATCGGCATCGAGGACGCCGACCTTGTGACCGTGGCGGGAAAGCTCCGTGGCGATGGCGCCGGTGACGAATGACTTGCCGACGCCGCCCTTACCGGAAAGCACGGCGATAACGCGCTTGACCTCGGACAGCGTATTCTCCTCAAATTGCGACGGCGACGTTTGCCCGCCGGCTGCCTGTGCGTGCTCGCAACCCATGTTTGACTCCTTTGTATATGTTGGGGCCGGAGCCCCGCGGTGTGACACGAGCGTCATTGTACCCTCGTTTGCGAGCGGGAGTCATTCATGATGCGTGGCAGGCGATCGGCGGTATTCGAAAGTACGGACCGAGCGTGCGGTCTGCGGCGTCAGACAGCGCAAAAGGTCTGCGAATCTTGTATCACGAACATCTGTGCGCGTCGAGTGCGCTAAACTCATCGTCAGTGTGATTTGAAGTTGTAGGAGGCAAGGATCTTCCATGTCTGATTCTTCTATCGTTATTCGCGGCGCGCGCGAGCATAACCTGCGCGATATCGATGTTTCCATTCCGCGTGACCAGCTCGTGGTCATAACCGGTCTTTCCGGATCGGGCAAGAGCTCACTGGCGTTCGATACCATCTATGCCGAGGGCCAGCGTCGTTATGTCGAGAGCCTTTCGAGCTATGCGCGTCAGTTTTTGGGCCAGATGGACAAGCCCGATCTGGACTCGATTGACGGCCTGTCGCCGGCCGTGTCGATCGACCAGAAGACGACGTCCAAAAACCCACGCTCGACGGTGGGCACCGTAACCGAGATTTACGACTATCTGCGTCTGCTGTTTGCTCGCGTGGGAACGCCGCACTGTCCTGAGTGCGGTCGTGTCATTGAGCGTCAGACGACCGATCAGGTCGCCGATAAGGTGCTGGCGGCGGGGGAGGGCCGTCGCGCGTTTGTGTTGGCGCCGGTGGTTCGTGGACGCAAGGGCGAATATGCCAAGCTGTTTGAGGACCTGCGTGCGGAGGGCTTTAGCCGTGTGCGCGTCGACGGCGAGGTGCGCTCGCTTGACGACCCTATCGACCTGGACAAGAAGTTCAAACACGACATTGAGGTCGTGGTCGACCGTATCGTGATTCGAGAGAACTCCCTGGGTCGCATTGCCGAGTCCGTTGAGCAGGCGACGGCACTGGCGCACGGTAACGTGAACGTGTGCATGCTGCCCGACCGCGACGCTCCCGAGGGAACCGAGGGCGAGCTGCTGGAGTATTCGCTGGCACTGGCGTGCCCGGAACATGGGCATTCCATCGACGACCTGCAGCCGCGCGATTTCTCGTTCAACGCGCCCTATGGTGCATGTCCCGAGTGCGATGGCTTGGGCTTTAAAAAGACGGTCGATGCCGAGGCGCTGATTGAAGACCCCTCAAAGTCGATTGCCGATGGAGTCTTTGGCAGCCTGTTCGGCAATTCCAACTATTATCCGCAGATTTTTGCTGCGGTCTGCAAACACTTTAAGGTGAGTGCCGATACGCCATGGGAGGACCTGCCCCCGCGGGTGCGTCGTGCGTTTTTGGATGGCATGGGCGACACGAAGATTTCGGTCGACTATCAAAAGCTCGATGGGCGTCGCAGCCAGTGGGACACTAAGTTCTCGGGCGTGCGCAACATCCTGTACGAGCGCTACAGCGAGACGACGAACGAGAACACCAGGGCTCGCTTGGAGAAATACATTCGCGAAGAGCCATGCTCGAGCTGTCACGGTGCTCGCCTGCGTCCCGAGATGCTTGCCGTCACCGTGGGCGGCAAGTCCATTTACGATGTCTGCTGCCTGTCGTGTCGCGAGTCGCTCGAGTTTTTTGAGGGCCTGGAGCTTACCGAGCGTCAGCAGTTTATCGGCGGGCGCATCGTCAAGGAAATCCTGGAGCGCCTGCGTTTTCTGGTCGATGTCGGACTCGACTATCTGACGCTTGATCGCGCCTCGGCGACGCTTGCCGGCGGCGAGGCCCAGCGTATTCGCCTGGCAACGCAGATCGGCGCCGGCCTCATGGGCGTTCTGTACATTCTGGACGAGCCGTCGATCGGCCTTCACCAACGCGATAACGAGCGCCTGATCAAGACGCTCGAGCGCTTGCGCGATATCGGTAATACCGTTATCGTCGTCGAGCACGACGAAGATACAATTCGCGCTGCCGACTACGTGATCGATATGGGTCCCGGTGCGGGCGTTAACGGCGGACACGTGGTCGCTGCAGGAACGCCTGCCGATATCATGGCGTGTCCCGATTCCATGACGGGTGCTTATTTGACCGGCAAGCGGATGATCCGCGTGCCCGATGAGCGCCGCAAGCCCGGCCGCGGCTGTCTTAAGATCACGGGTGCCCGCGCTAACAACCTCAAAAACGTTACCGCCAAGATTGAGTTCGGTACGCTCACAGTCGTTACCGGTGTTTCGGGATCGGGCAAGAGCTCCCTGGTCACCGATACGATTGCGCCCGCGCTTACGAATGCCATCCATCGTTCGACGCGTCCCGTGGGGCCGTACAAGAAGATTGAGGGCATCGAGTGCATCGATAAGGTAATCGATATCGACCAGTCACCGATCGGTCGCACGCCGCGCTCGAACCCTGCGACCTATATTGGCCTGTGGGATGATCTGCGTGCGCTATTTGCAAGCACGCCGGAGTCGAAGGCGCGCGGCTACTCGCCGGGACGTTTCTCCTTTAACGTAAGCGGCGGTCGCTGCGAGGCGTGCAAGGGCGATGGACAGATTAAGATCGAGATGCACTTCCTTCCCGATATCTATGTCCCCTGTGAGGTATGTGGCGGCAAGCGTTATAACCGCGAGACGCTCGAGGTTACCTACCGCGGCAAGACAATCTCGGATGTGCTCGACATGAGTGTCACCGAGGCACTGGCTTTCTTTGGGAATATCCCGCAGATTAAGCGCAAACTGCAGACCCTATATGACGTGGGTCTGGGTTATGTGAGCTTGGGCCAGCCCGCTACGACGCTTTCGGGCGGCGAGGCGCAGCGCGTGAAGCTCGCCAAGGAGCTTCATCGTCGTCAGACAGGCAAGACGTTCTACATTTTGGACGAGCCTACAACCGGCCTTCATTTTGAGGACGTTCGCCAGCTGCTCGACGTGTTGCAGCGCCTGGTCGATGCGGGCAACACGGTTCTGGTGATCGAGCACAACCTTGATGTCATCAAGGTCGCTGACCGCCTGATCGATATGGGCCCCGAAGGCGGCAATGGCGGCGGAACCGTCGTGGTCTCGGGCACGCCGGAGCAAGTCGCGGCATGTTCGCAGAGCTACACGGGCAAGTTCTTGGCGCCGCTGCTCAAGCGTGACCGTGAGCGTCAGGCGCAGCTCGACGCACGGTAAAGAGACGTTGTAGTACCGACGCGCCACCGATTCCTTCTGATTCGGTGGCGCTTCTGTGTGTCGAGATGGCATATGCGGCGGAATTGGCCCTATACTTAATCCTTGCGTCGCTCTGCGAGGGAAAGGATGTGCCATGGCAAAGGCTGTTAAGACGCCAAAAACCAATGCGATGCGCGAGCTGGAAAGCGCCGGCATCTCCTATGTTCTCCATACGTACGAAGACGATGGCGATGAATCGTCAGGTCTGGGCGTCGCGATTTCCGAGCAGCTTGGCGAGGAGCCCGGTCAGGGATTTAAGACCCTGGTCTGCACGACGCCGTCCAACGACCATGTCGTGTGCTGCATTCCCGTTGCCGACGAGCTCGACCTCAAGGCCGCCGCGCGCGCCGCAGGCGAAAAGTCGCTGACCATGATGCATGTCAAAGATTTGCTTGCCGCGACGGGGTATGTCCGCGGCGGTTGCAGCCCGGTCGGTATGAAAAAGCGCTTCCGGACGCTGATCGATGAGACATGCGTCCTTTGGGATACCATTTTTATCTCGGGTGGCAAGCGCGGCTATCAGCTTGAGCTTGCTCCCGATGACTTAGTTGCATTTTGCGGGGCGACGGTTGCCCCGATCACGAGAGAGGACTGAGCGATGCCGCAGGAAGAATCAAAGCGCGGAGCTCACTTTGCAAAAGGGTCGGCTCCTCAGGCGCCCGCGCCCGAGGCTGCTTCGTTCGATAACGAGATTCGAAACGCCTGGTCCGCTGCCGCTGACCCGGGCGAGACGGCCGTGTACTTGCGTGCCGCCGGTGCCGGCACGGCGCTTCCCCGTACGGTTCTTTCTTCGGCTCGTCCCGATGAGACGGCTGTCTTTTTGGCCGCCGCTCAATCGAGCGCCAGCGTGACGCCGGTCGCCTCCGAGGCTCCTCGTGTGCCGCGTCCCGATGAGACGGCGGTGTTTTTGATGGCAGCCCAGGGAAAGAGCGCGCCGCAGAGCGCTCCTGTCGCTCGTTCCGCCAAGCCCGCGGCTCATGATGATGACGAGCCGCTTCTTTCGGATGACGAATGGTCGCCGCTTGGTTCGACAGATCCCGTCGAGGGCGTGGCCATCGACGGTGATGACGACTGGGACCCTCTGTCGTTTTCTGCCCGAACCGTCGCCGCCAAAGAAGTTGACACGGTGTTTGGCGACCATGCCATATTCGATGATGATGCCGTATCCGGTAACAACATGCCGACCAGCGATGACGCCGCGCCTGCTGATGACGCCGTTTTGGTTGACGATCCCTTTGCGATGACTGGCTCCTTTACCGTCGTGGACGATTTGCCGCCACAAGATGAGGTTCATGAGGACTCTCAGGACGACGTAGACGATATGGGTTCGTCGGACTACTCCACGGTTGGTCGTTCTGCTGGCCTCATGACCGTGCTGACCATCGTGTCACGTGTCACCGGGTTTATCCGCACGTGGGCCATGGCGGCCGCCATCGGCATGTCACTGCTCTCGTCCTCCTATCAGGTTGCCAACAACCTGCCCAACATGCTCTACGAGCTCGTGATGGGCGGCATGCTCGTTACGGCGTTTTTGCCGGTGTATATGGGTGTGAGGCGCGAGCAGGGCCGCGAGGCATCGAACGAGTATGTCGGCAACCTGCTCGGTATTCTGCTTCTGGTGCTGGGCGGCATCTCGCTGCTGGGCACCGTGTTTGCTCCCGGCTTTATTTGGACGCAGTCGTTCCTTTCGGGTAATGGCGACAGCATGGATACCGCTGCGTTCATGTTCCGCTTCTTTGCTATCCAAATTCTGTTTTATGGCTTGGGCTCGGTGTTCTCGGGTGTTCTCAACGCACACCGCGACTACTTCTGGTCGACGTTTGCCCCGGTCCTCAACAATGTGATCGTCATTGCGAGCTTTATGGGTTTTGCGCCCGTGTCCGCACAGTTTGGCGAACGTGCCGGCATCATCTTGATTGCGGCCGGTACGACCCTCGGTGTCTTTGTCCAGATGGCATGTCAGATTCCCGCGCTTGGCAAGCACGGCGTGCATCCCCATATCCATATCGACTTTAAGGACCCCGCGCTGCGCCAGACGATTGCGCTCGGTATCCCGACGCTGCTCGCCACGGTGTGCATGTTTGTCTCGACTTCTATCACCAACGCTGCCGCGCTGGTGGTCCAGCCCGAGACGGGTCCTTCCGTCATCGCCTATGCGCGCCTGTGGTACACGCTGCCCTACGCGCTGATTGCCGCCTCGCTTTCGACGGCGCTCTATACCGAGCTCTCTCATGACGCACAGGAGAAGGATTACGACAGCGTTCGCACGGGCATTTCGCGTGGCGTCGCCCAGATGCTGTTCTTCCTGATTCCGTTCGCACTGTACCTGATTGTCTTCGCACGTCCGCTCAATATGATCTACTGTGCTGGCAAGTTCGATGAATCCGGCGTGGCGCTGGTGTCCGAGTACCTTGTCTACCTGGCGCTCTCGCTGCCGCTCTACGGCGTGGTCGTGTTGATGCAGAAGAGCTTCTCTGCCTTGCTCGACATGAAGCCCTATAGCCGCTATTGCCTGTATTCCGCCATCGGCCAGGCCGGCTCGGTTCTGCTGTTTGGCGTTGTGCTGGGCTTCGGTATGCCGGCAATCGCGCTTTCGTATGTCGTCGACTACGTGATCTTGGTCGGCTGTTCGCTGTGGTGGCTGCGTCGTCGCCTGCGTGGCCTTCAGGTCAAATCTATCCTACATGGCGGTTTCTTTGGCCTTTTGCTCGGTGGCCTAGGTGCTGCCGCAGGCGCCGGCGTCATGTGGGCGCTTGAACACTTTGTCGGGGCACTTGGCGGCTCGATTCTGATTACTCTTGGCTACGTTTGCGTTGCGGGTGTCGCCTCGCTTGTTGTTACCTTTGGCCTTGCCGTCGTCCTTAAGATGCCCGAGGTCTCGGCGCTGCTTCGTCGCAAGTAGGTGCGCGTGGCCGGTCACGACAACATACCAACGCTTGCCGAGCAGGTTTCGCGCGTTCCCACACAGCCCGGATGCTACCTTTGGAAGGATGCCAAGGGCGATGTCATCTACGTGGGCAAGGCGAAAAACCTGCGCGCCCGCATGCGTCAATACGTGACACTGCAGGATGAGCGTCAAAAGATCCCGCTGATGATGCAGCTGGTGGCGAGCTTTGACTACATCGTTGTCGAAACCGAGCATGAGGCGCTTGTACTCGAGCGCAACCTGATCGGCCAGTACCATCCGTACTTTAACGTCGACCTCAAGGATGACAAGAGCTACCCCTTTATCGCCATTACAAAGGGCGACCTGTATCCCGCGATCAAATACACGCGTGAGCGTCATAAGCCGGGAACGCGCTATTTTGGACCCTATACCGATAGCCGTGCGGCACGTGAGACGATAGATACGCTGCGCAAGGTTATCCCCATCTGCTCTGCATCCTGTGCGGAGTGGCGTCGTTGTCGCCGTACCATCGAGTCCCACAAGGGCGAGGAAGACATCGTCAATATGATTTGCGCACAAAACGGGCGTCCCTGCTTTGACTACCATGTCGGGCGCGGCCCGGGTGCGTGTGTCGGCGCGATTTCCCCGGCAGACTATGCCAAGAACGTCAAGCGTGTCGAGCGCTTTTTGTCGGGCCATCGCAAGGATGTCGTCGATGAGCTGACCTCCGAGATGACGGATGCCGCCGAGGCGCTCGACTTTGAGCGCGCGGCACGCGTCAAACGTCGTTTGGAGGTCATCAGGGGTCTGGACGATCGTCAGCAAGTCGTTTTTCCCTCCAGTGTCGATATCGATGTCATCGGGTTCTATCGCGAGGAGACCATCTCCGCCGCTTGCGTCTTCGTCGTTCGCGAGGGCCGAACAGTTCGCACCTGCGAGTTCATTCTCGACAAGGGTCTTGATGTTGACGAGGAAGAGCTCCAGTCGGGCTTTCTTAAGCGCTATTACGACGAGACGGCTGATATTCCAGCTGAGGTCAACCTTTCCGTCGAGCTTGAGGATGCGGAGGCGCTGGGGGAGTGGCTTGCGGGCAAGCGTGAGCGTTCCTGCCATCTCCATAGGCCGCAGCGTGGCGAAAAGTACCGTCTGCTCGATATGGCATCCAAAAATGCGCGCCATGCCCTCATGCGCTACATGATGCGAACGGGGTACGCTGACGACCGCACCAATCAAGCGCTCCTGGAGCTCGAAAGTGCGTTGGCGCTGCCATCGCCGCCGTTGCGTATCGAGTGCTTCGATATCTCTACACTGCATGGCACCTTTACGGTCGCCTCGATGGTGGTGTTTACCAACGGGCGCGCCGACAAGAGCCAGTACCGTCGTTTTAAAATTCAGGCCGAATTGGACGAGGCAAACGACTTCGTGTCGATGTCCGAGGTTTTGGGACGACGCTATGCTCCCGAGCGCATGGCCGACGAGCGCTTTGGCTCGCGCCCCGATTTGCTCGTTGTCGATGGCGGTAAGCCGCAATTGACCGCTGCGATCAAGCAACTTGAGGCTCTTGGGCTCGATATACCAGTTTGTGGCTTGGCGAAGGCCGACGAGGAAGTTTTTGTGCCTTGGGACGAGACTCCTGTCGTGCTGCCGACCGGGTCTGCTTCGCTCTATCTAATTAAACAGGTACGCGATGAGTCCCACCGATTTGCCATCACGTTCCACCGTGAGTTGCGCGATAAAGCCATGACGGTTTCGGTACTCGATGATGTTCCGGGCGTGGGACCCACCAGAAAACGTGCCCTTATGCGCCATTTTGGCTCGATGAAGCGTTTGCGCGCGGCGAGCGAGCAAGAGATCGCGGAAGTTCGCGGCATACCTGCCGATGTTGCCAAGGCGGTCCACGAGGCGCTCGTTGCATGGAATGCCGAGCGCGCCGAGGCGGCGGCTGGCCATTCCGATAGCTAAACACGAGCCTAAACAACTGATATACATGATTGCGCGATTTTCAACCATTTATTTCGCCATGATTGCCTGCTGGTTTCGGGTTTTATTAACGCTAAAACGTTTGAGTAACCCAAGAGAAAACCCTGCTATCCTGCGGGTTGACGAAGACTGATATCTCACCTCGCCGATACATACTGTCTGGCGAATCGTTTGTCAACGAATTCGGTGAACGGTAGTAAATACCGTTCAAGCGTATGTATGTATCGGTCGCCGAGCGCGGCACCTCAGTTGGGTTCGTCGGTAGGTAAGGTATATATCGTCCGCAAGTTGCGCGGGGGCAAGTCTAGGTGCTCCCGAGTAAGATTCTCTATTGATAGGAGAAGACATGGCCATCATCAACAAGGGTATGTCCAGGCGTTCGTTCCTCGGCCTCACCGGCAGCGTCGCTGCTGTCGCAGGGCTTGGTCTCACCGGCTGCGGTGGCAGCTCTAGCGACGAGGGTTCCGCTTCCGGTTCCACCGATTCCGCCAACCGTGGCGGCGGCGTGATCACCGCTGGTTCCGCTTACGCTCCGTCCAGCTTCGATCCCGCCAGCACTGGCTCCGCTGTGGGCCTGGGTGCTAACTGGCACGTCGTCGAGGGCCTCTACGGCATCGATTACCACGACTACAGCACCTTCAACGAGCTCGCCACCGACGATCCCAAGTCTGTGGACGACACCACTTTCGAGGTCACCATCCGCAAGGGCGCCAAGTTCTCCGATGGCACCGAGGTCACCGCTGACGATGTCGTTGCCTCCTACACCGCTTGCGCCGCTTCCGCTACCTATGCTCCGTTCTTCCAGCCCTTCGAGTCCATCGAGGCCAAGGACGCCAGCACCGTGACGGTCAAGACTAAGGTCCCCAACTTCTCCCTGCTCAAGGATCGTCTGGCCATCGTCCGCGTTACCCCGGCCACCCAGACCGAGGAGGATCGCGCCAAGCAGCCGATCGGTTCCGGCCCCTGGATGTACGACTCTATCTCCGATACCGAGATCACCTTGGTTCCCAACCCCGAGTACAACGGTGAGTATGCTGCCGAGGATAAGAAGATCCAGTACAGCATCCTGACCGACCCCACCGCTCGCGTTACCGCTCAGCAGGAGGGCTCCACGCTCGTTATGGAGCTCGTTACCGCTGACGCCGTCGACCAGCTCGAGAGCGCCGGCTGCAAGATCGATAACGTTCAGGGTTTCGGCACCCGCTTCATCATGTTCAACGTCGCCAAGGAGCCTTGGAACAACGTCAAGGTCCGTCAGGCTGTCATGTATGCGCTCGACACCGAGAAGATGGTCAGCAACACCTTCGCCGGCCTTGCCACCGCTGCCAGCTGCTACCTGCCCAAGAGCTTCACCAACTATCATGAGGCTTCCACGGTGTACAAGACCGACGCCAAGAAGGCTAAGAAGCTCATCGAGGAGTCTGGCATCACCCCGGGTGCCATCACCCTGCGCACCACCGACAACGAGCAGATTAAGGGCATGGCCGCCCAGGTCAAGAACGACCTCGACGCTCTCGGCTTCGATGTGACCATCCAGACCGATACCTCGCCGGCCACCTACGCTGCCATCGACGGCGGCGAGGCCTACGATATCCTCCTTGCCCCTGGCGATCCTTCCTGCTTCGGCGCCGACCCCGACCTGCTGCTCAACTGGTGGTACGGCGACAACGTCTGGATGCAGACCCGTTGCCCGTGGAAGGAGTCCGCTGAGTGGCAGAAGCTCCACAGTCTCATGGACGAGGCTCTTGCCGCCGAGGGCGACGAGCAGCAGAAGAAGTGGAACGAGTGCTTCGACATCATTGCCGACAACGCCGTTCTGTACCCCGTTGTCCACGTCAAGACCGTCTCCGCTTCCTGGGACGATCCGTCCACTGCGCCCAACGGCGAGGCCCTCGATGGCTTCAAGGGCATCGGCACGACGAGCATGTCCTTCAGGGGCGTTGCGACCGTCAAGGCGTAAGACTCGCTTGAGTCTGTATGCAGGATGTCGGTCATTGGGGCCGTATCCTCATAGTTGAAACAAAGACCCGGGCGGCAACGATGTCGCTCGGGTCTTGTAATGAGTACCCGTACTCATATACCAGTTGGTCCTACCGACAAAAGAAAGGGGAGAGAACGTGAACAACTTGCTACGTTTGATTGGAAGGCGTCTTGTGGCGCTGCCGATCATGGCATTGGGCGTCACCGTCCTGGTGTTCTTCCTTATGTCGTTCTCCAAGACCGACCCCGCCTACACGGCGTTGGGTGACGGTGCCTCGCCCGAGGCGGTTGCCGAGTACCATGAGAAGTATGGTCTGGACGACCCCTGGCCCGTGCGCTACGTGCGCTATATGGGCGATTTGATCCATGGCGACATGGGCACCTATGGTGCTGCTCGCAACTCCGTTGCCAAGCGCATCTCCACGGCCCTGCCCGTCACGATGCAGCTGACCTTTATCGGTCTTGCCATCGGTGCGGTCGTTTCGTTTTTGCTCGGCGTCATCGCGGCACTGTATCGCGACAAATGGCCGGACCAAGTGATCCGCGTCTTTTCCATCGCCGGCTTGGCAACCCCGTCGTTCTGGCTTGCCGTTCTGTTGATCCTGCTGTTCTCTTCCTACCTTAAGGTGCTCCCGGCATCGGGTGCTCTGCCTCACTTCACCACGAATCCGGTTGGCTATCTTGGACGTATGATCATGCCCGCCATCGCCTTGGCATTTCCGCTGACGGGCCAGATGACTCGTATCGTGCGTACCGCCATGGTCGAGGAGCTCGACAAGGATTATGTCCGTATGGCTCGCGGCGCCGGCGTTCCCGAGAAGGTCGTCGTCGGCATCAACGTTCTTCGCAATGCGCTGATCACCCCGGTCACCACCCTCGGTCTTAAGATCGGTTACCTCATGGGCGGCGCTGTCGTCATCGAGGTTATCTTCAACCTCCCCGGCATGGGCACCGCGATTCTGCAGGGCGTTCAGGGCAACGAGGCGAACCTGGTTCAGGGCGTCGTTATCGTCGTTGCTCTTGCCTTCATCATCATCAACATCGTGGTTGACATGCTCTACCTGCTCATCAACCCGCGCATCAGGACGGTGTAGATTATGGTAAAGATTCGAGAGAAGCAAACCGAGCAGCTCGAGAAGGCTGCCTCTAAGGGGCTCAAGCTCGGTGGCTGGAAGAAGATGACGCTGTCTTCTAAGATTGCCGCCGTCGTGCTGGTGCTGGTCGCCCTGACTGCGATCCTGGCGCCCCTTCTTGCCCCCTATAGCCCGGTCGAGATCTTTACGGCTCGCCAGGCTCCCGGCAACGGATTTATCTTCGGTACCGACGATAAGGGTCGCGACATTCTGTCGCGTATGCTCTACGGTGGTCGTTACTCGCTGATTATCGGCTTTGGCGCCACTGCCATGGCTCTGGTCTGCGGCTCGGTCGTGGGCGCCCTTGCAGCGGTTTCGCGCAAGGCCGTCTCCGAGACGATCATGCGTATCCTGGACATCATCATGTCCATCCCGGGCATCGCCCTCGCGGCCGTCTTCGTCTCCATCCTGGGCAACTCCGTGCCGTCGATTATCTTCGCCATCGGCTTTATGTACACTCCGCAGATTGCCCGTATCGTGCGCGCCAACATCGTGTCCGAGTACGGCGAGGACTATGTCCGCGCGGTCATCGTTTCCGGCGCCAAGGCTCCGTGGATTTTGATCAAGCATGTCCTGCGTAACTGCATCGCCCCGATCATGGTCTTCACCGTTACCCTGGTCGCCGACGCCATCATCTTCGAGGCCTCGCTGACCTTCATCGGCGCTGGTATCCAGGAGCCCACCGCTACCTGGGGCAACATCCTCGCCGACGCCCGCGGCGGCGTGCTCGCCGGCCGTTGGTGGCAGGCGCTGTTCCCGGGCCTGGCCATCATGATCACCTGCCTGGCGCTCAACATCCTCTCCGAGGGCATTACCGACGCCATGGCCGCTGCTCCCTCCGCCGCCCTGGATCCTACCGATTCCTCCAAGCGTCGCGAGGCCGACCTGCTGGTCTCCGACCCCGTTCGCGCCTACAAGGAGCAGGCCCAGTCCCTCTCCGCTCGCCTTGGCGCCCTGCGCGATGTCGAGCTCAAGCGTGACGATCGCCACGTGCCCGACGAGTCTGTCGAACCGATTCTCTCGGTCCGTGACTTCTGCATTCAGTTTGAGCATCACGGTGATATCAACGTCGTCGACCATGTCAACTTTGACGTTCGTCCTGGTCAGACCATGGGCCTGGTTGGCGAGTCCGGTTGCGGTAAGTCCATCACCACGCTGGCCATCATGGGCCTGACCGATGAGGACGAGCACCTTTCCGGCGAGGTCCTCTGGGAGGGCCGTGACCTGCTCAAGATGAGCAAGAAGGAGTGGTTCGGCCTGCGTGGTACCGATATCGCTATGGTCTATCAGGACGCCCTGTCCTCGCTCAACCCCTCCATGCTCATCTCTGCCCAGATGAAGCAGCTCACCAAGCGCGGCGGAACCCGCAGCGCCGAGGAGCTCCTGGAGCTCGTCGGCCTCGATCCCAAGCGCACGCTCGAGAGCTATCCGCACGAGCTTTCCGGCGGCCAGCGTCAGCGTGTCCTGATCGCTATGGCCCTTACCCGCGACCCCAAGCTGGTCATCTGCGACGAGCCCACGACCGCTCTGGACGTTACCGTCCAGAAGCAGGTCATCAAGCTGCTCAACGATCTTCAGGCCAAGCTCGGCTTTGCCATGATCTTCGTTTCGCATGACCTGGCTCTGGTCGCCGAGGTCGCCCATAACATCACGGTTATGTACGCTGGCCAGGTTATCGAGCAGGCGCCCACCAAGGAGCTGCTCACTAACCCGATCCACGAGTACACCCGCGGTCTTCTGGGTTCCGTTCTGTCCATCGAGAGCGGTTCGGGCCGCCTGCACCAGGTGCCCGGCGCCGTTCCGAGCCCGCGCGATTTCCCCAAGGGCGATCGCTTCGCGCCCCGCTCGAGCCACCCGCGTATTGGCCTGGACACCCGTCCGGTCTTCAAGCGCGTGCCCGGCACCGAGCACTTCTATTCCGAGCTCCCCGACGAGGTGCTCAAGGCAAATGGTTTGACCCCTCACGCGGAGGTGATGTAGATGAGCGATACCGCAGTCAACGGCGTCGAGCCGATCATCTTCCTTGATGACGTCCACGTCACCTTTAGGACCCGTACCGGCTCGATTCTGCACCCCAACCTGGTTCACGCCGTCCAGGGTGTAACGATTAAGCTCATGCCCGGACAGACCATCGGCATCGTCGGCGAGTCCGGTTGCGGAAAGTCCACCACCGCCAACGTCATGTGCGGTCTGCAGGCCCCCACGAGTGGCAAGGTCTACTTTAAGGGCAAGGACGTTACTAAACGTACCGCCGAGGACCGTCGCCACATGGGTCGCGTCATCTCGGTCGTGTTCCAGAACCCGGCCACGGCGCTCAACCCCCGCATGGTCGTTCGCGAGCAACTGCTCGACCCCATGCGCGTCCACAACCTGGGTACCGAGGCCGAGCAGGAGAAGCGCGTCAAGGAGCTCTTGGAGCTCACCGGTCTGCCCAGCTCCGCCGCCGAGGTTCTTCCCGGCCAGCTTTCGGGCGGCCAGCGCCAGCGCGTCGCAATTGCCCGTGCCCTGTCGCTGAACCCCGATGCCATCATCGCCGACGAGCCCACCTCGGCTCTGGACGTTTCGGTCCGCGCGCAGATTCTGAACCTGCTGACCGACCTTAAGAAGGAGCTCGGCCTGGCCATGGTGTTCATCAGCCATGACATCCAGACGGTCCGCTATATCTCTGACGACATCATCGTTATGAATGGCGGCAAGATCGTCGAGCAGGGCGAGGCCAAGCAGGTCTTCCAGCACCCTCAGGACCCCTACACCAAGATGCTGCTCGGCGCTGCGCCGTCGCTGCTGCATCCCAAGCTCGGCGAGTAGTCTCGCTTTCCCTCCCGTGCGCCCGGTTCCCTTGCCGGGCGCACCTCCGTTGCGATTTCGAAAGGTTGGGTTCACGAGCCATGCCAAGTGCTCAAGAGCTACAACAGCAATTTGGTGAATATCGAGGCGCTATGCCCCGTCCATCGGATTTCGATCTCTTTTGGAAGGACCGCATGGCCGAGGCGGACGCCGTCGAGCTCGACTACGCGATCGAGGCGGCTTCGGTTGCGGATTCCGCGACCTGTCGGTTTTTCGACCTCTGGTATACCGGCATGTGTGGTGCACGCCTGCATGCCAAGTACCTCAAGCCGGTCTCGGAGGAGCCCATGCCGCTGGTGCTTCAGTTCCATGGATATCCGGGTGCGAGCCGCAGCTGGTTTGAGCAGGCGTCGTTTGCGGGCATGGGCATGGCGCTCATCGCCCTCGACTGCCCCGGCCAGGGTGGCCCCTCCGAGGATATTGGTGGATTTGAGGGCACGACGGTCGCGGGCCATATCGTCGCCGGTATCGACGGCGACCCGGCCAACCTCTACTATATCCGCTTGCACCAGGATATCCGCATTCTGTGCCGTATCGTTCGCGAGCTCGAGGGCATCGATCTTACCCGCGTGTATGTGAACGGCGCATCGCAGGGTGGCGGTTTGGGTATTGCGACCTGCGCGCTTAACAGCGAGCTTATCAATCGCGCGGCCATCCTCTATCCCTTCTTATCGGACTTCCGCCTGGTTTGGGATCTGGACGCCGACGATATTGCCTACGAGGGTCTGCGCTATTGGTCGCGTTGGTTTGACGAGGACTCGGCTCGTATCGAGGAAGCCTATGCCAAACTGGCGTACTTCGATTCCAAGAACTTTGCCCCCATGGTCAAATGCCCCGTTCTGTTTGGCACGGGCACAGCCGATATCGTCTGTCCGCCGGCGACGCAGTTTGCGGTCTACAACAACCTGACCTGTGAAAAGCGTCATGAGTTCTTTGAAGGTTTTGGCCACGAGGAGATTCAGGACTTTGATGATCTGATCATTTCGTTTTTCTGCGAGGGAGGGGAGGCTCATGTCTAAGTGCGAGAGCAATGTTGACGAGCTGATAGTCCCCGGGCTCGTGGGAATTCCTGGAACGGTTTCGTCAAGGCTCGCAGAATATCGGGACTGGCACGGTGATGTCCAAGCAGATATTTCTGATTTAGAGACATGCGCTTCGAATCTTGAGATTCAAGGCCTGGCCATTACGGCGATTGACTTTGTTAACCCCTGCGCCCGTTACTCGGAGGTTTCCTTTGAGCTCGGTGACCATGCGGTCCACGCTCGTTTGATTGAGCCTGTTGGTCGTGCCCGAGTATCTGAGCGCGTGCCGCTGTGCCTGATGTTCCACGACATCGATCGGCCTGTGCGCGGCTGGCATCACATGACGAGATTTGCCGCCATGGGATATGCCGTGCTTGCACTGGACGACGGTGTTGCTGGTACGGACGACCTGCAGCGGGGGATTGCTTCGCCCGCTTTTGTCGAGCGCGTCCGTTGGGGCTGCGCGTTGGCGAAGGTCGCGCGCAATCTTGACGGCGTGGACTCCGATCGCATTTTTGCGTGGGGCGAGGGCCTTGGCGGCGGCGTCGCGCTGGCGGTTTCCGCTCTGGACGAGCGGGGCCTTGCCTGCACGGCGGTTGCCAATCCAATCCCCGGTGGCCTCGAGGTTCTGTCGTCTCGGGTGCGCGGATCGGTGCTCATGGGCACATCGCTCATGGATGCCGTGAGCGATCCCAAGGGCCAGTTCGCCGTATTCAACGGTCTTGAGTGTGACCGGAGGCATATCATCTATGCCAAATACGCTCACGAGCGCATCAATGCGTTCGAAAACGAAGTCGTCGACTTCTTGAACCAAACGTTCTACCCGTGTTCTTTGGCCTAGACGGCCTGGACACTGCCAACAAGAGTGGGTGGCATAGGGCCGCCCGCCAGACAACTAAGGAGATTCTTGTGGCAACTCAGAAATTCACCGGCGTTATCCCTCCCGTCGTTGTTCCCGATACCGAAGACCACCAGCTTGATGTTGCCTCCTTTGAGCGCAGCATCAACCGCATGATCGATGCCGGCGTCGATGGCCTGTTCTTCCTGGGCTCCTCGGGCGAGGTCGTCTTCTCCACCGACGAGCGCCGCCGCCAGATTGTCGCCGAGGCCGTGCGCATCGTCGACCACCGCGTTCCCGTTCTGGTCGGCATCATCGATACCGAGACCGAGCGCATGATCGAGCATGGTAAGGTCGCTCAGGAGCTGGGCGCCGATGCGCTTGTCGCCACCTGCCCGTTCTATGCCCTGCAGGGCATGACCGAGGTCGAGGAGCACTTCCGCATCCTGCACGAGGAACTCGACCTGCCCATCTTCGCCTACGACATCCCCGTGTGCGTCCACACCAAGCTCCCCTGGAAGCTCCTTGCTAAGCTCGGCGCCGAGGGCGTCCTGGCCGGCGTCAAGGATTCCTCGGGCGATGACATCTCGTTCCGCTACCTCGTTCAGGAGAACGAGAAGAACGGCCATCCGATGAGCATCCTCACCGGTCACGAGGTCGTTGTCGACGGCGCTTACCTCGGTGGCGCCGACGGTTCTGTCCCGGGTCTCGCTAACGTTGAGCCCGAGGGCTACGTGCGCCAGTGGAAGGCCGCTCAGGCCGGCGACTGGGCTACCGTCAAGGCCGAGCAGGATCGCCTCAACGAGATTTCACACATCTGGGATGTCACCTCGGGCGT
This sequence comes from uncultured Collinsella sp., assembly GCA_902478365.1. Taxonomy (GTDB): domain Bacteria; phylum Actinomycetota; class Coriobacteriia; order Coriobacteriales; family Coriobacteriaceae; genus Collinsella. Next base: position 9,123 of record CABSKX010000022.1, on the reverse strand, counting down.
TCAGGGCTATGCCGGCGGCGTTGGTGCCTTCAAGACCGCTATGAATCTCATGGGCATCTTCGACAGCCCGACCATGCCGCGCCCGGTGAAGGCCATGACCGGTGAGAACGTCGAGGCGATTAAGAAGGTCCTCCAGGACAACGGTCTCCTGTAAAGCTTCCCCAGGCACCCGATCTTGGGGCTCAAGTGGTCGGGCGTGACCCATTAGGTCAACGCCCGACCACTTTCACCCCAACCTCGGGCACCTGGGAAACCTTTATCATGCTGCGGCGATAACACCGCCTTCATTTCCTGTAGTTGTTTTTATCTCCTAAGGAGAACGACATGGAGAACAAGTACGTCTGCTCTGTCGACATCGGCGGAACTAAGATCGCGACCGCCATTATGGAGTACCCGGCTGACGGCAGCGTGCCCCATCCCGTATTTGAGGCCGAGGTTCCTACTGAGGCCCAGGAGGGCGGCGAGGCCGTCTTCCAGCGTATCGAGGCGTCCATCAAGGCCGCTCTTGAGGCGAATCCCGATGTCGAGGTCCTCGGTGTCGGTATCGGTGCCGCAGGCGTCGTCGGTCCCAAGACGGGCGCCATCGCGTATGCCAACGAGATCATGCCCGGCTGGTCCGGCGTTCAGTTGGGGCCGCGCCTGCGCGAGGACCTTGGTCTCCCCGTTGCCGTGGTGGGCGACGTGCAGGCTCATGCTCTGGGCGAGGCCCACTGGGGCGTCGGCAAGGGCAAGTTCTCCGTCTTGTGTCTAGGCATCGGTACGGGCATCGGCGGCGCATATGTCGAGAACGGCCGCGTGATGCAGGGCTTCCATGGTGCTGCCGGCCATATGGGCCACATCGAGTGTTCGGCTGCCGCTGGCATTCCCTGCGCCTGCGGGCGTTCTGGCCATCTTGAGTCGGTAGCCTCGGGCACCTCGATTGGCCGTATGTACGACGAGCGCTTCGGTCGCGTCGACCCCAGCCGTCCTTCGGTCGGTCGCGACGTGAACGACCTGTGCCGTGCTGGCGACGCAAAGGCGACCGAGGTCATCCATGACGCCGGCTTTGCGCTGGGTGCCAGCTTGGGCTCGCTCGCTAACATCCTGGACCCTGAGGTCATCGTGCTTTCGGGTGGCGTGATTCACCAAGGTCCCGATTGGCGTTCACAGACGTGGAAGGATTCGGTGCACGAGGGCTATGCCAGCCAGGCGCTCGATCCGCTTCAGGACACGCCGATCCTCATCGGTTCTCTGGAGGGCGATGCTCCGCTCATCGGTGCCGCCGAACACCTTCTTGCATCGTTGAAGTAAACATAACTACCAAGTGCGCCTTCTGAGGTGCCGCAGATTGACGTGAAAGAGGAGCGAAGCGTACTTCGGTACGCGAGCGACGGTTTGAACGTCAAGGTGCGGTATCTCAGAAGGCTGTTTTGAGAAAGGTTGAGTCGAACATGACCGTTGATCCTTTGATCCAGTCCCTGAAGGGCAAGCTCGTCGTGAGTGTTCAGGCGTATATGGGCGAGCCGCTTCGTACGCCCGAGACCATGGCTCAAATGTCTCGCGCCTGCGAGCTTGGCGGCGCCGCCGCTATTCGCTGCCAGGGTCTTGCCGACATCGCCGCCATTAAGGGCCGCTGTGAGGTCCCCGTCATCGGCTTGTGGAAGGATGGACACGAGGGCGTCTACATCACGCCGACGCTGCGTCATGCTCGCGCCTGCGTTGCTGCGGGTGCCGACATCGTGGCAATTGATGCCACTGATCGCCCGCGTCCTGATGGCAAGACCGTCGAGGACACCTTCCGTCCGCTGCACGAGGAGGGTGTGCTCCTGATGGCCGACTGCGCCACCATCGAGGACATTCGCCGTGCGGTTGATATGGGCTTTGACCTGGTATCCACTACGCTTTCTCATGGTGTCGCCGCCATCGACTGCACCATGGCCGATGGCCCCGATCTGCCGCTCCTGCGTCAGGCGACCGAGGAATTCCCCAGTCTTCCCATCATCTGCGAGGGCCGCGTGCACACGCCCGAGGAAGCCCGCGCCGCGATTGATGCGGGCGCCTGGGCCGTTGTCGTCGGCACCGCCATCACGCACCCCACGAGTATTACAAGTTGGTTCAAGGCTGCGCTTGAGGCGTAAGACAGGCCTCGTATCCGCTTGGGGCGGTATACTCAATAAAGGCAATTGATCGCGCGGGATCCGCTGGCCGGGTCCCGCGCTTGTTTTAGGAGGCACATTTGCAAAAGGGAGATGCCATGGATGCGGCGGAGCGCTCGGAGCGCATCCCCGATATCGTCATCATCACCGGAATGTCCGGATCGGGCCGAACGCAGGCCATGCATGTGTTCGAGGACATGGGCTATTTTTGCATCGACAACTTGCCTCCGCGTCTGATCGCCCAGCTTGCCGAACTCGTCGGCATCAATACGGGCGTGGGCAGGCATCTTGCCGTCACCTGTGACCTGCGCAGCCAGGGCTTGTTCGATGAGCTGCTCGATGCCGTTGCCGCACTCGAGGAGCGGGAGATGAGCTGTGACATCGTGTTTCTCGAGGCCTCTGACGAGGTGCTGATCCGTCGTTATAGCGAAAACCGCCGCCGCCACCCCATTGCCAAGCCGGGGGAGACTACGGCCGATGCGATTCAGCGCGAGCGCCTGCAGCTGCAGGGTGTGCGCGATCGAGCCGATATGATTATCGATACGAGCCGCTTGCGCACTTCTGCTCTGCGCAATAAATTGCGCATGGCGTTCTCCGAGCTGTCCGACCAGCAGCTCATGGACGTTCACGTGTTCTCGTTTGGCTTTAAGCACGGCATGCCCGTCGAGGCGGACATTATGATCGACGTTCGCTTCCTGCCCAATCCGTTCTACGATCCCGAGATGCGCACCATGACCGGTCTCGATAAGAAAGTCTCTGACTTTGTTTTGGACCATCCCAAGACCCAGGAGTTCTGGAAGGCTTGGACGCAGCTGCTCGATACGGTCATGCCCGGCTATATCGCGGAGGGCAAGCCACAGCTTTCTATTGCCATCGGCTGCACGGGCGGTCAACACCGCAGCGTTGCCATCGCCGAGGCCACGGCACGTTATTTGGAAGGCGCCCAATATCACGTGAGCATTTCCCATCGCGACCTGTCGCGCGCCAACACGAAAGCATAGGTCTGCATGTCGTTTACCGCCGAGGTGCGTGACGAGCTCGCGCGCTGCGAACCCGAATGTGAATACTGCGATTTGTCGACGCTTGCCGCCCTGACGCGTGTGAGCGGTACACTTTCGCTGGCCGGCTCCGGGCGGTATCGTTTGACGGTCGCGACCGAGACGGGTGCCGTCGCGCGCACGATGATCACACTGACGCATCGCATCCTTAAGCTCAAAACGGAATTCACCGTTCGTAAATCGGTCTTGCATAAGGTCCGTAACTATCTCATTACCCTGCCCGATCAGCCCGACCTGGACAAGGCTCTGGTGCTGCTGGGCATTCTCGACCGCAGGGGAGGGCTCGTCGCTGGTGTTCCCCGGCACATCGTTGCCCGTCCCTGCTGCAGGCTTGCCTACATCCGCGGCGCGCTCATCGCCGGCGGTTTCGTGGCCGATCCACGCGGCGATTTTCATTTGGAGATTGCGGTGCAGGGCGAGCAGTATGCCCGGGGGCTTTGCGATCTATTGGAGCAGATTGGGGTCCATGCGCGCGTTAACGCGCGGCGCGGATCCTTTGCCGTCTACATTAAGAGCGCCGAGGAGATCGAGCAGCTTCTAAAGCTGGTCGGCGCCAAGCGCAGCGTTGCCGAGATCGAGGAAGCGCGCGCGGTCAAATTGGTTAAGAACGACGTAAACCGTCGCGTGAATGCCGAGCTGGCCAATCAGACCAGAAGTGCGGGTGCCGCCCAGCATCAGCTTGCGTTGATCGATGAGCTCGAACAGCGGGGTTTGCGCGACACGCTTCCGGACGCCTTGGCGGTCTTTTGCGACCTGCGCGAGCGCTATCCTGATCTGTCACTGCGCGATCTGGGGGAGATGGCTGACCCCCCCTTGTCGAAGTCGGCCCTCTACCATCGAGTTTTGAGGCTTGAAAAGCTCATTGAAGAAAACAGGTAGTTGAGCGAAACTGCTTATATAGGGATTGAACTGCTGTTTTACTCTTTAAAACGTTTTAACGTAAATTTGATTTTCAATTTCGAGCATTCTCGTGAAATTCAAGTCAAAAAAAAGGTATATTAGGCGAGTGGTTAGTTTGTGGGCCTCAACGGCGGGCGCTGTAGCTCGCGGGGGCCTTACGAAAGGAGACACAATGGCAGTAAAGGTTGCTATTAACGGCTTCGGTCGCATCGGTCGTCTGGCTTTCCGTCAGATGTTCGGTCATGAGGGCTCCGAGATCGTCGCTATCAACGACCTCACCTCTCCCGATATGCTCGCTTACCTGCTGAAGTACGACTCCACGCAGGGCAACTACGCTCGCGATCACGAGGTCGTTGCTGGCGAGGATTCCATCACCGTTGACGGCAAGGAGATCAAGATCTACAAGGAGGCCGACGCCAACAACCTGCCTTGGGGCGACCTCGACGTCGACGTCGTTCTCGAGTGCACCGGCTTCTACACCAGCAAGGCTAAGGCTCAGGCCCACATCAACGCTGGCGCCAAGAAGGTCGTCATCTCCGCTCCGGCCGGCAGCGATCTGCCCACCATCGTGTACAACGTCAACCATGAGACGCTGACCGCTGAGGACAACATCATCTCCGCTGCTTCCTGCACCACCAACTGCCTCGCCCCGATGGCCAAGGGTCTGAACGACTTCGCTCCCATCGTGTCCGGCATCATGACCACCATTCACGCCTGGACCGGCGACCAGATGCCGCTCGACGGCCCGCAGCGCAAGGGCAACAAGCGTCGTAGCCGCGCCTGCGCCGTCAACATCGTCCCCAACACCACCGGTGCTGCCAAGGCCATCGGCCTGGTTCTCCCCGAGCTCAACGGTAAGCTCATCGGTGCCGCCCAGCGCGTCCCGACGCCGACCGGCTCTATCACCAACCTCTACGCTGTCGTTGACAAGAAGGTCACCGTCGACGAGGTTAACGCCGCTATGAAGGCCTACGCTGCCACCATCTCCGAGACCTTCGGTTACAACGAGGACGACATCGTCTCCACCGACATCATCGGCGAGACCCACGGCTCCATCTTCGACGCCACGCAGACCATGTGCTCTGACCTCGGCAACGGCCAGACCCTCGTTCAGGTCACCTCTTGGTACGACAACGAGAACTCTTACACCTCTCAGATGGTCCGCACCATCAAGTACTTCGAGAAGTTCGTTGCTTAATTTAGCTTTTAGCGAATAGCTCGTTGAGCGTCTAAAGAAGGGCGCGGCCTTATAGGGCTTACACCCTAGGGTCGCGCCCTTTTTATAGGAAATCGTCTGCCGTAATGGGAGGCAGACACGTACGAAAGGTAGAAGCAAACATGGCCTTTACCAAGAAGACCGTCCGCGACATCGATGTCGACGGCAAGCGCGTTCTCGTCCGCGTTGACTTCAACGTGCCTATCAAGGATGGCGTCGTTGGCGACACCACCCGTATCAAGGCTGCCCTGCCCACCATCAACTATCTCGTTGAGCACAACGCTCGCGTCATCCTCATGAGCCACCTCGGCCGTCCCGAGGGCACTGGCTTCCAGCCTGAGCTCTCCCTTGAGCCTGTCGCCAAGAAGCTCGCCGAGCTCTCTGGTCTCGACGTTGCCTTTGTCGCCGACACTTACGGCGAGAAGGCTGCCGAGGCTGTCGCCGCCGTCGAGCCGGGCAAGGTTCTCGTTCTCGAGAACGTCCGCTTCGATAAGCGTGAGAAGAAGAACGATCCCGAGATCGCCAAGAAGCTCGCTTCCTATGGTGACGTCTTCGTTCTCGATGCCTTCGGCACCGCTCACCGCGCCCAGGGTTCCGTCGTGGGCCCCGCCGCTTACCTGCCTGCCGTCGCTGGCTTCCTGCTCGAGAAGGAGGTCGACACGCTGACCGGCATCTTCGCCGAGCCCGAGCGCCCCTTCGTCGCCATCGTCGGCGGTTCCAAGGTTTCCTCCAAGATCGGCGTTCTCGATCACCTCATCGACTCCGCTGACACCCTGATCATCGGTGGCGGCATGGCCTACACCTTCTTCCTGGCTCAGGGCCTGTCCGTCGGTCAGTCCCTCAAGGAAGAGGACTGGGTCGAGCGCGCCGGCGAGATGCTTAAGAAGGCCGAGGAGAAGGGCGTCAAGATCCTGCTCCCCATCGACAACCGCGTTGCCGATCACTTTGGCGAGGACGCTGTCCCCGAGGTTGTCGCTTCCGACGCTATCCCCGACGATCGTGAGGGCATGGACATCGGTCCTAAGACCGAGGAGCTCTACGCCGAGGCTGTCAAGGGCGCCAAGACCGTGTTCTGGAATGGCCCCATGGGCGTCTTCGAGTTCGACAACTTCGCTCACGGCACCCAGGCTATCGCCGAGGCTGTCGCCGAGGCCGATTGCACCTCGATTATCGGCGGTGGCGACTCCGTCGCAGCTGTCAACAAGTTCAACCTGGCCGACAAGATGAGCTGGATCTCCACCGGTGGTGGCGCTTCCATGGAGCTCGTCGAGGGTAAGGCCCTGCCCGGAGTGGAGGCGCTTCTCGATGCCTAATCGCACCCTTCTTATCGCTGGTAACTGGAAGATGAACAACGACGTCGCCGAGGCCGCCAAGCTCGCCGACGAGCTGGCTCAGGCTCTGCCCGAGGTTCCGGCTGGCGTCGAGGTGCTCGTCTGCCCTCCGACCATCGACATCACCACGGTTCATGACCGCATTCAGGCTGCCCCCATCGCCCTCGGTGCACAGAACGTGTACTGGGAGGCCAAGGGTGCCTTCACCGGTGAGTCCTCTTGCGACATGCTCAAGTCCGCTGGCTGCACCTACTGCATCATCGGTCACTCTGAGCGTCGCGACTACTTCCACGAGACCGACGAGGATCAGAACATGAAGGCCAAGGCCCTCGTTGCCGCAGGTCTTGTTCCCGTCTTCTGCTGCGGCGAGTCCCTTGAGGTCCGCGAGGCTGGCACCTATGTCGAGCACGTCGTGAACCAGGTCAAGGCTGGCCTTGCTGGTCTTGAGATCACCTGCCCCAAGCAGGTCGTCGTGGCCTACGAGCCCATCTGGGCCATCGGCACCGGCAAGACCGCTACCGCCGAGGACGCTCAGGAGGTCTGCGGCGCTATCCGTGAGACCCTCAAGGAGATGTTCGGCGAGGAGCTCGCTAACGGCATTCGCGTTCTCTATGGTGGCTCTGCCAAGCCCGGTAACATCGCCGAGCTCGTCGCCAAGCCCGACGTTGACGGCGCCCTCGTGGGCGGCGCTTCGCTCAAGGCTGCCGACTTCGCCTCTATGGTCGTCAAGGCAGGCGAGTAGGACATATGGCACAACGTCATCTTCCTGCACTCCTGATCATCATGGACGGCTGCGGCCTGGCTCCGTCCGATGGCGAGAACGCCGTCGCCGCTGCCAAGACGCCCTTCCTTGATAGCCTGTATGAGAAGTACCCCCACACCACGCTCGGCGCTTCGGGCGAGGACGTGGGTCTTCCCGATGGCCAGATGGGCAACTCCGAGGTGGGTCACCTCAACATCGGTGCCGGCCGCATCGTGTTCCAGGAGCTTTCGCGCATCAACAACGCCATCAAGGACGGCTCCATCGCCAAGAACGAGGTCTTCGTCAAGGCTATGGACGACGTCAAGGCTGACGGCAAGACTCTTCACCTCATGGGCCTTATGAGCCCTGGCGGTGTTCATTCTCACATGAACCACGTCGAGGCTCTGGTCAAGATGGCTGCCGAGCACGGTGTCAAGACCGTTCGCGTCCACGCCTTTATGGATGGCCGCGACGTTGACCCGCAGTCCGGCGCTGGCTATATGAGTGAGTTCTGCGGCTTCCTGGCTAAGATCTCCGAGGAGACCGGTTGCGACGCTCGCGTCGCCACCGTCTCGGGCCGCTATTGGGCCATGGACCGCGACAACCGTTGGGAGCGCATCCAGCGTGCCTACGACGTCATGGTCAACGCGTCCGATGCCGATGTCGACCCTGTTGCCGGTATCAAGGCCTACTACGAGAAGGATCCGCGCGGCGACGAGTTCGTCGAGCCCTTCGCTGCCCACAACGAGGGCATCCACGAGGGCGACGCGGCCATCTTCTTCAACTTCCGTCCCGACCGCGCTCGTCAGATGACCCGCGTGTTCACGGACAAGGAGTTCGACGGCTTTGAGCGCGAGCAGATCAAGCTTTCGCACTTTGTGACGATGACCGAGTACGATCCGACGTTTGACGTCGAGGTCGCCTTCCCCAAGACGTTCCCCGAGAACGTCCTGGCCGACGTTATCGCCGCCAACGGCCTGAAGCAGCTGCACACCGCCGAGACCGAGAAGTACGCCCACGTGACGTTCTTCCTCAACGGCGGCATCGAGGAGCCCAAGGAGGGCGAGGAGCGCGTGCTCGTCGCTTCCCCCAAGGTCGCTACCTATGATCTGCAGCCCGAGATGAGCGCTCCCGAGGTTACCGAGAAGCTTGTCGCCGCCATCAACGAGGATCGCGCTGATTTCTACATCGTGAACTTCGCGAACTGCGACATGGTTGGTCACACCGGTGTCTTCGACGCCGCCGTTAAGGCCGTCGAGGCTGTTGACGATGCCCTGTCCAAGGTTGTCCCGGCGATTCTCGCCAAGGGCGGCTTTGCGCTGATCACCGCCGACCACGGCAACGCCGACCACATGTTTGACGTTGCTTCCGACGGTTCCAAGCATCCGTTTACGGCTCACACCACCAACCGTGTGCCGTTCATCATCGTTGATGAGAAGGCCAAGCTCACCGGTATCGAGGACGGCCGTCTTTCCGATATCGCTCCGACCATGCTCACCATGGCTGGTATTGAGCCTTCCGCCGAGATGACGGGCCGCGTGCTCGCCACCGAGGCCTAATAGAAAACAAATACCGTTTTCTAGTAAGGGGGTTGTCCACAACCGGACAACCCCCTTTTTCTGCCATTTGGGGACGGGGTAGAAATGGTAGAAATATTTTTCCTCTAAAGCTTGACTTCCCGTTTGCGATCGCGTGCCGAATGTTGGTGTAAGGGCCGCTTCCCTGGCCGTAGAAAGCAGGA
>CABSKX010000021.1 GCA_902478365.1 uncultured Collinsella sp. | reverse complement strand
GCCGCGGCGTGCCGCAGATCGAGGTCACCTTCGATATCGATGCCAACGGCATCGTCAAGGTCTCCGCTAAGGACAAGGGCACCGGCAAGGAGCAGCAGATCACCATTTCCGGCTCCACCGCGCTTTCTGACGACGAAGTCGATCGTATGGTCAAGGACGCCGAGGCTCATGCCGAGGAGGACAAGAAACAGAAGGAAGAGGTCGAGGTCCGCAACCAGACCGACAGCCTGTGCTACTCCACCGAGCAGACCCTCAATGAGCTGGGCGACAAGGTTTCCGCCGACGTGAAGTCCAAGGCCGAGGCCGCTATCGCCGACGCCAAGAAGGCACTCGAGGGCTCTGACGTCGAGGCCATCAAGGCCGCTGGCGAGTCCCTGCAGTCTGTGGCCTACGAGCTGGCTCAGGTTGTCTACGCCGACGCTCAGCAGCAGACCGACGGTGCCGCCGGCGCCCAGCCTGCCGACGACGACGTTGTCGACGCCGACTACGAGGTTGTGGACGACGAGGACAAGTAATCATGTCCGCCCGTAAAGCTCGCACGGAGGCGGCTGCCGCTGGCGACGCCCCCGTTGACTCTGAGGAGAAGGACGTGAAGATTCCCGTAGAGGCCGTCGACGATACCGAGGCCAATGAGGCCGAGGCCGCCGAGGCTGCCGAGAACCAGGTAGAGGATTCCAACAAGGAGGCGACGATGACCGAGGACGAGATGGTGGAAGCCGCTATCCGCGCCGGTGAGGAAGCCGCCGACAACGACTTTAAGCTCAAGTTCGAGCAGGCTCAGAAGGAGCTTGCCGACGTGCACAGCGAGCTCGAGGCTGCGGCAGAGGCTCAGAAGGCCGCCGAGGACAAGGCAAAGGACGCTACCGAGCGCACTGCCCGTCTGCAGGCCGACTGGGAGAACTTCCGCCGCCGCACCGCCAACGAGCGTATCGCCGAGCGCGAGCGCGCGACCGAGAAGCTCGTCACCGCGCTGCTGCCGGTGGTCGACGATATCGAGCGCGCAATCGACCATGCCCGCAGCCAGGAGCTTTCCGACGACTTTAAACAGTTCGTCGATGGCGTTGACGCGGTGCATGCCAAGCTGCTCGATGTGTTTGCGCACGAGGGTGTTGAGCCCATCGACCCCAAGGGCGAGGCGTTCGATCCGCTCGAGCATCAGGCTGTGGGTCGCGTCGAGGACGCATCGCAGTACGACGAGACCGTCAACGACGTGTACCAAAAGGGCTACCGCATGGCGGATCGCATCCTGCGTTCCGCGATGGTGACGGTGACGTACGGCGGCGAGAAGCGCCCCGCGCCGGAGCCCGAAGCGGCGCCCGAGGATGCTGCGGCCGATACGGCCGAGAGCACCGAGGAGTAATTGAGAAGGGCCCCGGGGCAACACCCGGGGCCCTTTCTGACCTAGTGCCATATGAAAGCATGGGCCGCCGCCCGCATGGACGGCGGACGTAACAGGAGAGGAGCTACGATGGCTGCAGGCAAAACCTTCTATGACATCCTGGGCGTATCCAAGAGCGCCTCCGACAAAGAGATCAAGAGCGCGTTTCGCAAGCTCGCGCAAAAATATCACCCCGATGCCGGCGGCGACGAGGCCAAGTTTAAGGAGATCAGCGAGGCCTACGAGACGCTTTCGGACGAGAAGAAGCGCAAAGAGTACGACCAGATGCTCATGTTCGGCGGCATGCCGGGCGCGGGCGGCGCGTATAGCGGTGGCTACGGCGCCGGTGCCGGCGCGAGCGGCTGGGGCGACATCTTCGACAGCATCTTTAGCGGCAACGGCGCCTGGGGCAACGATTGGGGCTCGGGCTTTGCCGGGGCTGCGGGCGCTGCCGGTGCGGGCGCGGGCCGCAACCGCGCGCGCAAGGGCGGCGACCTGTCGCTGACTGTCGACGTAACGGCCGAGGACGCGTTTCGCGGCGTGACGCACAAGGTTACCTACCGCATTCCCTCGACGGGCGAGCAGCAGACCATCACGGTCTCGGTGCCCGCGGGTGCGGTCGACGGCGGCAAATTGCGTTACAAGCGCCGTGGCGAGTACGGCGTTGCCGGAGGCGAGCGCGGCGACCTGGTCGTGACCACGCACGTGGAGGAGCATCCGCTGTTTAAGCGCAAAGGCGCCGATGTGACCATGGAGGTGCCGATCTCGGTCTACGAGGCGGCGCTCGGCTGCACGGTGGATGTGCCCACGCCCGGCGGTGCGACGGTTCGTCTGAAGGTGCCCGCTGGCACCCAGACGGGCAAGAAGTTCCGCTTTAAGGAAATGGGGGCGCCCGACGTTAAGCACCGTGGCCGCACGGGTGCGTTGCTCGTCGAGATCAAGGTGCAGGTTCCCTCGAACCTGTCCGACGATGAGCGCGATGCCATGACCAAGCTGCGCGAGGCCGACACGCGCGATTATCGCGAGAAGGTCAACCGTTACAAGGCGACGTTCTAGGGCGGTCGTGGCGCACGCCCGCGCCCGCGGGCTTATGATGGACGATAACGAGACGGAAAGGGGTCAGGTAGCATGGCCGAGGACAATAGGAACAAACCGCTGTACATGATCAGCGTGGCAGCCGAGCTGACCGGCATGCACCCGCAGACTCTGCGCGTCTACGAGTCCAAGGGCCTGGTGAATCCTCAGCGCTCGGGCGGTAACACGCGTCTGTATTCGCGTGCCGATATCGAGCGTCTGGAACTCATCAACCAACTGACCGACGAGGGTATCAACCTTGCCGGCGTGGTGCGCATTCTCGATATGAAGGAGCGTGCCGAGGAGCGCGAGCGCGAGAACGAAAAACTCCGCGCCCGCGTACGCCAGCTCGAGGACGAGCTGCACGAGTACAAGATGCAAAAGAAGATCACCGCCCTGGCCCCGCGCGACGGCTCAGTCAACCCCGAGCAAGTCATGCGCAAGCTGCTAGGCGCGGGAACCGATCTTTAGTTACGGCGGCTCTACGACGCAAATCCTAACAATATGAGAGTGGATAATCTCCCACTTTTGGTCCGCTTGAGGGCTAGAAACGGGGGATTATCCACTCCCATTTTTGGCTGGCGCTTGGGGACGTTCCTTTTGCGCCGGCACTTTGGGACACTCTTGCACCAAATCTGCCAGCCCTCGCCCGGCTCGTCCCTTACTTTACCGAGATAAAGTGAACGTGTAGATTCGTAACCCACTCGCAACCGTTCTATGGCACGATATTGAACGAATGTATGCTATGCGCCCGAGCCTTTCGGGCAGAGTGGGAGACAGTATGGTTAAGCTGTACGAGGACGGCATCTACCTGCGCGGCGGCAGCGAGATTGTGCCTGCGGCCGAGGCTGCCGAGCGCGGTATTACGCAGACACCCGAGGATGCCAAGCGTGGCACCATCGCGTATTCGATCCTCCAGGCACACAATACGTCCGGAGACCCCGAGGCGCTCAAGATTCGCTTCGATGCCATGGCGAGCCACGACATCACCTTTGTCGGCATCATCCAGACGGCGCGCGCCTCGGGCATGGAGCAGTTCCCGCTGCCTTACGTGCTCACCAACTGCCATAACTCGCTGTGCGCCGTGGGCGGCACCATCAACGAGGACGACCACGTCTTTGGCCTTTCAGCGGCCAAGAAGTACGGCGGCATCTTCGTCCCGCCGCACATCGCCGTCATCCACTCCTTTATGCGTGAGAACTTCGCCGGCTGCGGCAAGATGATCCTGGGCTCCGACTCGCACACCCGCTACGGCGCCCTGGGCACCATGGCCGTGGGCGAGGGCGGCGGCGAGTTGGCCAAGCAGCTGCTGCGTGACACCTACGATGTTGCCTATCCCGGCGTTGTCGCCATCTACCTCACGGGCGCCCCGCGTCCCGGCGTCGGCCCGCACGACGTGGCGCTCGCCATCATCCGCGCCGTCTTTGCCAAGGGCTACGTCAAGAACAAGGTCATGGAGTTCGTGGGCCCCGGCATCGCGAGCATGACGACCGACTACCGCAACGGCGTCGACGTTATGACCACCGAGACCACCTGCCTGTCGAGCATCTGGGCCACCGATGAGGACACGCACGCGTTTTTGGCCATGCACGGCCGTGGCGACGACTACCGCGAGCTCAAGCCCGCCGATGTCGCCTACTACGACGGCTGTGTCGAGGTCGACCTGTCGAGCGTCAAGCCCATGATCGCGCTGCCGTTCCATCCTTCCAACGGCTTCGAGATTGACGAGCTCAACGAGAACCTCGAGGACATCCTGCATGAGGTGGAGCTCGAGGCCGCCAAGATCGGCGAGGGCAAGACGCACTTTAGCCTGCTCGACAAGATCGTCGACGGCAAGCTGCACGTGCAGCAGGGCGTTATCGCCGGCTGCTCGGGCGGCAACTACGACTCCGTGGTCCAGGCTGCCCGCGTGCTCAAGGGCGCCAACACCGGCTGCGGCGAGTTCTCGCTGTCGGTCTACCCCACGAGCCAGCCCGTGGCGCTCGAGCTTACACGCCGCGGCTATATCTACGATCTTATGGAGGCCGGCGCGATCGTGCGCACGGCATTCTGCGGCCCGTGCTTCGGCGCCGGCGACACACCCGCCAACAACGGCCTGTCCATCCGCCACACCACGCGCAACTTCCCCAACCGCGAGGGTTCCAAGCCGGGTAATGGCCAGCTGAGCGCCGTGGCCCTGATGGACGCCCGCTCCATTGCGGCGACAGCTGCCAACGGCGGCGTCCTGACGTCGGCGACCGACCTGCCTGAGGAGACTTGGGACGAGGCCTGCGAGTACACCTTTGACGACGCGCCGTACAAAAAGCGTGTGTACTGGGGCTTTGGCAAGGCGGAGCCTGCCGACGAGCTGGTCGAGGGTCCCAATATCAAGCCGTGGCCCGCGATGGAGCCTCTCGGCGACGATATCCTGCTCAAGGTGTGCTCCAAGATCATGGACCCGGTCACCACGACCGACGAGCTCATTCCCTCGGGCGAGACGAGCTCCTTCCGCTCCAACCCGCTGGGTCTGGCCGAGTTTACGCTCAGCCGCCGCGACCCGGCCTACGTGGGCCGTTCCAAGGAGGTCGACGCCGTGGAGAAGCGCCGCGTGGCCGGCGAGGCCGCGGGCGACCTGGCGGCGCTCGATGCCGAGCTTGCTGGTGTGTTTGAGGCGCTGGCCGGCGCGGGTGTCGCTGCCGATGCCAAGGCGACCGAGTACGGCTCCATGCTCTATGCCAAGAAGCCCGGTGACGGTTCCGCCCGCGAGCAGGCCGCGAGCTGCCAGCGCGTAATTGGCGGCCTGGCCAACATCGTCCACGAGTACGCCACCAAGCGCTATCGCTCCAACGTGATGAACTGGGGCATGGTGCCCTTCCAGATGGAGGCCGAGTCCAACTTTGAGGTGGGCGACTACGTCTTTGTGCCGGGTATCCGTGCCGCGCTCGATGGCGACCTGAAGGACATCGCCGCCTACGTGGTGCGCGCCGACGGCACGGTCGAGCAGATTGAGCTCTACATTGCCGATATGACGGCCGAGGAGCGTGCCATCGTCAAGGCCGGCTGCCTGATCAACTACAACAAGTTCAAGGCCGCTGCCGAGTAACGCACTTAATTGTCCGCCCGGGGCTTACCCTTTCCCGCCCGCTCACGCGCTTCGCGAGGGTCGCGTTCGGGAAAGGGTAAGCCCCGGGCTACATTTCTGCGTTCTCGTTGGGTCTTGAGGGACGCTAATAAATAGACTTGCTTGATGCCGCTTCTGTTAATGGGGCGGCTTCTTTTTGTCGAAAACCACCACAAAGGGGACAGGCACCTTTGTGGCGGTGGGGAACGAGCTCGATGTTGTTGTGATTGTTGAGCGGTATGTTAATGAGCGTCTCTACAGGATTTCATCTGGGCTGGCGGGCTTGGTTGTTTTGGGGATGCCGAGTTTGGATGACGCGAAATCGTCAACATTGTCCTTAATTCCGTCTTTGGTGTAGACAGTGACCATATAGGTGCTGTGTCCGAATTCGCCCTTGTCGCGTGTTGCCCAGGCATCCCAGTAGGCGGCCCCGTTTCGCCCTTTGATTTTTCCGACACGGCGGAGTTCTGTTCGCTTTAATTTCCGGTTGCTATAGATGGTTCGACCGGCTTCCGCGGTGAGCCCGCACTGTCCAAGCAGCTTGTCGAGGACTTGGTTCATGTGGCGCTCATCGGTGTTTGGTGCGTAGTCGTAGGCGAGGGTGATGGAGTCGAGTGGCTGGTCGTCGATCAGATAGTTTAGCGCCTGAGGTTCAAGGCAGAAATAGGGGGAGCATCCGTCGACCTTGCCGAGCAACGGTAACTTGGACTGCCAACTTCCGGTGGGAATTGCATATTCGTAGAACACGCCACGGCAGACAAAGGAGAGCGAGGTGGCACGCGAGCCGGCGTCGATCATCCCGCAAAGATCGAAGGGCGAGGCGATACCAAAAGAAAAGGGCGTGATGACGATAAGGAAGAGCATCACGATGGGTATGGCGAAAATGGTAATGACGTTGCGACCGGTGGAATGAGACGGCTTCATATGCGCTCCTCGAGACAAAGATCTGTTGAGGATAGGCAGAAATGGATATGTTCAGAGAACAATTCAAGTATAATCTCATGGCGCGAGATGGTCGACCGTTAGCGTCGAAAACCACCACAAAGGTGCCTGTCCCCTTTGTGGTGGTGAGGAGCGCGCGGCTTCTTTTGGTAATAGTGTTAGCTGGCGGTATCATTAGTGCAGGTGGCGAAGGTTTACATTGTGGGGTGTTTTGCCGTGAGCCGTTCTGCCCGTATTGGATTGATTGTCTTGGCGCTTGCGATCGCTGTGGTTGGCGCGGGCGCTGTCGGTATGGCATTTCTACCTGCTGCGGTGACGGAGCCGTTGGTCAAGCCTGTGGCTCAATCTGTCGAACTTCTGACCGGCGACGACAAGCCCGAGACCATTACCGTTGATTTTGATGAGCAGCCGGCTGTGCTGGGTATTAGCAATTATCCGAGTATTCAGCTTGGGGCCATGCGCTATACCACGGATACAAGCCTGATCGATAGGGCGTCCGAGCTACTCAAGGGCAAAACATTTAAGCGTTGGTACGGATATGCGTCCTATCGGGCAAAAGCGAACGACATGGTTGGCGGATGCCACTCTTCCATCGAGCTGGACACTGCAAACGGCGCAAAGTTATGTGATGTCTCGTACGATCCGGGTTACGAGGGCAATGAGGGTCCGGGTATTTACATCATGGCCGGCGATGCAGCCTATGTCATGGAGGGCGACCAGGCCGAGCTCAACGATTTTATGGGTCAGTGTATCCAAGATGCCTATGAACAGACCTGCTTGCCCGACCCGCAGACTGCACGCGATAGTGGGTCTGCCCGTATATGGCTCTTCGAGGATGAGATGCCCTGGAGCGGCGAATCGGGAAGCACGGGTTCGGCAAGTAAATAGAGACTGCAACCACCACAAAGGTACCCGTCCCCTTTGTAGTAGTTCTCGGTTTGTCTCGATCTGTAACATCTTGGCCGCTAAAAGTGGGCCTGGTGTTACAGATTTAGATTTTCGATTCGGGTGTCTTCTGTTTGTCTCAATCTGTAACAGATAGGGCCCTATTTGCCGAGTAGTTGTTACAGATTTAGATAAACGGGCGCCGCTGAGCATTTCATCTCGATCTGTAACATCTAGGATCAAAAATGGCTGCTAGATGTTACAGATCGAGACGGTAGTGCGCCTGGGCAGCGGCGGGCTGACATCTCAGTACCCTATCTCTTAATCACTCAGAAAATCTTATATATAGAGACTTAGATTTATGTATAAGATCGTACAAAGCTGGCAACAATACTTCTCGAACAACGTGAAGCCGCCCCGTAGGGCGGCCGCCCCAAGAGAGGTGATTCCATGAGAATCGATAAGCTAGCAATGACGTCGCGCGAGGCGTTGCAGACCGCCATGAGCACGGCTGCCGACGCGCAGGCCGGTGCGGTGGAGCCGATTCACCTGCTGTCCGCCCTGCTTGGTGCCGGCGAGCGCAATATCTCCGTGATCATCGAGCGCATCGGTGCCGACCCGGCCCAGCTCGCACGCTCCACACAAGATGCCATCGACCACGCGCCCAAGGTTTCGGGCGAGGGCCAGCAGATGGGCCTGTCCAACGAGCTCGTCCGCGTCATCGAAAAGGCCGAAAAGAAGGCCACCAAGATGGGCGACAGCTTTGTGGTGACCGAGCATCTGCTCATGGCACTTGCCGAGGACAAGGGCGAGGCCGGCCGCGTGCTGCGCGATGCCGGCGTGACCAAGGAGCGCATCGAGCAGGTCTACGAGGAGCTGCGCGGCGATGACCGCGTGACGTCTGCCGAGGACAAGACCCAGTTTGAGGCGCTGGAGCAGTACGGCCGCAACATCTGCGACCTGGCCCGCGCCGGCAAACTCGATCCGGTCATCGGCCGTACCGACGAGATCCGTCGTACCATCCAGGTCCTGTCCCGCCGCACCAAGAACAACCCCGTGCTCATCGGCGAGCCGGGCGTCGGCAAGACCGCCATCGTCGAGGGCATCGCCCAGCGTATCGTGGCCGGCGACGTGCCGAGCACCCTGCGCGACCGCGACCTCATCGAGCTCGACATGAGCGCGCTGGTCGCCGGTGCCAAGTACCGCGGCGAGTTCGAGGACCGCTTGAAGGCCGTGCTCAAGGAGGTTCAAAAATCCGAAGGCAAGGTCATTCTGTTCATCGATGAGCTCCACACCATCGTGGGCGCGGGTGCCACCGAGGGCTCTATGGACGCCGGCAATATCCTCAAGCCGGCGCTCGCCCGTGGCGACCTGCATGCGATCGGCGCGACCACGCTCGACGAATACCGCAAGTACATCGAGAAGGACGCGGCGCTCGCCCGTCGTTTCCAGACCGTGATGGTCTCCGAGCCCACCGTCGAGGACACCATCTCGATCCTGCGTGGCCTCAAGGAGAAGTACGAGATCTTCCACGGCGTGCACATCACCGATAGCGCGCTCGTGGCGGCTGCCGACCTCTCCGATCGCTATATCGCCGACCGCTTCCTGCCCGACAAGGCCATCGACCTGGTCGATGAGGCGGCAAGCCGCCTGCGCATGGAGCTCGACAGCATGCCGGTCGAGATCGACGCCACCACACGTCAACTCACCCAGCTGCAGATCGAAGAGCAGGCACTCATGAAGGAGACCGACGACGCCTCCAAGGAGCGTCTGGAGGCCCTGCGTCAGGAGATTGCCGAGGTCCAGGAAAAGCTCAATGTGCAAAAGGCTGGCTGGCTCAACCAAAAGAACGCCATCGACCACGTGCAGGAGCTTAAGGGCCAGCTTGACGAGGCCAAGAGCGAAGAGGAGCGTGCAACGCGCAACGGCGACCTGGGCCGTGCGTCCGAGCTGCGCTTCTCCGTGATTCCGGGCCTGCAGCAGCAGATTCAGGATTCCGAGGCTGCGCTCGAGGCACAAAAGCAGCAGGACGGCGAGGGCCTCAACGAGCAGGTGACCTCCGACGAGATCGCCGAGGTCGTGAGTGCCTGGACCGGCGTGCCCGTGTCCAAGATGATACAGGGCGAGCTCGACAAGCTGAAGGGCCTGGAGGGCGAGCTGCATAAGCGCGTCATCGGTCAGGACGAGGCCGTCTCCGCCGTCGCCGCAGCTGTGCGTCGCAGCCGTGCGGGCCTCTCCGATCCGGACAAGCCCATCGGCAGCTTCTTCTTCCTGGGCCCCACTGGCGTGGGCAAGACCGAGCTCGCCAAGGCGCTTGCCGAGTGCCTGTTCGACGACGAGCGCGCGCTCGTGCGTATCGATATGTCCGAGTACATGGAGAAGTTCAGCGTCCAGCGTCTGATCGGTGCGCCCCCGGGATACGTGGGTTACGACGAGGGCGGCCAGCTCACCGAGGCCGTGCGCCGTCGTCCCTACTCCGTGATCTTGCTCGACGAGATGGAGAAGGCCCATCCGGATGTCTTTAACGTGCTGTTGCAGGTGCTCGACGACGGCCGTCTGACCGATGGCCAGGGTCGCCAGGTGTCCTTCAAGAACACGATCATCATCATGACGTCCAACGTGGGCTCCAAAGCCATCGCCGATCTGTCCGGTAAGGACGAGGAGGAGATGCGCCATCAGGTCGACGCTGCCATGGCTCAGACCTTCCGCCCCGAGTTCCTCAACCGTATCGACGATATCGTGGTGTTCCATCCGCTCGGCATGGCGCAGATCGAGAAGATCGTCGACATCCAGCTTGCCGACGTCCGCGCACGCCTGGCCAAGGAGCGCATGACGCTTGCCATCACCCCGGCGGCCAAGCAGATGCTCGCCGTGGGCGGCCTGGACCCCGTGTTCGGTGCCCGTCCGCTCAAGCGTCTGGTCCAGCGCGAGGTCGTGGATGCCATCGCCGCCGCCATCATCGACGGCACGGTGCGCGAGGGCGATCAGGTGACGGTCGATGCCGACAAGGACGGCGGCTTTACCGTCGTGTGCGACAACACGCCGGCGGCCACCTACGAGGTCCCCGACGCCGAGTAGATTTATGGGACATGCCTTAAAATCTGCCAGCCGTTTCTAAACGCCAAGGGCGGCGGATCCAATTGGGTCCGCCGCCCTTTTTCGTGCGACAATCGATGTTGTTGAACGGATGCGATGCAAGGAGATATGCAGATGAAAGACGAGATCAAGACAAGCGCGCCGGCGACCGATGCCGCACCCGCCGCACCCAAGCCTGCGCCTAAGCCGGCGCCCAAGCCGCGCGACCCCTACATCCGTGCCGAGAACGAGGACGACGACGGCTACGATCCCTACAGCGATCGCCGCCCCGAGCGCGAGCCGATGTTCGAAGCCGACCCGTGGCGCTGAGTGCCACCCAAAAGGCCACCAATAAGTTGCGGCGAAATAGGGATTGTTTTGCGGTTTGACCAGCAAAAACAGTCCCTATTTCACCGCAACTGCGTTAGGGATTTTTCTGCAGGGGAGGGCAGTCAAAAAAGCCCCGTCCCAAATTGACTGCTCGGGGAGTCGCATTCGAGCTCGGTTGTCCTCTTAGCCACTCGATATCCTCCGGAGCAATAACGGTGATAAAACTTGCTTAAGTGTTAATCAAGCTACACACAATCTTGCTCTCTAATTAATCAAGAATCAGTATAATTTTGATTAGCTAGAGAGCAAGATTGGAGAATCATGGCATTCAACGACTTGATCGCCCAGAAAATAAAGGACTTTGAACAGCAGGGGGTTCCGCAGGTCTTTGAGCGAGACCTTGATCTGGAAAACCCACAGGAGCCAAAGCGCGACAACATCGTAAATGTGGTTGTGGGGGCCCGCCGTTGTGGAAAGACGTATCGCCTGTATCAGGAGATGCAGCGGCTTCAGGGCCGGGGCGTCGAGCTTGACCGGATGCTTTACTTTAATTTTGAGGACGAGCGCTTGCGCCCGTATGAGTCATCGCTGCTGGCGGACGTGCTCGACACGTTCTATGCGCTGTATCCTGCTGCTCGAACCGAGGGCGCTTACATTTTCTTTGACGAGATCCAGGAAATTCCCGAATGGGGTGCGTTTCTGCGGCGTGTAGTCGATACGGAGAAAGCGACCGTCTATGTGACGGGATCTTCTTCCAAGATGCTGTCCTCAGAGCTTAAGAGCGAGTTCAGGGGTCGTTCTCTTATACGGGAGCTTTTTCCGTTGAGTTTTTCGGAATACGTTCGGTATAAGACGGGGAGCGTTTTCGAGCCAGATGCGACCTTTTCCCCAAGCGATGCAGCGCTGCTTCGACATCATCTGATCGGATATCTTGAACGAGGGGGATTCATCGCGACGCTTGAGCAGACGCCCGCAGACGCGATTCAGCTGCTACAGGAATATGCTTCGCGAACGGTCGCTATGGACGTCATTGAGCGTTACGACGTCAAGAACCCTCGCCTGGCATCGCTGTTCTTGACGCGGTGTATGGCATCTTCGGGACGAGAGCTGTCAGTGAACAAAGTGTACAACGAGTTCAAGAGCAGACAGATACCCGTCAGTCGTAATTCGCTCAGCGATTTACTTGAGTATTATGAGGATGCCTACCTGTTATTTTCTGTGCCGGAGTTCACGCGTTCATTGGCAAATAACATGCGGTCTGCGTCTAAGGTCTACGCTGTCGACCCTGCGATGTTTGGAGCATTCTCTCCCGCATCAGCATTGGACCAGGGCCAGAGGCTCGAGACCGCAGTGTTCAATGCGCTAAGAAGAAGGACTCCCGCGGTGAGGACCGGCTCGGTCTGCCGCCTGCTGATCAAAGAGAAGAGCAAAAGCCATGAGGTGGACTTTGTGGCTGGGGACGCACTTCTCATGCGGGCTTATAGCCTGATTCAGGTGAGTGTGGATATGGCAAGTGAGAAAACGCGCGAGCGCGAAATTGCCGCGCTTGATGCCTCGATGGCCCAGTTCGATCTTGGCGAGTCGGCAATCGTTACCATGGATGAGCAGGCCGATATTCCATGCGAGCACGGTGCGGTACACGTTGTGCCCGCATGGAAGTGGCTCCTTGCCTAATCATCTACGGATCTGTGGGGCCAGGACCTCCTGGCCCCTTTATCACGGTTGGGGAGCACCATGATGCGCCCGGCTAGTCTTGGGCTTTGATGCTCGGCATCAGAATCTGGGCGAGGTAGTCGCATTCGAGCTTGGTGGCGGCGTCGGCCTTGCCGTCTTTGCCGACCAGCACGTTCTTGATCTGGCTATAGGTGTAGCGGTTGCCGGTCGTGAGCTCGACAAGCTCAATCGCCGTATCCATGGGGTAGGTCGACACGGGGTCTTGCGTCCGTCCGTTGATGGTCTGGGGCACCACGTACGGATAGACGGGGCCGCTGGCGTAGACGGTGTAGCCGTTGCCGAGGTTTGCCGCACCCAAAACCGCGTCGCCCTCATCGGGCGTAAAGCTCTCGCCCTCGCGCACCGCGACGAGCGTCACGAGCGGTGTGTTGGTGTCGCCGTCCAGATAAATGCACAGCGTGCTGCCGTTTTGCCAAGTCGCGACTTTGCCGTACCACTCAACGGGAATATCGAGCTGATACAGGTCCGTTGCCTTATGTCGAGCATCGGCGTCGCGGGCCGCCTGTGCCTCGCTCGCGCTCACGGCGTTGACGGCGGCGTCACGGCGCGCGGTTGCCGCCTGCTGGAGCACCTTTGCGACCGCGGCGGAGTTCACCCCGCCTTCCGCGGCATACTTGGCGGCGGCATCGATCTGGTCGTCAGTCACCGTGTCGGCCGAAGGCACCTTGAGCTTAAAGGTGGCCTGGGCACTCAAATCCTGCCCATCGCTCTTAATGGTGACCTGTGCCTTGGTGGTCGGGACAGTGTAGATGGTACCGTCGGCTGCGATGGGGGACCCAGCGATGGAGAGCGTATAGTCGCCGGGCAGCAGCTTAATGCCGCGACCGTGTTCGTCAACGTAGAGCGTTTCGCTCACGGAAGAACCGTCGGAATCCTGGCCGCTCACCTGCACGGGAATCTTGGAACCAGTTGAGCAGTCGAGCCCTGCGGCATGCACGCCAATCTGCACCGACATCATCGTGTGTGCACTGGCGGCGACAGCGGCAGCCTGCTCTTGCTGATATCCGTTCCAGGCAGCATAGCCTGCGCCGCCGGCGACGAGCGCGACGGCCACAACGCCGGCAACCATCAGGTTGCGACGCTTGGGCGGCATCTTACGATGACGAACCTCGGCTTCGCGTGCCGAAGGAACGGACGGTAGGGGAATATCGCCCATGGCGATGGTCTCGTCCACGGCAGGCGCGGAGCCCAGGCCGGGAAGCTCGCGGGTCAGCGAATCTTCGGCCGGCAAGCTGTCGAGCAAGATGGTTTCCTCGCTCGTGTCGGATTCGGGCTGGTCGTCGGCCTCGCATTCGGATTCCTCGTGCCCCGCCTCGTCCTCGGTGGGCGCGGCGCCATCGTCTTTTGCATCCTGATCATCGGGCTGCGCCTCGATTTCCGGCTCATCCCGCACATCAACGCTCGAATCGTCAAACGCAATCTCGGCCAGTGCGATCTGGTCTAGGCTCTCCAGGGCCTCGGCACACGCTTCTGCATCTTGGGCCGCATCCTCTTGGCCCATCGTCTCATCTTTCATATATCCCCCAAGCTCAATATCGGCTCAACACTGTACCCAAAAATGGAGCCATATAAAGCGCGTATGAAATATAAGATTTGATTTAACCTGAGCGCATCGTTCGGCCGCATCCTCGCGGCAGCAAAAGGCCCCCGGAACGCGAACGAATCACATTCCGGGGGCTCTGCAATGCGTTGAGTTGCGCGGAGCCGGCTATGCTGCTTCGCGCTCAAGCGATGTCTGCGCCAGGCACGTTACTCGGCGTGCGCGTAATCAACCTTGGCGCGGCGGGCAGTGGCCTTCTCCCAATCGCTGGTGCCCTCAAAGACATCCTGCTTGTAGGGATTGCGGCCGAGCTTCTTGGCGCGGTAGGCGATGTAGATGATCGCGGCGACGTTGGCGATCAGCGCAGCGATCGAGACCGCGGTAGCGGCGCCGGGGTCGAGCGTGGAGTGGGTTACAAAGATGGACTCCTCCTGGAAGTACGGGAACACCTGGGCAAACATGCACCAAATGGCCAGCGTAAAGGCGCGGTTCTGGATCCAGCCGCCCTTGTTCCAGATAAAGGCGGCGACGGTGGGCGCCAGCAGCAGCGCAAAGCCGCAGAACCAGGAGTGGGTGGGCAGGCAGTTGTAGGTGTAGCAGAAGTTCCAGATATCGTAGGCGATGATGTAGACCCAGGTCATGTCGGGCCACAGCATGTCGGTCTGATCCTCGGAGGCGTAGACGCTCCACCAACCGGTCATGCAGAAGATGTTGATGATACCGGCGATGCCGTTGAACACGTTGTTCCAGCCGGCCAGCTGCGTGGCACCTTCGGAGGTGACCCAGGTGGACTCGCCCAGGACAAAGAAGTGATAGGCGCTCTCGAAGTCGGACACGACGGCGATCAAGATGTTGATGGCGACGATCACAAACGGCCATGCGCGGAATCAATGCGCCTTGCCGATCTTTCCCCACTGGTACTTAATGGCGATGAAGCCCCAGCAACCGGCCAGCGCCGCGTACACCTTGGCGTAGTGGAACCAGCTGTTCTGGTACACATGGGTGGGGTTGGTGAGCGCCCACTCGGCACCCTGCGAAACGCCGACGGCGATGGCGACGCAGTAGATGGTCATGGCCAGCGGAGCCACGCCAAAGATGATGGCCGCGCCGAGCTTGGTGCGGCGGCCGACCTCGTTGAGCACGATCAGGCCAATAAAGACCATGGCCCAGCCGGCCCAGTGGATAAGGGTATCGCTACCCCAAACATCGAACAGCATGCTGCTCTCCTTTCACACGCCCGCGGCCCCTCTTCTGATCGCGGACAGTTTGGCCAAATGTCGTCAGTTCTGGGGCTTGCGCTCCGGATACTTGGCGGTATAGCCCTCGATGTGGAGCGTCGAGGCGATGATTTCCTTGACCGTCTCGTCGGGCACATCGGGGTGCGTGCGGATATACATCAAAAGACCCATGATGAGGGTGTAGAACGTTTCGTAGACATGGTCGATGCGCAGCTCGTGATGGGCGACAAAATCAACCACGGTGGTGTCGCAGATGTACTGAGCCACGCGCTGAACCACGTTGTGCAGAAAGCCGCCGTAGAGCGCGCCGCTGCTCGAGGTCAGGGTACTCGGCAGCTCGTGGCCGCTGGCGACCAGGCGCTTAAAGAGCGGGGCGACAGTGTCGAGCGCGCCCTCGATATCGCCGACGGTGCGGTTGGCATTCCACTGCTCGAGCTCGGAGATAAAACCGTCGATCGCCTCGTCCATGACGGCGGTGACGGCGGCGTCCATGTCGGCAAAGTAGTGGTAGAACAATGAACGCGTGCAGCCGGCTCGTTTGGTCACGGCCGATACCGATAGGTGGGACACGCCCAACTCGGAGCTTACGGTGCGCACGGCATCGAGGATCTCGCGACGGCGTTCGTCGCCCGTCAGGCGCTTTGCCGCGCTATCGGATGCAGGGACGGCATCGACCACAGAGGTATCTGCTGCGTTGTTGTCCATGTTTTGCCGCCTTTCATCCTCTTTTGCCTGACCGTTCGCCTAACAGTCTTGAATATTGTTGACGGTTCGTCAATACTATTTTTGACACAATGTCAACTAATGGCGGGTGAACGGCATGGGGGCATGCCCGGCCTGCAAAAAAAGAGGGGTGCTGCGGTCTCGCCGGGCTGTGGCAAGAGAAGGGACAACCATGATTCTCAACGGACCGGGAATTAGCTACACCGAGCCCGATATCGGCGCGGAGTTTGTACCGCCGCTGCCGGAGCATCCGCGCGAGGCCATCGTCAAGCTGTGCGAGCACTGCACCAACCGTCTGCTGCATCGCGACGAGCTGCTGGGCTACGAGTACTGGTCGTTTGCCGAGGCCGCAACCGACGAGCAAGCCGAAGTGCTCTGCAAGATGAAGATGCGCCGTCCCTATACGCTGCCCGAGATGGTCAAGCTCACCGGCATGCCCGAGGCCGATATCGAAAAGATGCTCGACGACATGAGCTACACGGGTCTGCTCGAGTATAACTGGGAAAACCCCGAGCGCGCCAAGCAGTGGGTCCTGCCCATGCTGGTGCCGGGTTCTGCCGAGTTCCTCAACATGCGCGTGAGCCAGCTCGATGAGCATCCGGTCTACGCCAAGTTCTTTGAACAGGCATCCAAGGGTCCGCTGTCCAAGGCCACGCCGATGGTGCCGCCCGGAGGCGCCGGCATCGGCATGCACGTCATTCCGGTCGAGAAGGCCATCGATGCCGCGAGCACCTCGGTGCCTATTGAGCATATCGAGCACTGGCTCGACAAATACGAGGGTAAGTATGCCGCCAGCACCTGCAGCTGCCGTGCGAGCCGTCGCGTGATGGGTGAGGGCTGTGCCGACGACCCGGCCGATTGGTGCATCGCCGTGGGCGATATGGCCGACTACGTGGTCGAGACCGATCGTGGCCATTACGTGACCCGCGACGAGGTCTACGACATTCTGCGCCAGGCCGAGGACAACGGCTTTGTGCACCAGATCACCAACATTGACGGCGAGAACAAGATCTTCGCCATCTGCAACTGCAACGTCAACGTGTGCTACGCCCTGCGCACCTCGCAGCTGTTCAACACGCCCAACCTGTCGCGCTCGGCCTATGTCGCCAAGGTCGAGAAGGACAAGTGCGTGGCCTGCGGTCGCTGCGTTGAGGTGTGTCCGGCCGGCGCCGCCAAGCTGGGTCAGAAGCTCTGCAGCAAAAAGGCGGGCGGACAGGTGCCCGAGTATCCGCGCCAGGAGCTGCCCGATGCCACCAAGTGGGACCACACCAAGTGGTCGCCCAACTACCGCAACGACAACCGCATCGAGACGCATGAGTCCGGCACCGCGCCCTGCAAGACGGCCTGCCCCGCGCACGTTGCCGTTCAGGGCTATTTGAAGCTCGCGGCTCAGGGTCGCTATGACGAGGCCCTAGCACTCATTAAGCGCGAGAACCCTCTGCCCGCTATCTGCGGCCGTGTGTGCAATCGCCGCTGCGAGGATGCCTGCACCCGCGGCCGTGTGGACGCCGCCGTGGCCATCGACGAGGTCAAGAAGTTCATCGCCCAGCGCGATCTGGATGCCGCGACCCGCTATGTCCCGCCCGTGGTGACGCCGACGCGCGCTGGCGGCTTCGACCAGAAGATCGCCGTCATCGGTGCCGGCCCGGCCGGTCTGTCCTGCGCTTTCTACCTGGCCGAGAAGGGCTATAAGCCCGTCGTATTCGAGAAGAACGAGCGTCCGGGCGGCATGCTCACCTACGGTATTCCCAGCTTTAAGCTGGAGAAGGACGTTATCGAGGCCGAGGTCGAGATCATTCGCCTGATGGGCGCCGAGTTCCGCTATGGCGTGGAAGTCGGTCGCGATGTGACGCTCGACGAGCTGCGCGAGCAGGGCTTTAAGGCCTTCTACGTGGCTATTGGCTGCCAGGGCGGCCGCCTCGCCGGTATTCCGGGCGAGGATGCCGAGGATGTGACCGTGGCCGTCGACTTCCTTCGCGAGGTTAACAGCGGCAAGATCGACGCACTGCCCGGCCGCACCATCGTGGTGGGCGGCGGCAACGTGGCTATCGATGTCGCGCGCAACGCCTGCCGTCTGGGTTCCGAGCACGTTGAGATGTTCTGCCTGGAGAGCGAGGCCCAGATGCCCGCCAGCGAGGAGGAGCGTCGCGAGGCCATCGAGGACGGCGCGCACATCAGCTGCGGCTGGGGCCCCAAGGAGGTCCATCTGGACGAGACCGGCCGTGTGTGCGGTATCACCTTCAAGCGCTGCACGCGTGTCTTTGACGACGAGGGCCGGTTTGCGCCCGAGTATGACGAGAACGATTTGCGCCGTGTCGATGCCGACCGTGTCGTCATGTCGATTGGCCAGTCCATTGTGTGGGGCGACCTGTTGGCTGGCTCCAAGGTGGAGCTTGGCCGCGGCCAGGGTGCTCTTGCCGATCCCCAGACCTATCAGACTGCCGAGCCCGACATCTTTGTGGGCGGCGACGTCTATACCGGTCCGAGCTTTGCCATCGACGCCATCGCCGCCGGTCACGAGGCCGCCGTGTCCATCCATCGCTTTGTGCAGCCGGGCTCCACGCTCACCATCGGCCGCAACCAGCGCCGCTATACCGCGCTCGACCGCGACGATGTCGTGATCGAGAGCTACGACAACGCGAGCCGCGAGGCTGCCCACGTGGACCGCGAGCGCGAGAAGGCCGCGCCGTTTAGCGAGTACGTCGAGACCTTTACCGAAGAGCAGGTGCGCGCCGAGACCGCCCGTTGCCTGGGTTGCGGTGCCTCGATCGTCGACCCCAACAAGTGCATCGGCTGCGGCCTGTGCACCACCAAGTGCGCGTTCGACGCCATCCATCTGGATCGCGACCGCCCCGAGTGCTCCACGATGGTCAAATACGAGCAAAAGCTCCCAAGCCTCGGCAAGTACGCGCTCAAGCGTGCGATTAAGATTAAATTCGGGAAGAAGTAAAAGAACCTAACAAGTAAGTGAGCGGCACAGAGGCGTCGCTCACTTACGTTTGGCTGACATCGCATCAACCGTTGTGGAAAGGTTTCTACCTTGCATGAATTAGGGATTGTGTATCACATCATTCGCGATGTTGAGAATGTGGCGCGCGCCAATGGCGTGCGTCGCGTTTCGAGCGTGACGTTGCTGCTGGGCGAAGTCTCGGGCGTCGTTCCCGACTTGCTGCTCGACGCTTGGCGCTGGGCGGCAGATAAAAAGTCCATCACCGAGGATGCGGAGCTTATTGTGGAGCCCGTCGAGGCCGTGACACATTGCGAGGCGTGCGGCCGCGACTATTCGACAGTCGAGCACGGCAAGACCTGCCCCCATTGCGGTAGCGGCGAGACATACCTGCTGCAGGGCCAGGAGGTCATGATCAAGCAGATCGAGACCCCCGACGAGGACCCGGCAGGCGCTGCCCCCGATGGCCCTTCCGACGCCGTCGACGCCGCCAACCCCCTCCACATCGCCTAACTTGGTCGTTGGGGACGTTCTTAAACGACTAGTCAAACAAGAACGTCCCCAATGACTACTTGCGCTAGAGCATAAGTCACGATAATAGTCAAGTCATGTCTGTTTAAACAAAATAGCGGCAGTACAAGCGCATTCGCGCTTGCCAAAATCGATATTAATGAACAGCCTGTTTGTATCTGTAAAATGCATGGCTTGATGTGCGACGCCTTGGCGTGTAATGAGTCAAAAAGCGGTAACGTAATCAATTTGTAACAAACATAGACGTTTAAACAAATAAACCAACCTTTTGCGAATTTAGCTATAATTCCACAAACCAAACAGGTATACTTCCTTAATGTCGTGTAGGAAATACGTAGACAAAAAGGAGGTTATGTGATGGTAAGTATTGTTCTTGCTAGCCACGGGGACTTGGCTGCTGGAATCAAGCAGACGGGCTCGATGGTCTTTGGCGATCAGCCGTCTGTAGCCGTGGTCTCGCTCGAGCCGAGCATGGGCCCCGACGACTTCCGTGCCAAGGTCGAGGAAGCAATCGCTTCCTTCGAGGACCAGGAGCAGGTGCTCTTCCTCGTTGATCTGTGGGGCGGCACGCCGTTCAACCAGATCAGCGGGCTCATCGAGGGCCACGATTCCTGGGCTATCGTCACCGGTGTCAACCTGCCTATGCTCATCGAGGCATATTCGCAGCGCTTTGACGCAAAGAACACTGCACATGCGATCGCAAAACATCTCGTGACTGAGGCTAAGGCTGGCGTGCGCGTCAAGCCCGAGTCTCTGGAGCCCGAGGAGAAGAAGCCGGCTGCGGCCGCTGCTGCTCCTGCAGGCGCCATCCCTCCGGGAACGGTCATCGGCGACGGGCACATCAAGATTGCCCACGTCCGTATCGACACCCGTCTGCTGCATGGTCAGGTGGCCACCACGTGGACCAAGCAGATCAACCCCAACCGCATCATTGTGGTTTCCGACGGCGTTGCTCACGACGAGCTCCGCAAGACCATGATCGAGCAGGCTGCCCCTCCGGGAGTCCATGCCAACGTCGTGCCCATCAAGAAGATGGCCGAGGTCGTCAAGGACACGCGCTTTGGTGACACCAAGGCCATGCTGCTCTTTGAGAACCCGCAGGATCTGCTCAAGGCCATCGAGGCCGGCGTCGACATCAAGGAAGTCAACATCGGCTCCATGGCTCACTCCAAGGGCAAGGTCGTCGTCACCAACGCCGTCGCTATGGGCGATGACGATGTCAAGACTCTCGAGGCCCTCAAGGCCAAGGGCGTCAAGTTCGAGGTCCGCAAGGTTCCTTCGGATTCCTCCGAGGATCTCGACGCCATGTTGAAGAAAGCTAAGGCCGAACTGGCCGCTCAAGCATAGTAAAGGAGGGTCCGATACATGTCTGCAATCACTATTCTGCTTGTTGCGATTGTCGCGTTGCTTGCCGGTATGGAAGGCATTCTGGATGAGTTCCAGTTCCATCAGCCGCTCGTGGCATGCACGCTTATCGGTCTCGTAACCGGTCACCTTCAGGAGGGCATCCTCCTGGGCGGTTCGCTCCAGATGATGGCCCTTGGCTGGGCCAACGTCGGCGCCGCCGTCGCGCCTGACGCCGCTCTGGCCTCGGTCGCCTCTTCGATCATCATGGTGCTCGCCCTCAACGGCGGCGCTACCGATCCGTCGAAGGCCGTTACCGCCGCTATCGCCGTCGCTGTCCCGCTGTCGGTCGCTGGTCTGTTCCTGACCATGATCTGCCGTACCCTGGCTACCGCTATCGCTCACGCCATGGACGGTTGCGCCGAGAAGGGCGACTTCGCCGGCATCGAGCGTTGGCAGTACATTGCCATCCTTATGCAGGGCCTTCGTATCGCCATCCCGGCAGTACTTCTGTGCATCATCCCGGCCGAGGCTGTTACCAACGCGCTTAACGCTATGCCCGACTGGCTGTCCGGCGGCATGGCTGTCGGCGGCGGCATGGTCGCTTCCGTCGGTTACGCCATGGTCATCAACATGATGGCCACCAAGGAGACCTGGCCGTTCTTCATCCTCGGCTTTGTCCTTGCTGCCATCCCTCAGCTCACGCTGATCGCCCTTGGCCTCATCGGCATCTCCCTTGCCCTCATCTACCTTGGCCTTAAGGATCTGGCCAAGCAGGGTGGCGGCATGGGCGGTGGCTCCGGCGACCCGCTCGGCGATATTCTGAACGATTACGAGTAGGAGGGGAGTGATACATATGGCAGAGAACAAGATTCAGCTCACCAAGGCTGACCGCAAGAAGGTTTGCTTCCGTCATCAGTTCCTTCAGGGCTCGTGGAACTACGAGCGTATGCAAAACGGCGGCTGGTGCTTCGCAATGATCCCTGCGATCAAGAAGCTCTACACCAGCAAGGATGACCAGATTGCCGCTCTTAAGCGCCACCTGGAGTTCTATAACACCCACCCCTATGTTTCCGCCCCCGTCATTGGCGTTACCCTCGCCCTCGAGGAGGAGCGCGCCAACGGTGCTCCGATCGACGACGTCGCCATCCAGGGCGTCAAGGTCGGTATGATGGGCCCGCTCGCCGGCGTCGGCGACCCCGCCTTCTGGTTCACCCTTCGCCCGATTCTGGGCGCTCTGGGCGCTTCCATGGCCCTGTCCGGCAGCATCGCCGGTCCGCTGCTGTTCTTCTTCGCGTGGAACATCATCCGTTACGCCTTCCTGTGGTACACGCAGGAGTTTGGCTACAAGGTCGGCTCCTCCATCGCCAAGGACCTCTCCGGCGGTCTGATGGGCAAGGTTACCGAGGGTGCTTCCATCCTGGGTATGTTCATCATCGGCGCCCTGGTCGAGCGCTGGGTGTCCATCTCCTTCACCCCGGTCGTCTCCAAGGTCACGCAGTCTGCTGGCGCTTTTATCGACTGGGCTAGCCTGCCCTCCGGCTCCGAGGGCGTCAAGGAAGCGCTGACGATGTACAACTCCATCGGTGCTACCGCCCTTGATCAGGTTAAGGTCACCACGCTTCAGGCTAACCTCGATCAGCTCATCCCCGGCCTTGCCGCTGTGTGCCTGACCCTGCTGGTCTGCAAGCTCCTCAAGAAGAAGGTCAGCCCGATCGTCATCATCCTGGCTCTCTTCGCCGTCGGCATCATCGGTCGCGTCTGCGGCTTCATGTAAGCACGCTTCGGCTTAAGACCGAGAGTTGCTAGGCAAGGGCTTTTGAGCCATTGAAACGGACCGCACCCGGTGGGTACACTGGATGCGGTCCGATTGTTTTTTATTGGAGGGCGAGGCGCGTATGGCGCAATCTCAGAACAGCACGGTCGATCTGGCAACGCCGGCAACCTGCCTGATGGGGCTTACCAGTCACGGTAACGTAATGGTGGGCAATAAGGCGTTTGAGTACTATAACGAGCGCAATCCCGAGGATTATATTCAAATCCCGTGGGACGAGGTCGACTATATTGCCGCCGAGGTTTTGCGCGGCACCAAGAAGATTACGCGTTTTGCCATCTTCACCAAGGATAGCGGCCACTTTACGTTTTCGACGCGCGACGACAAAGAGACGCTTCGTGCGGTTCGTAAGTACGTCGACGAGGATAAGCTCGTGCGTTCGCCCGACTTTATCGATGTGACGGCCAAGGGCGCCAAGAGCATCCCCTCCGTCATCAAAAGCCTCTTCCACAAAGGCAACTAGCTCCTCATAAGTTGCGGTGGAATAGTTCCTAAATGCGGCTTTAGATGCTTTAGGCAGGAACTATTCCACCGCAACTTCGAAGTCTGGTCATACGACGTATTGCGATGCAGTAAATCTGCTACACTAGTACAACATGCCTCCGTAGCTCAGGGGATAGAGCACCGCTCTCCTAAAGCGGGTGTCGTGCGTTCGAATCGCACCGGGGGCACCAGAAGAAATTACAGGTCAGACGGTATAAATCGTCTGACCTGCTTCTGTATAGATAGGGCTAAATAGACGATAGAGGGGTGAAAAAGGGGTGAAAGAAAGTTCTATGATGAAAACAGCTCGCCTACATATTTCACTCCGATATTTCACCCAAATATCCGGTTTCCAACCCTTCCCACAGCCTACGGGCTTATAAGAAGCCCTTCGGCCATGGAAAGCGTTGAAAACCTAGGGTGACGTTGCTGTGAGATGGGCGAGTTTCCAACAGCCCCCGGCGTCTTCGGGTTTCGCCTGGGACCCTGCGACACCGTGGACCGTTGAAAACTCGCCCTTCCGCTTGGAAGAGGGCTTTTACCCCTTAAAATTGTCCGAAAGTGACAACGACGCAGGAGGTCCGGTATGCCTGCCAGCAAGAAAGAGGCAAAGGAGTTCGTCAAACGGTGGAAGAAGCGCCTCGGCGCCATCCCCGCAGGCTCCAACAACGAGCAGCAGGATACGCAGAAGTTCTGGGTCGACCTGCTCATCAACGTCCTGGGCATCCCGTCCAACACCATAGACAGCTTCGTTGACTTCGAGCGGAAGGTGAGAGGCCGTCGCATCGACGTGTTCGTCTCCGACCACAACTTCCTCTGCGAGCAGAAGTCGTGGGGCATCGACCTCGACAAGCCCGAACCCAGGAACGGCGGCATGGAGACGCCGCTTCAGCAGGCCATGTGGTACGCGCGGCACCTGCCGTACTCTGAGCGCCCCCGCTGGGTGATGACGTGCAACTTCGGGACCTTCCGTCTCTACGACCTCGACAACGAGAGACCCGAGGACACCGTGCAGGAGTTCTCCCTCGAAGAGCTCCCGGACAGTCTGTATCTTCTGTCCTTCCTGACCTCCAACGAGACGAGCCGCCTGCACAAGGAGCAGCAGCTCTCCATCGAGGCCGGGGCCTACGTCTCTAGGCTCTACGATGCCCTCGCCAAGCAGTACCACCACATCGAGGAGAAGGACGAGCGCGCGCAGGAGGAGCAGCGCTCCCTCAACGTGCTCATCACCCGAATCATTTTTCTGCTCTACGCCGAGGACGCCGACCTCCTGCAATCGCACCAGGCGTTCGGTAGGTACTGCGAGGGTGACCCTGCCAAGCTCCGCCGCAAGCTGGTGGACCTGTTCGAGGCGATCGACACGCCCCTGGACAAGCGGGACGAGTACATGGACGAGGACCTCGCGGCCTTCCCCTACGTGAACGGCGGTCTGTTCGCCGACTCCTCCATCATCGTCCCGCAGATGACCCCGGAGATCCTCGAAGCCATCACCGACGCGTCCCAGGACTTCGACTGGCGCGAGATCTCGGGCGTCATCTTCGGCGGCGTGTTCGAGGGCACGCTGAACCCCGAGACGCGCCATGCCGGGGGCATGCACTACACGAGCGTCGAGAATATCGAGCGCTGCCTCAGGCCGCTCTTCCTCGACGAGCTGTGGGATGAGCTGCACGAGGCCGAGGGCGAGAGGACGGCTGCCAAGCGCAAGCAGGCCCTGGCGAGGCTGCACGACAAGGTGGCCTCCATCACCATCGGCGACCCGGCATGCGGCTCGGGCAACTTCCTTACCGAGGCGTACCGGCAGCTGCGCACCATCGAGAACCGAATCATCGAGGACGAGCTCAGCGAGGAGACCGGCAACGCGGGGCAGACGTCCCTCGTCATTGCGCAGGATAGCCCCGTCCGCGTTTCTCTCGATCAACTGTACGGCATCGAGATTAACGACTTCGCCGTCTCGGTCGCAAAGACCGCCCTTTGGATCACCGAGGAGCAGATGCTCCGAAAGACGCAGGAGATATACGTCGGTTATGACTTCGACTTCCTGCCGCTCAGGAGCCTCAGCAACCTCCATGAGGGCAACGCCCTCAAGACCGATTGGTCCGAGGTGTTCCCCGATGACCTTACTTATCTTGTGGGCAACCCGCCGTTCCTGGGTGCTCGCAACCAATCCAAGGAGCAGAAGGCAGAGCTCCTTGAGGTCTTCGATGGAGCGAAGAACGCAGGCAACATCGACTACTGCGGGGCCTGGTACATGAAGGCCGCGAGGTTCACGCAGGGAAAGCGCACGCGCTGCGCCCTGGTCTCTACCAACTCGATATGTCAGGGCGAGCAGGTCGCCAACCTCTGGAAACCCCTGCATGACATGGGCATCCATATCGATTTCGCACACAACACCTTCCGCTGGGACAACGAGGCGGCGGACAAGGCACACGTGTTCTGCGTCATCGTCGGGTTCTCCCGCGAAACGGGGAACAAGACGCTCTTCTATCATGCGACGCCCGATTCTGACGAAGACCGGATTGCCGTTCCTCGGCTCAACGCCTATCTGAAGAACGCGCCCGACGCTTTCATCTGGAACAGAAGCAAGCCTTTGTCGGACGTGCCCGCTATCGGTATCGGCTCTCAACCGATTGATGGCGGCAACTATCTGTTCACAACGGAGGAGAAGGCGGCGTTCCTTTCGAAAGAGCCCGCGGCTGAGAAGTACTTTCATAAATGGCTTGGATCGCAGGAGTTCATACGGGGTATTGAGAGATGGTGCCTGTGGTTGGGGGAGGCTTCGTGGGCCGATCTCAAGGGCCTTCCTTGTTGTAGGGAGAGAATCGAGAACGTTAGAAACTATCGCCTGAGTAGCTCGAGGAAGCAGACCTTGAAAGCAGCCGAGAGGCCAAACCATTTCGGTACCGAAATCATTCCTAATTCGACTGCCATCATTGTCCCCAAAGTCTCGTCAGAGCGTAGAAGGTATATACCTATGGGGTTTGTCGGGTCTGAGACGTTGTGCAGTGACTTGGTGTTTCTAATACCCAATGCGACGCTTTATCACTTTGGCGTCCTTCAGTCACAGCTCCACAACGCATGGATGCGCACGGTCGCGGGGCGGCTCAAATCCGATTACCGCTATTCCGGCGGAATCGTCTACAACAACTTCGTCTGGCCCGAGCCCAGTGAAGAGCAAAGGAACGAGGTTGAACGCTGCGCCCAAGCCGTGCTCGACGCTCGGGATGCCCAAGAAGGTGCGACGCTCGCGGACATGTACGATCCCAAGAACGAGACGTTCTTCCCCGAGCTGATGGCAGCGCACAAGGCGCTCGACGCCGCCGTCGAAGCCGCCTATGGCGTCGACTTCGGTGGGGATGAGGAGAAGATAGTCGCCCATCTCTTCAACCTGTACGCCAAGAAGGTCGGTGAACTATAGTGCAAAACTCCATCTATAACCCCATATCGCTGGAGGTTGGTAACATCCTGAAGGACGTTCAGACGGGCAAGATCGGTCTGCCCGACCTGCAACGACCCTTCGTGTGGGGCAACGAAAAGGTCCGCGACCTGCTTGATTCCATGCTCCGCGGATACCCTATTGGCTATGTGATGCTGTGGGACTCTCCGAGCGACAACGCGGGCAAGAAGACTGCCATAGGCTCGAACCAAAAGGTGTATACCGTCCCCAAGTCCCTTGTCATCGACGGACAGCAGAGACTCACTGCCCTTCTGAGCTCCCTGTACGGCGTGTCCGTGCGAGACAAGAACTTCAGGGAGCGAACGGTGAAGGTCGCCTACGACCCCATCGCACGCTCATTCAAGAATGCCGACGCCTCGACCGAGAAGGATTCGCGCTATGTGCCGGACGTATCCGAGGCCTTCGCGGCGAACCACGATAACAAGATGAGCGCCTATCGCAGGGCGTTCATCAAGCGCCTTAACGAGGCGAATGCCAAAAAGGGAGAACCAGAACTCGACGATGACGGCGAGGATGCCGTCGAGAGCGGGCTCAACGCATTACTCGGGCTTGAGCGTTATCTTCTGCCGACGCTGGAGATTTCCGAATCGGCTGACGAGGAGACCGTATCGGACATCTTTGTGCGTGTGAACTCGCAAGGGCAGGCGCTTAAGCAGGATGACTTCATCATGACCCTGCTTTCGGTCTACGAACCTGCCATGAGGGAGCGTATAGAGGAGTTCTGCGCCATGAACCATGCGCCCGCAAAGGGCACCTCGTACAACCCGCTCATGACCGTCTCGCCGACGCATATCATTCGCGCCACGGTGGGCGTGGGGTTCAAGAGGGGTCGCCTACGTTATGCCTACCAGATTCTTCGTGGGCGAGATCTCAAGACAAAGGAAACGACGCCCGAGACGCGAGCCGAGAACTTTGCCACGTTCGGTCGCGCCCTCGATCTCGTGCTTGACTTGAACAACTGGCATGCCTTCATCAACACGCTGGCGGAGGCGGGCTACGTCTGCTCCGACCAGGTGGGGTCGGGCAACGCGCTCATGTTCTGTTATGCGTTCTACCTTATCGGGCGCTATGAGTTCGACATGGAGCCACTGGCTGTGCGCGGGCTCGTACGGCGTTGGTATTTCGCCGCAGCCATAACGGGGCTCTATGTGGGATCCTTCGAATCCGAGTTCGAGCAGCAGCTTAACGAAGTCTCGTGCCTTGATACTGCCGACGAGTTCCAGGCGTACTTCGACCGTAGGCTTGCCGCCATCATGACGGACGATTATTTCTCCATTTCGCTGCCCAGCTCCCTCGATGCAAACGAGGCGACGGGTCCGACCTGGTGGGGCTTCGTCGCGGCTCAGGTCGTGCTCGGTACCAAGGCACTGTTCAGCACGGCCCCGCTGTCCCAGCTCCTGCTCATGGGCTCGTCGGGCTCGAAGAAGGCGCTGGACAAGCACCACCTGTTCCCGGACAACTACCTGAAGTCCAGGGGCTACCTCTCGCAGCGTAGCAACAGGGGCAACTTCACCCTCGTGGACTACCAGAACAACATCTACATCTCGGACGACGCCCCGAGCGAGTACGTCAGGAAGTACCGCGACTCGCTGGGGGAGGACGAGTACCGCCGCAACTGCGAGGAGCATGCCTTGCCCATAGGGTTCGAGGACCTCGATTACGAGGAGTTCCTCGGCAGGCGCAGGCGTCTCATGGGCGAGCTGGTGAAGAGGGCGTACGAGCAGTTGTAGGCTCGCGCCATGGACCCGCCCCTGAGGGTCGAGGCGTAGCAATCGGCCTTGCGGCCGATGGGTCCCGCTCATGGGCGGGTCCCCCGCGACGCGAGGCGTCGCTCTCGCTGCGGCTCCCTGCAACGCTCCCCATGGGTCGCGTTTCGTCCGCCTCCGCTCACGCCGGCCCCGCCCGCCGAACGGCTGCGCTCGATGGCTTCCGGAAGTCGCCATCCCTCCGCCGTGGTCGCCGGGCGGGGCCTCTCGCGCCGGGTCGCCAAGCGCCGTCGTACGACGCTCCCCAGGGTCGCGTCTCCTCGGCGTCGGCTCAGCCGGCGCTCACCTGCCCGGGCTCGCGTTGCCTTGGGCAACCGGCTCGCTCCGTGCAGGCAAGATATGGATTCCGTTGCACGGAATCATCTTGCCCGCCTGCGGCGGGACGGCGAACCGCTCCGAGGTCGCTCTCACCGAAGGGCAAAAGAAGGGGCCGGAACGCCTGTTGCGTCCCGGCCCAAATGCTCAGTCGTCTCGGCCGTTCTGGTTCTCCAGCGCCCTGCGCTCAAGCTCCCAGAACGCCCGCATCGCCGTCGCTATCCCGCGCAGCGTGAAGCGGACAGCGATGCCAGTCGAGCGGTCGACGGCAAAGCCGAGCCTTCCGCCGTTGACCTTCCTCATGCCCCCGAGAGACTTCGAGGGGAAGCGGTACTGGAGGCTCCCGCCCTTCGACCTGGCGAGCT
Organism: uncultured Collinsella sp.; assembly: GCA_902478365.1. Lineage (GTDB taxonomy): Bacteria > Actinomycetota > Coriobacteriia > Coriobacteriales > Coriobacteriaceae > Collinsella. The sequence goes on along the minus strand of CABSKX010000021.1, from coordinate 6,482 downwards.
CGATGCCGTCCCGCCTGAGCCGCCGCTCAAGCTCGCCCATCCGGTCGGGGCAGTCGCGCATGCGCCCGACCTCCTCGATCCGGCGAGCGACCGCGACGCGGATGCGGGCGTTCTCCGAGCGCGCGGCCTGCCCCTTTCGGGCCATGTCGCGCTCTTCCGTGCCGGGTTGCCTCGCGTGGACGCGCGAGTTGGCCTTGCCGCGCTCAAGCTGCCTGAGGCCGTACCTCTCGTCCAGGGTACGGACGGTCTTCACGCGTGATGCCGCCGCCTTTCGGGCGGGGCCCTCGTCGAGCCTTCGGCCGGTTTCCAGATCACTACGGTTGATGCCGAGGTGCACGGCGTAGCGGTCGGTGGCGTCCGCGCGGCAGCGCTCGCGGTGCAGCACCATCACGACCTCCTGGTTGGGGTAGCGCTCGGCCACGTACTCCCTCGCATAGCGCATGCACAGCTCCGGCGTCATCTTCCCGCCGTTGAGGTCGCACTCGTCTGGGAGGAACCCGAGTATCTGGTGCTGCATGTAGGTACACTTGGCACCGGCCTTGCCGGGCCTGTCGTGACCCATGGCCGCCCTCGTGTCCGCCATCTCCTGAAACCAGCGGTCATCGTCGATGATGTTCTGCGTGCCGTGGGCGAGCGCCTTGTCGCGGTCCCAGGAGAGGTAATCCCTGAGTCTCGCGAGGTGCCTCTCGCTGCAGACGCTCGTCTGCTTTATCGCCGTCATGGTCGCCTCCCTAGTCGAGCGAGAGCCCGCTGAATTTGCCGCCCGGCTTGCTCCCGTTCTTCTTCTCCGGCTCGGGCCACTTTGGGCACCAGGTCGAGGCCTCCTCGCGCATCTTCCCAGCAGCTGACTCGTCGAGGCGGCGCTGGTAGGCGCGACGGTTCTCCGCCTCGTGCTCGGGGGTCCCGAGGTCGAAGTGCTCCCTTGTGGGCGTGTTGGTGCAGTCGGTGACGGGGGAGCGGAAGACGCCGGCTCGACATGCGGGCATACCGTTGTCCGCGTGCTTCACGACGATGATCCCGTCCCGGTCCGGGGCCATGCCGCGCCACTCCCAGGGGTGTATCACGTCGTCGGCGCTCTCGCTGTAGGACGTCGAGGATGACGTGCCCGACGCGGCCCTGCCGTTGCTCGTGCCCTGCGTGTGGCGTGTGGTCTTGCCGATGAGCTCGGTGAAGTACCGGCGGTCCTCTTCCTCGGCGAGCTTCATCGCAATCTTGACTCCGCAGTTCGCGAGGATCTTCCTGCGGCCGTCTCTCTCGCCATACTTGTTGAGCTGGGATACGTCCTGCGTCGCTCCGACCCAGAACGTCCCGCACCCGCGCCCGAGACTGAGGAGGGCGGGCAGGCACTCGACGCGGGGCAGGTTGCCCCACTCGTCGCCGAGTATCTGCACGGGGCGGGGGAGCCTGCCGCCGTTCACGTCCGCGACCGCCTGGACCGAAGCCCAGAGCTGCGAGAGGAACATCGCCGCGATGCAGTTGTAGGGGGAGCCCTCGTCGAGCACGTGGAGGAAGACGGCGCTCTTCTCCGTGAGTACCGTGTGCGGGTCGATGTCGAAGCCGGAGGTCATCCAGGCGACCGGGGCGGAGGAGAACGGGCGCAGGGCGACCTTGAGCGTCGAGAGGATGCTCCTGAGCTCGTTGCCGCCCGAGGAGACGAACTGCGACGCCCTACCCTTGGCGGGGTGGCCGCTCGGCAGAGCGCGGAAGACGGCCTTCAGGGGCTCGGACGGGTCGTCTCCCTCGGCCTCGGTGCCGCGGTCCAGGACCTCGCAGACGGTCGCGAGGTGCTTTGATTCCTCGGGACACTCGTCGGACATGGAGACCAGCAGGACCAGGGCCGAGAGCAGGCCCCTGGCCGAGGCGGTCCAGTGCGAGCCCTTGTCTTTCTCGTCGTCCTGCACCACGAGCTCCGCGATGGCGTCCGCCGCCTGCTCGGCCTCCTGGTCGCGTCCCTCGGCATGGAGGTCGAGCACCTGCTTGAGCGGGTTGAACCTCTGTCCCCTATAGGGGTGCTGCGTGTCGAGAAGCAGGACGCGATAGCCGCGACGGGCCAGCTCGTCGCCCGTGAGTTCTATGAGCTCGTTTTTCACGTCGGAGACGATTAGGGTCGCGGGCTCGGATCCGTTGGAAGCGCCGCCGTAGCTGAGCAGGTCGATTGAGGGGAGATAGAGGAAGCGACTCTTACCTGACCCAGTGGCCCCTGACACGAAGGCCATCTTCTTGGGCTCGTAGAGATAGCAGGGTTTGCCGTGATACTTGGTGAACCCATAGACGAACCCACGTGACGAGGGATTCGTCGAGCCGTCCCAGGTCATGGACCCTTTTATGACCTCGCGACCCGTCTTGACGTGGGCGTCACCGAGCACGCCGCCGTCCTCGGCCCTCGCGTTGAGGGTGGTCGAGTAGGCGATGAGAGCGCAGATGCAAAAGGCGAGGAGGAAGGTCAGCAGGGTTCCGAGCGGGCAAGCAGTGAACGCACCCGTGAGCCACCAGCCGAGGACGGTATCCACGCCGAACGACGACGGAATCGCAGCCGCGCCTAACGGTGTCCCGGCGACGAAATCGTCGACGGGGACGGCGAGGACGGGGCATGCGAGGATCGCTAGGAGAAGAGATGATATGAGCGCTGTGGGCATCTTGGTTTTCATGATCATTCTCGATTCTTGGAGATGAGGTTCGATAGCTGCGAGGCCGTGCTCGATACCAGACGGACGGCCTCCGCGAGCTGTTGGGCCGTCTGCGTATCCACGCCATAGGCGTTTGCGGTGCGGACGGCCTGGTTGAGGTTTCCGCCCTGCTTCTTCATCTGATGAAGAAGCTGCCGCAGCGTCGCCTCGTCGGCGATCCTGACGGGCTTCTCACCGATGAGGAGGGCGGCTTCGCGCATGAACGTCGATGGGGCCATACCAAAAGAGGAGGAGCGCACCGTGATGGCGGCACGCTCCTCCTCGGTCATGCGGACGTTTATATGCGCGGTCTTGGCTTTGCCACGCATGGGCTAGCCCCTGTCGTGGAAGGTGGCGCGCGCACCGTCGAAGTCGAGTCGGGACTCGCCCAGCGTGCCGTAGCGGTTCTTGAGGGCGACGAGCTTGAGGGGCGTGCCGGTTGCGGGAGACTCGTAGGGCCACTCGGGCTTGTCATTGTCATCGGCGAGGTAGAGCACCGAGTCAAAGCCGTACTCGACAGCGGAGGAACCACCGAACATGGCGAGGTTGGGCCTGGCCGACTTCCCGGAATCGTAGGACTTGCGAGTGGTCGAGCTCAGTGCGATGACGGGAGAGCCATAGAGGTTCGAGATTTCGCGGAGGCCCTTCACGCATGCTGTGATAGCCAATCGCTCGTCGATGAACTGCTGGTCCGCCGTGACGCCGCAGGCGAGGAGCTGGAGGTAGTCAATGAAGACGATGGGGACCTCGCCGCGCTCGCGTGTTACCAGCCCGACGAGGTTGGAGAGCTCCACGGTGTTGAGCGGGCCGGTGATGCAGAGATTTGGGGCGATCTGGGTGCGATATTTGTCGAGTGCAGCCTCGAAAGTCGTGTGCTTAGGGTGATTCTGGGTCGCGCAGCTGGAGACCTCGGACAACGCGACTTTGCCGTCGCTGAGACGCGCCAGACTCTTCTCGATCAGTTTGTGCGCGGGAAGCTCGGCGGAAACGTAGATTACCGGGTGCCCGTCTGCCGCGAGCTTGTCGGCCTCCTGGAGTGCCAGTGTCGTCTTGCCCTTGCCCGGGGCGGTCCCGATTGCGTAGTTGAGCCCGGGGTAGACACCGCCGAGGATGCTGTTGAGTGCGTCGAGCCCGAAGGAGGCGATGGGCTTGTCTTCCTGAAGGGCGTGGACGTGCTCGTCGAGCACATCAAGCTCGAAGACGAGGGGATTGACGTTCGGGCGCTGCATTACTCGCTCGCCCCCTCTGCCAGCTTGTGGAAGTAGTCGAACAGGTCCTCTTCCATGACGAAGTACTGGTTGGCGATGCTAAAGCAGTGGTGGGTGGACTTCATGAGCTTGATGGCGCTGGATTGTCCGATGCCGGTGAGGATCTGAACGTCCAGGCGGCTCATGATGCGCTTGGTGCCGACATGGCGCAGGTTGATGCCTGCGGAGATGGCGTCGGTCTTGGGGTCATCTGCAAGATGCATGATAAAATCCTTGTTTGGGGCGCTCGGCTCCTCTTCGAGGTTTGGCGACTAAGAGAGGGGAGTCGGGTGCCGTTTTCTATTGCCAGTCGGAGCAGACCGTCTCCAGAAGGTCGCTCCATTTGCGGCGCAGCTCCGGGGTGTCCGGTGGTACGTGCTTGTTGCCGCACTTGTTAGCCGAGATGGTGACGCTCTCTTCAAGCGCGGAAAAAGCATCGGCGAGATAGGCGCATGTTGCGTTCAGGCATCCAATCTCGTCGAAGTACTCAACTGCGAAGCGAACGAGGGCTGCTACGGGCGCTCGATTGAACTCCGTCGAGCACTCGTCCATCAGCGAGCGTCCGTACTTGACTGCACGGGACGTCTCGTAGTCGAGAAAGGGATTCGAGGGGTCGCTGCGGGTCTCGTGTTCCATGTAGTCGAGAACAGACTCGAAGCAGCGTCGAAGGTGCGGTATGTCCATTGCACCGGTGTAGAGCGCAGTGCCGCAGCTCCTCTCGTGAATGAGCCTCGCTCCGAACTCGATTATGGGCTTATAGTCCGCTTCGGCGACGGTGCCGATTGCGCCGGTGACGTTCGAACGCAATACGTCCGACACACTCGTGAACAGGCTATCACCGCTGTAGACGTTGAGCATCCTGTCCCTCGCGAACGCGGACGCGGGAAGCACCTTCTCGAAGACGAGTCCGATGATGGTTTTCGATTCGTCAGTTGCCCGCAGGTAAGCCTCGTCCGAAACCATCTGTGCGAAGGGGGCCCTGAGATTCTCGGGAATGCGAATTCGCTTCTCAGCCTTCTTTGCCAACGCCATTTATACTCACCTCCTTCCATTCAACTTGCGAATAATGTATCACCGTTCAGTCGATATGGCCCATGCGAATGTCACTAATAGCCCACGATATGGAGACATAGTGAAGTATCCAGTTGAAATAGCTAATTCTTAGATGAAAGCGATTCAAATACCTCAGCTGCGTTTCGGTCATTTGCCCTGATTGCATGGGTGTAGAAGTTTGCGGTTGTGCTTGCGGACGCATGGCCCATTCTCGCCTGAACGGTCTTTAAGTCGACGTTGCTCGCAACAAGGGCCGTTGCTGCCGTGTGCCTCAGGCCATGGGGGACGAGCCCTGAGTATCCGGTGCCTCGTGTGTGCAGTTTGCCGTTGCGCTTGAACTGGCTTGTCACGTTGGCGTACTCGCCATAGCCGTTGTCGACGCAGAAATCCCTGAACCAGCGTGAATAGTTGTGTCCATCGGGTCGGGTGATACTGACGTGAAGGTTGCCGTTTTCGTCCTTATGCGTGCTGAAGGCGTGAACGATGGGGTCAGAGTTTCTCTGTCTTAGCCCGCGTTGCTCGAATAGACTGCGCTGCCGCATCTTCCAGTCGTTTAGATACGCGGCGAGCGAAGAGTCTATAGACAGGATTCGTCTGCTCATTTCCGATTTTGGTGCCCTGAGCGTTTTGTCATTGGTGTACTGTCGGATGATTCGGATCTCCATCGCCTTGGGGTCGTAGTCTTCCCAACAGAGCCCCAGGGCCTCGCCTTTTCTGAGTCCTAGGTGGAATATGAGCATGGTGCAGACGGTCATCGGCCCCATGGGTTCGGATAGCAGGCATTTGGTGAATCGGGGCAGTTCGTCGGGTGGGAGGAAGTTACGCACTCTAAGGTCTGGCTTTGGGAGTTTGATGCTGATGCATGGGTTGCGCCCGATTAGCTCATTCTCCAGTGCGTCCTGCATGACCTGTTTGAGCTTGACGTGGATGCGACGAATCTCGGCCTCTGTGAATCTTCTGGTTGAGATTGCTTCGGCATACGCCCGTTTGATCTCGTCGGGCCTCAGCGCACCGAGGGGCATGTCGCCGAACAGCTCGCGTATATGGCGCACGTCATATTCCTCTCTTTGGAAAGAAAGAGGGGAGCCGAAGGAGCTTTCTCGGAGCCGATGGAAATCCTCGGCGTATCCGGAAACAGTGGTCGGCATGTCGCCAGCCGGTTCATAGGTCTCCAGCTCCTTCCGGTAGGCATCGAGCGCATTCGCAACCTCACCGGGCCAGTTCTTCGGGTTTTTGCTCTTGCAATGGATGGTTCTCTTGGGTGTCTTTAGGTATCTGACTCGTTTTCCGTTCTTGCCGGATTCGGGGTCGCGACCGAGAGAGAAGTAGATGCGGAAGGAACCGGGTTTTCCCTTGATCGGTTCGGAAGTGCCTTTGGCTGTGGGTTTGATTCTGGTTTCCATGGGTCTCCAGGGGTGGTGCGTTGGGTTAGCCTCGGGGGCGGGGCTTTGAGGGCCTCGCCCCCGAGGCTAACCCAAAAATTTCACCCCTGCAAGTCAAAATGGAGGGGTGGAGG
>CABSKX010000020.1 GCA_902478365.1 uncultured Collinsella sp. | reverse complement strand
ACCGACGGCGACGGCGTCGCCCGCCAGCCCCTGGCCCCGACCCGCGAGGGCTACACCTTCGCCGGCTGGACCTACGACCGCGACGGTAAAGACCCGGTCGACTTCAGCAAGCCCGTCCAGGGCGGCGGCGACCACGTGACGTTCTACGCCCAGTGGACCAAGAACGAGACGCCTGCTGTCCAGACCCACAAGGTCAATTTCTATGTTGATGGTTCCACCACCACTGTTGAGGTTGAGGACGGCAAGACTGTTGCTCAGCCCGGCGATCCTTCCGTTGATGGCTTCAACTTTGTCGGCTGGTCTTCTTCCAAGGAGTCCTTCAAGAAGTTTGACTTCTCTACTCCTATCACCGAGGACACCACTGTCTACGCCTTCTTCACCGCTAAGACCCCCAAGTCCGATTCTTTGAAGAAGGATGATGGTAAGAAGCAGGTTGCTGCTGACAAGAAGGACGAGGCCAAGAAGGACGCCGCTGCCCTTCCTACCACTGGTGACCCGACCTTTGTTGTGACCTCCGCTGCTGCCCTTACCGGCGCCGTGGCTGTTGCTGTGGGCATGTACATGACCAAGCGTCGCGAGCACTAATCACTTCTAGTGTTTACCTCCGGGCTTATTTAGCCCAAACCTGATAGCCGCGTGGGGACCCGACCCCCACGCGGCTTTTATGTTTTAGTTATCTTGCGTGAGTATTGTCGGCCCCTGCATTCGATTTTAGATGTCCACGTCATATAAAAGAGCGCCGCTGCGATGTGTGCAGCGGCGCTCTTTTGCGTTGATTCTTATTGTGCCAGCTCGGCCCTAGGCCAGCGCGCGTACGTTTGAGGAGATCTTCAGCACCAAAAAATCGGTCGAGGAGCCCAGCTTGAGCAAGTCGCCGTCGTGGATAGGAATCTGCCTGTCCTCGTCATCAGCGGTGCGCAGCGAGCGTGGCTTTTCGATAACGGTAGTCGCGCCGTTGCGTGTCACCAGCACCGTTCCATTGGTGGAGTGGAGGCCGCTTGCGAGCCATGTGTCGTTGGAAAACGCTATGCGCAGGTGCCGGCGGGATACATCGGGTCCTACGTTGGTGATGGCGTTTCGGTCGTGTGCAAAAGAGCCTAGTACCGTACCCTCGGGATCGAGATTCAAGGGATAGATCGGCGGCAAGGCCGAGCCGTCTTTTGCAAGTCTGAGCAGCCCTAGTTTTGCAGGAGGCTCGTTGACCTTGCAGTTAGTGTCCTGCGCCTGGATCGCCTCGGCGGTTTCGAGTGTGCCAAATGTCTGGGCTAGCTGCGTTATAGCAAAGTCTTTGACCTCGGAGGCGGCAGCATTGGGGTCGGCCAGGCATCCGCAGACCGTTAACGCAAGGAGTTCCAAAAGGCGCCGGTCGCTTTGCTGGAGACCCGGCATGACGGCGATGCGGTCAAAGATATTGCGCAGGATGGAGCCATCGAGCCCCCAGTGTTCGAGCGACGTTGCCATGCGCTCGAGGGCATGCGCCGTAATGGCTTGCTGGTAAGCGTTGACGGCCGCTGGACTGCTGGCGCTGCCGATTTTTACAGCTGCAGCCAAGTTCTGGACGCTCTGCGAAAAATCGGCAAACATCTCGGGGTCGATCTTGTCGGTACCCGGAACAACGTGCACCACGCGTCGCGATAGAAACGTCTTTTCGGTAATGCGAAACCTTGGGGCCGGTTTGGAGTCCATCGGCTTGTCCGAAATCAAGATGCGCGCCGCTTCGCGATTATTGATCTGCAGGTCGCACTTAAGGAAATCAAAGAGCACCTCGGAAGGTGTTTCCGCACGCATGATGCAAGGCTCCTTTCTGGTATCCGGGGAAGGTGTTAGATGCAAAAGCCGGGCAGGACATAGGTCATTTGGTCCGGATCGTTTCCAGGCGTTGCCCAGTTAAACACGTCGCCGTCTTTTCCAACGCGGTTAAAGTACGTCGAGTTGGCGCCCTCGCTGCAGTCGGCGCTGGGGGTGCGCTCCCAGTAGCAGATCTTTTTGCCGGCGACGGTGCGGATCATGGCATCGTTGGTAGTCAGGCTGCTCACACTCTGCTCGCGATAGAGCTGGTACTGTTCGCCTTCTCCGCTGTAGAGGGCAGAAAGGTACTCGCAGCCGTCTGCGAACGTTTCGGGCGCCTGGTAGCCGCACAGCTCGCTCATGGACGGCAGCCACAGCTTGTCATCGGTGGCGGTGATGCTGGAGGCGTCTTTGGTGCCGCCGGTGTTGTTGGTGAGCTTTCGCACCGAGCGGATCTGATTACGGAGATCGTCGGGCAGCGTAGCCATGCCCTCGTCTGCCAACCATTCGCGAAGCGACGATTGCTCCCAGCCACCCGTCGCAGCGCTGTCATTTACGGCGCGCATGGCGATGGGGGTACGGAACATAAAGGTGATGCCAGCGGGGAGGCCGTCATCGGTGAACGTGTCTGCCTTAAAGCCCACGATCTGGACTTGTGCCTTGGTCCCATCGGAAAGCCTGACGGTTTTGGTGTTCTCGTTTTTGAGCGACTGCTTGCTGTTTACCAGGTGGTAGGTTTCGGCAATCGCGAGCGCCTTTTTGCTGGAAGATGTCTCTTGGATTTTTCGGGAGATCAGGGCGAGTTCTTCCCAGGTGTAATCGTCGAGTGACGGCTTGATGCCGTGCGACAGGTCGATGAGCCCCCAGCACCCCGTGGCAAGGGCGGAAGCTGCGATGCCGGCAACGCAGACGCCGCCGAGCGCGAGCGCAGTGCGACGCGAGATGACCGGGTGGTGCGTCTGAGCCTTGTTGGGGCCGGAAGCCTTTGGTTGCTGGCTAAAGTCGACAGGTCCGGGCAGCGGCGTGCGCGGCTCAAAATCGATGTCTTTAATCCAGGCATCGAGCTTGCCGACAATCGTAGACAGCGGCGCGCGCTGGGACTGCTCGTTATGGATGCCACTCATGATGACATCGACAAGCTTTTGGTCGCCGGGTAAGCGCGCCTCGAGCAGCTCGGGCTCGTGCTCGATCTTGTACAGGTAGGGCGACTGGTCCATATGCTCGTTTAGGCGATATGGCGTGTGGCCGGCATAGAGCGTGTAGAGCACGCTGCAGAGCTCGTATGTATCGATGCTGGGCGACGTGCGCAGCGGCGCCAGCTCGGGGATGTCGTTGGAGAGCATCTCGGGTGGGGCGAACTCGGGGGTGCCGTTGCGCCAGATGCCGGTGGACATGGTAAACGAGGGGTCTGAGCGCTTGATGCTCGAGCTGCCCAGATCGACCAGGCAAAGGTCAAAACTGCATAATGATGTTGCGCAAGGAGATATCACGGTGCACAAAAGGTGCATCGAGCTTTTGGGTAGTCAGGAGGATCTCTCCCAGGCGTTTTCCGATTGCGGCGACGGTGTTTGCGGGAATGTGGCCGCCCTCGGCGGGGTCGGTTAACTCTGCCGCGGCATCGCGAAGGGGCAGGCCTTCAATCCATTCCATAAGGATGACCGGCGTGTTGCCGGCATAACCGTAGCCATAGGTTTTGGGAAAGCCGCCCAACGGTGACACGACTGCAAGATTGCGATACTCCTCGGTGAGCGTCTTGATGCCCGAGGGGCTGACAGCGGAGCCGTTTTCATCACAGCCGCTGAGGGGCCACAGCGTCTTGAGCGCAAAGGTCTCGCCCTCGGTGTTGGCGACCTTGCGAAGATGGTGGGAGCCGCCGCCGACTGCCCCGCAATCCAGCAGGGTGGTAAAGCGGCGAATGGTATCGGAGTCTTCGGTGGTCGCAAACATGGCGTTTGGTTCAAAGGGAGACAACGCGATGATATCCATGTCCGTGTCGTACGTCACGGGGCGATCCTTTCGAGAAAATAGTGCATAGCAATAATGTTAGTGAAAAGGTAGCGCAACCGTTGCCTTAATTGAAAAGTGCCGTTATTTGCAGGGGTTGATGCAAATAACGGCACCTTGTGCGTCGAAGATGTGTGGGCAGGCTAGTCTATGATGCGAATGACCAAAAAACGCGTTGTGGCGCCCAAGCAAAGCGTGTCTCCGTTGTGAATCTCGACGGGGGTGTTGGTAAAGTTGGCGGGGCGGTCGCGTCGAGGCAGCTCGATAGGCTGCCGGCAGCGGTCGACGCCCGAGATCAAAAACGATCCGTTGGTGGAGTCGAGGCCCTGCGCAAGCCAGCGTCCGTCTTGGAACCAAATGCGCAGGTGCTGGCGCGAGACATCGGAATCGACGTCGGTGATGGCGTTCGCGTCGCCAGTCAGCGACCCGATAATGCTGCCCACCGGGTTCGTGGTAAGGGGACGCAGCGGCGGTCGCGCCGAGTTGCCCACGACGCGCAGCAGCCCCAGGCGAATGTCTCCCGTGGGGCGCGCGGTTGTCGAGAAAAATGAGGTGACGGTCGTCTCGACCGTGTCAAGCGTCGAGAACATCTGGTCGGACACAAAGGAATCGGTGTACTCGATGGCGCGGGCGGGGTCGCCAAGGCAGCCGGTAACGATAAAAAAGATCAGATGGATGTAGAGGCGATCTTTAATGTCACTATCGTCAGTGGTCTCGATGCGCTCGACGGCGTTTCTAAAGAGCATGCCGTCGACGCCGCAATTGGTAAGGGCATCCTGCATGTTTGGGACGCACGACTCCATATAGCGTTTAGCGACCTTGCTCAGCGATTGGGGGTCGGAGCCTCGGTTTTGCATGATGAGGTTGAGTATCTGGCGTGCACTTTGTTCAAAGGGCGCAAACAGCGGCTCGGGAAGGTCACCGGGTTTGGTGTGAACGATTTCGCGTGAGATAAACGACGGGACCGTCAAGCGTTCGGAGATGAGGCGTCCACCGTAACGGGCGTTGCCGGCCATGAGAATTTGCGCGGCGTTACCGTTGTTGATGCGACCGAGTGACTTAAGCCCGGCGTACAGTGCACAAGATGGAGTGTCAGCCATTTGTTTTTACCCCCCCCCCTCTCAAAAACAGCATTGGATACGTAAATATTGTCAATTATAGGCGCTTTGCAGCTCGAAATGCCCGCTAGGGGGCGCTGCGGTGCGAATCAGTGTTGAAAGGTAACAAAGAACAGAGTGTATGGCGGGTTAATAAGCTGGTAAAACGTGTTGGCGCGACCGTTGTGGGCAACATTTGGCATGATGTCGCTTTGGCTTTTGGTCACGGGGCCGTGCGGTACCATAAACGTTAATGAACTTTGATGAACGACCCGCCGAGCTTGCCCCGGCGGGCTTTTGGCGTTGCGATGCCGGAGGAACAGCATGCTCATTCACCGTATAGCCGCGCAGCTCTACACTGCCGAGGCCTTGCAGACTGTCGAGGCCGGACTCGATGCCGGCGAGGACGTGACGCTGGCCGTGTCGCAGTCGGGTCGCACGCTTATGGCGGCAGCCCAGTTTGCGCGCCGTCCGCGCCCCACGGTCTACATTGTGAGCGGCGAGGACGCGGCCGATCGCGCCGCGCGCAGCCTTGCCGCTTACGTGGGCCTGGCACACGTGTGCCGTTTTCCCGAGCGCAAGGACTATCCGTGGCGCGAGCAGGCGCCCGACGATGCCGTGGTTGCCCAGCGCTGCGAGGCCCTGGGACGCATCGTGCGCGGCGACAACTGCATCATGGTTGCCTCGGCCCGTGCACTGCTGCGCTGTGTGCCGCCGGTCGAGAGTCGCTATTGGGAGTCCACCACTTTTGCGGTGGGCGAGGAGATTCCTTTTGACGAGGTGCCGCAGCGCCTGGTGGGCATGGGCTACACCAATGCCGGCGCCGCCGACGCGCCCGGCCTGTTCCGCGTGCACGGCGACACCGTCGAGGTGTTTCCCGCGCAGGAGAAGGCGCCCGTGCGCATCGAGTTTTTTGGCGACGAGATCGACCGCATTCGCCGCATGGTGAGCTCAACGGGGCAGACCATCGGCAACGAGGGCAGCATCGAGATTTTTCCCTGCCGTGAGCTGGCGCTTACCGACGATGCCGTTCACAACATGCACGTGGCGCTCTACCGCGCAAGCCAGAGCGATAGCAAGCTGGCGGCGCTGCTCGAGATGGTGGATGCGCGCATCGTCACGCCCGAGCTCGACCGCTTTTTGCCGGTGATGTACGGCCAGACCGTAAGCCCGCTGGCACACGTGAGCGGCAAGGCGCTTGTGGTCCTGTCCGAGCCGCGCTCGCTGTTCGACGATTGCCTGCGCGCCTACGAGGATATCGAGGCGCGTGCCGGCGAGGCGGGGGTCGATCGCCTGGATGGCTTGTACGTGCGCGCCCAGCAGCTCGACTTTGGTGCCCAGCAGCGCCTGAACTACGTGAGCCTCATCCGTGCCGGCGGTGCGGTGACGGCCGAGCTCAAGATTGAGCAGCCGGCCATCGCAGGCTCGGACAACCGTTTTATGACGCGCATTCAGGAAGTCGTGGGCAAGCGCTACGCCTGCGTGTTTGCCATTCCCGACCGCGGTGCGCGCGAGTCGATGGAGCTCACCTTTGGCGATGAGGGCATTACCTTTGAGGAGTCGCTGACGGCCGCCCCCGAAAACGCCGGCGTCATTGGCGAGCGTGTGCGCGTGGCAGCGGCAGATTCTGCCGATCGTGCTGCCCGTCAGGATGCTCATGCTGCAATTCGCGAGCGCCGCGCCGACGCGCTCAACGCCCGCTCGCTCGAGGCGGGCGCCGCGCAGGCTGCCGCCGGCGCCGCCGTGCCCACGATCTCGCGCGGGCGCGTGACCTTTGTGGACGCTGCCCTGCCGCAGGGCGTGGTGGTGCCCGACGCCAACCTGGCCGTGTTCTCGATCGCCGACCTCAACGCCCGCATGGACGCCAACCGCGCGCGCAGCCGCCGCAAGGTGGACATTACGCAGATCACCTTCCCGTTTAAGCCGGGCGACTACGTGGTGCACGCCACTCACGGCATCGCGCTCTTTAGCGAGATCGCGCGCCAAGAAGTGGGCGGCAAGGAGCGCGACTACTTTTTGCTGGAATATGCCGATGGCGACAAGCTCTACGTGCCGCTCGAGCAGGTCGACCGCATCACGCGCTATGTTGGCCCCGACGGCGACAAGCCGCGCCTGACCAGGCTCAACACCGCCGACTGGACGCGTGCCACCAACAAGGCGCGCAAGAATGCCAAAAAGCTGGCGTTTGACCTGGTCGACCTCTATACGCGCCGCTCGTCGATTACCGGTATCGCCTGTCCGCCCGATACGCCTGAGCAGATCGAGATGGAGGAGAGCTTCCCCTACGACGAGACACGCGACCAGCTGGAGGCTATCGCCGACATCAAGGCAGACATGGAGGCGCCCAAGCCCATGGACCGCCTGCTGTGCGGCGACGTGGGTTTCGGCAAGACCGAGGTCGCCCTGCGCGCAGCCTTTAAGTGCGTGGACTCCGGCCGCCAGGTCATGGTGCTCTGCCCCACGACCATTCTGGCCCAACAGCACCACGAGACATTCTTTGAGCGTTTTGCCCCGTTTGGCTTGGAGGTCGAGGTACTCAGCCGCTTCCGCACGCCGGCGCAGCAAAAGCGCGCGCTCAAGGCGTTTGCCGAGGGCACGATTGATGTGCTCATCGGCACGCACCGTCTGCTTTCGGCCGACGTGAACCCCAAGAACCTGGGTATGGTGATCATCGACGAAGAGCAGCGCTTTGGTGTGCAGCACAAGGAGCAGCTCAAAAACCTGCGCGAGCAAATCGACGTGCTCACGCTTTCGGCAACGCCTATTCCGCGAACCATGCAGATGGCCACGAGCGGCGTGCGCGACATGAGCCTGATCACCACGCCGCCGACTGGGCGTCGTCCCGTGATCGTGCACGTGGGGGAGTACGACCCCGACGTGGTGAGCGCGGCGATTCGCCTGGAGGTGGGTCGCGGCGGTCAGGTGTATTACGTGTCCAACCGCGTCAAGACCATCGACGATGCCGTGGCGCGCGTGCACGAGGCCGCGCCCGAGGCGCGCGTGGGCGTGGCGCACGGCAAGATGAGCCCGCGCGAGGTCGAGGACGTGATGATCGAGTTCGCGACCAAGAAGATCGACGTGCTTATCGCCACGACCATCGTGGAGAGCGGCATCGACAACGCAACGGCCAACACGCTCATCATTGAGGACTCGCAGCGTCTGGGTCTGGCACAGCTCTACCAGCTTAAGGGCCGCGTGGGCCGCTCGGCCACGCAGGCATACGCGTACTTTATGTTCCCCGGCGAGTTGCCGCTCACCGAGGAGGCCACGGCACGCCTGACCGCGCTTTCCGAGTTCCAGGACCTGGGCAGCGGCATGCGCATCGCCATGCGCGACCTGGAGATCCGCGGCGCCGGTTCGCTTATGGGCGCCGAGCAGCACGGTAACCTGTCGAGCGTGGGCTTTGACCTGTTTACGCAGATGCTGGGACAGGCCGTGGCCGAGGCGCGCGGCGATGACGATGCCGGCGTGGAGGCGGCGAGCGTGGGCATCAACCTGCCGGCCGACTACTTCTTGTCCGAGGAGTACATGCCGGCGGTGGACCAGCGCGTGCTCGTGTACCGCAAGCTCGCGGCGGCCGAGGACCTGGAGAGTATCGACGAGGTGCAGGAGGAGACCGAGGCCGCGCACGGTGAGCTGCCGTTGGCGGGGCTTAACTTGTTCAACCGCGCTCGCATCCGCATTCGCGGCGAGCGCTTGGGGCTCGAGAGCGTCACGCTCAGCGGTGGACGCATTACCTTCCTGGGGGTTGACGTTCCCAAGAAGGTGGCCTTTGAGCTTAAGACCCGCTATGGCGCGGTGAACTTTCCCAAGAGCCGCAAACTGTCGGTGCCCTACAAGGCGGGTGCCGGCGCGGGCAGCGGCCTGGGTCGCGGTCTCGACGCCAGCGACGGCACCGGCCCCGTGGCCGCGGCACTCATGCTGCTGCAGCAATTGGGTGCGAGCGACGACGACTAACGGGTCGACGCTGCAAACGCCCCATTTGGGCAATCTGGTTCCATCGAAAGGAAAGCATGTTCGGATACATCTACAAGAAAGATGTCGCCATTATCGCGGCCGTCCTGTGCCTTTGTCTGGGCGTGGGCAGCTTCTTCGATTATCAGATCTCGAGCGCGCTGTTCAACATCGGCAGCATGTACGGCCGCTTTGTCGAGGCGGCCGGCGAGCTGCCGTTTGAGCTGACGGCGAGCGTCGCGGGCGTTATGCTCGTGCGCTCGGCACGCCCCGATTCCAAGACGAGCAAGTGGCTCGCCGTGCTGGGCGTTCTGATCAACGTGGGCCTGGTCGGCTACGAGATTATCGGATCGCTGCGCGTCGGTGGCAAGCTTATTGCGTTTCAGCTGGTTCTGACGTTTGTGTTGGTCATCGTCGCCAACTTCATCGCCTACCGCCTTACGCGTGACACCGCGCCCGACGAGCTTACGCGCTGGGCGTTGATGGTGCTTGCCGTGTGGGTCGCTCAGGCCATCATCCTCAACGTCATTGTTAAGCCGTTGTGGTCGCGCCCGCGCATGCGCGTGATCGAGGTCACGCCGGGGCTCAATTTTCAGCCGTGGTGGGTGATCGGCAATCCCGACAAGTGGACCTATATTGCCGCCGGCGTGATCAAGGACGGGTTCAAGTCGTTTGCGAGCGGACACACAGCGCATGCGGCGATCGGCCTTATGCTCGCCGGGCTTCCCGCGGCAGCCTTTACGGAAAAGCCTTCGCGTCGTCGCGTGGTCTTTTGGACGGCGGCTGTGGTTGCGGCGCTCGTCGCGCTTGGCCGCATCGTGATCGGTGCGCACTTTTTGAGCGACGTGAGCTGCGGCTTTGCCCTGGTACTGGCACTTGAGTGCCTTGCCGCGCGCATTGCCTATCCCAACGGCGTACAATAGCTCCGTTTGAATCATCTGGCCGATACCCGGTAAGAGAGGATTGCCATGCTCGCGTTTAACAACGATTATTCCCACGGCGCACATCCGGCAGTGCTGCAGGCGCTCGTCGACACCAATATGGAGCCGCAGCCCGGCTACGGTACCGATGCACACACCGAGCGTGCCAAGCAGCTTATCCGCGAGGCCTGTCAGGCTCCCGATGCCGACGTGTTTTTTCTGGTGGGCGGCACGCAGGCCAACGCGACGGTGATCGACATGCTGCTCGCGCCGTACGAGGGCGTCGTTGCCGCCGAGACTGGCCACGTCGCCTGCCACGAGGCGGGCGCCATCGAGTTTGGCGGCCACAAGGTGCTCACCATCCCCGGCTACGAGGGCAAGATGCACGCCGAGGACCTCGAGAACTATATCCAGGTGTTCTACGAAAACGAGAGCTACGAGCACACGGTGTTCCCGGGTGCCGTGTACGTGAGCCTATCGACCGAGTACGGCACGCTGTACTCCAAGGCCGAGCTCGCGGCGATTCACGCGGTGTGCCAGAAGCGCGAGATTCCGCTGTTTGTGGATGGCGCCCGCCTGGCCTATGCGCTGGCGGCCGATGAGTGCGACATTACCCTGCCCGAGCTGGCGCAGCTGTGTGACGTGTTCTACATCGGCGGCACCAAGTGTGGCGCTCTGTGCGGCGAGGCCGTGGTGTTTTGCGGCATACACGCTCCGGCGCATCCCATTCCGCGCATTAAGCAGCACGGTGCGTTGCTGGCCAAGGGCCGCCTGACGGGCGTGCAGTTTGAGGCGCTCTTTACCGACGGCCTGTATTTTGAGATTGGTCGCCAGGCGATCGAAACCGCGCAGGCGCTTCGTCGCGTGCTGCACGAGCGCGGCTACCAGTTCTTCTTGGAGACGCCGACCAACCAGCAGTTCGTGATTCTGCCCAACGAGGACATGGCCCGCATTCGCGAGCATGCCTCGATCGAGTACTGGGAAAAGTACGACGAGACCCACACGGTGGTGCGCTTTTGCACCAGCTGGGCCACGACGCAGGAGGACATCGACGCGTTGGCGGCTGTCCTGTAGCTTGATGCGATGACGAGGGCCGCCTTGCGCTGGGTTTGGCGCAAGGCGGCCTTTGCTTTTGGGGGAGAAGGGTTGTATGACCGAAATGTCCGAGCCGACGATTCGCCTGGCGACGCCCGATGATGCGCCGGCGTTGCTTGCCATCTATGAGCCGTATGTGCGCCAGACGGCGATTACCTGTGAATACGAGGTGCCGAGCGTTGAGGAGTTCGCCGGGCGCATCGAGCGTACGCTCAAGCGCTATCCGTATCTGGTGATGGAGTTGGACGGGCGTCCGGTAGGCTATGCCTATGTGAGTCAGCTCAACAGCCGCGAGGCATACGACTGGTCGGTCGAGACGTCGATCTACCTGGCACGCGACGTGCGCCATGGCGGGCTGGGTCGCAAGCTGCACGACGCGCTCAAGCAATGCCTGGTCGCGATGGACATCACCAACATGTGCGCGCTCATTGCCGTGCCGCACGATAAGGACGACGAGTACCTGACGCACAACAGCCAGGATTTCCATGCCCATATGGGGTATCGCCTGGTGGGTGCCTTTGACCGCTGCGCCCAAAAGTTCGGCCGCTGGTACGACATGTGCTGGATGGAGCTGGTCCTGGCCGAGCGCACACCCAACCAACCCAAACCAACCTGGTTCCCCGACCTCCTCGCCTAAAACCACCACAAAGGTGCCTGTCCCCTTTGTGGTGGTTTTGGTGTTGGTTAGCCGATGGGTTCGGTGTATTTGGCACGGTCGGTGCGTTGGATGCGCTTGGAGACATGGAGCGGGCGGCCGTCGGTGTCGTAGACGTAGTCGGTGATCAGGATTAGTGCCTGCCCGCGCTCGACGTTGAGCAAAAACGCCTCGTTTTGCGAGGCGTAGCACACCTCAAAGGTCTTATGCCCCTGTGCCGGCGCGCGATGGAATTCTTGGCGCAGCGTCGCGTAGAGCGAACCGTTGATATCGCGATCGATGAGCGTCTCGAAGCTTGGCGGCAGGTAGGTGGTCTCCAGGCACAGCGGCGCGTCGTCCAGGTAGCGCAGGCGGACAAGTTTGACGAGCTTGCTGCCCACGGCGGCGTCAAAGAACTTAGCTATGCTGCCGGCCGCCTTGGCAAAGCCCGAGTCCACGGTGCGCGTGGTGGGCTTCATGCCCTGGCCTTCGACCTGCTTGGTATAGCTCGAAAACACTAGGTTGTTCTCGTGGAGCGCGGGCGTGTCGGCCACAAAGGCGCCACGCCCGCGCTCGGTGCGCACCAGGCCCTCATCAACGAGCACCTTAAGGGCGTGGCGCACGGTGCTGCGCGACAGGCCCGATTCGTCCATGAGCTCCATCTCGGACGGCAGCTTGTCTCCGCGTGCGTAGATGCCGGCGGCGATGCGGTCGCGAAGCGTACCCGCCAAGCGCTCGTATTGGCTCAGTTTCTTTTTAGATGAAGCGTTCATGCGATCAGCCTGTATCTAACCTATATGCTTATCTAAGCAAGCATGTATTCAATACAACAATAAAATCGCTGGTATCGAGCTACCGAAAACCTTACCAGCAAAATTTCTAAGATAAATATAGCATACAACTAGTCGACATAACCAAAACATGTATGTAACTTGTATGCCATCGAGAGCATCAAACGAGAAGAAAGGCTGATGCACGATGACTACTCAGGAACAGGTTAAGGATGTCGTCTCCCAGGTTTTGGCTGACAAGGCAGACAAGGGCGGCATCAAGCGCGTCGTGTGGATTGGCGCTGGCGGATCCAACGGCGGCAACTATCCTGCCCAGTACTTTATGGAGCACGAGGCCACGCAGGTCGTGAGCTCCAGCTACACCAGCAACGAGTTCGTGCACGCCACCCCGGCCTACGTCAACGAGAACACCCTGGCCGTGGTCGTGTCCATGCGCGGCACCAAGGAGACCATCGTCGCCGCCCATGTCGCCAAGGACCACGGCGCCAGCACCATCGCCATCTATGTCGACGAGTCCGGCCTTACCGAGGTCTGCGACTACAAGATCCAGTACGATAGCCTGGCCGTCGATGAGTCCTGCATGGGCCGCACCAACTCCGCCGTCGTGACCATGATCGCCATGGAGCTTACGCAGCAGACCGAGGGCTATGCCGAGTACGAGACCGCTATGGCCGCGTTCGACTTGGTCGACCCCATCTATCGCAAGGCCGTCGAGTACACCCGTCCGCTCGCTGCCAAGTGGGCCGAGCAGAACGCCGACAAGCCCTGCATCAACGTGATGGCTCAGGGCCCGCTCTTTGGTGCCGCCTACGTCTTTAGCATCTGCAACGTGCAGGAGATGCTGCAGATCGACTCCTGCACCATCAACACCTGCGACTTCTTCCACGGCCCCTTCGAGATTCTGGACAAGCGCACCTCGCTGTTCCAGCTCATCAGCGTCGGCCGCAGCCGCTGTAACGACGAGCGCGGCATCCGCTTCGTCAACCAGTACGGTGGCGAGCGCGTCTATCAGCTCGACGCCAAGGAGCTCGGCCTCAACGACATCAAGGACAGCGTGAGCGAGTACTTCAACCACCTGATCTTTGCCCCGATCCTCAACAACGTCTACATGCGTGCGCTTTCCGCCGTCACCCACAAGGACTACATGACGCGCCGCTACATGTGGAAGCTTGAGTACTAGGGGATAGAGCGGCCTAACAGCTCGATGTCCTCATAAGTTGCGGTGGAATAGTTCCTGTTTGGGGGCTTGAAGCCTCTATTTAGGAACTATTTCACCGCAACCGCCAAGTAATCCGCTGGGGATGGAGGAAAACGGATCACTGACTCAGACCAGCCCCTCAGTGATCCGTTTTCCTCCATCCCCAGCGGATCATTTTTCCGTTCGGCGATTTGTGTCTTGAAAAATGTATATAACGACTATAACGTAGTGTGAAACATATTGGAAACAATACCGAGGAGGCTGCGTTGAAGAAAAGCAATCTGGGCTATGTGCTGGTGCTGATCGCCGCGCTTATGTGGGGCAGCATCGGAATCTTTGTAAACGGCATTGCGGCCATGGGCGTTTCGTCCCAGAGCATGGCTGCCTTTCGCTTGTTGGTCGGAGCGCTTGTCTTGGCGCCGGTCCTGATGTTTATGGGCTGCCGTCCGGGTGAGGGGTCTACCGTGGCTCAGGGTCCCCTGGCGCTATTCAAGGCAAGCCCCAAAGAGCTCGTCCCCTGCGCACTTGTCGGTATCGTCGGCTTGGCCGTCGCCAACACCTGCTATTACGAGTGCATGGGCGAGGTGGGCATGTCCACGGCCTCGGTGCTGCTCTACACCTCGCCGGTGTTTGGCGTCATGCTCGGCCGCGTGCTTTATCGCGAGGACGTGACCCCCAACAAGCTCGTTGCCATTGTCTTTAACATCGTTGGCTGCGTGCTTGCGGTGACCAATGGCGACCTTTCCGGTTTTCATTTTTCGGTTTGGGGCGTCACGTCGGGCGTGATTGCAGGCTTTTGCGGTGCGTCGCTTGCGGTGTTTAGCCGGATAGCAACCAAGACGGTCCACCCGCTGGCTGTCACGTTTTGGGGCTTTGTTTTTGGCGGTGCGGTTATGGCAGCTATCGCGGCTCCGTGGCCGGATGTCGCCGCGGCAATGTCGCCACAGCTGCTGTTGTTGTTCCTTGGCTTTGGACTCATCCCCACAGCCGTGGCCTACATCTTATATATGCAGGGTCTGTCCATGGGGCTCGAGACATCGAAAGTTCCCGTCGTAATGTCTTTCGAGACGGTCGTCACCGTACTGGTGGGCATTGGTGTCTATGCCGAGCCCGCCGGCGCGATCAAGGTCCTGGGCATCGTGCTGGTGCTCGCGTCCATCCTGATCATGAACACCGATTTCTCCAAGCTGCGCAACAGTGCCTTTGTCGGCCATATCGTTGAGAGCATGACCTTTAAGCCCAACGCGTGGTGGACGGAGAAATCGCAGGACATGGATCTGTTTAAGGAACGCACCGGCATCGCGCTGGAACCCACCGTGCAGGAAAGCCCCTGGTACTTCGTGCGATAGAGGATTGTGTGCGGCGTCTGACCTGGGGTTATCCAGCCAGCGCCGGCCTATCCAGCCCCAACGTTTCAAGTACGTTAAACCCGTCAACGGTCGATTTTCACCCGCGAACGGTCTTTATACTAATTAGCAATATAGGCAACGTATAAGACGTTATAATGACCATAACGAAAAGGAGGAGGCAAGATGAATCAGATCATTCTCGCATCTCATGGCGGCCTGGCCGCAGGCGCCAAAGACACGCTCGAGATGGTTCTCGGCGACGTGTCGAACGTCCACGTCGTGTCGCTTGCTCGTGACGACAAGGAGCCCATCACCAATAAGGTTGAGGCTATGATCGCCACGTTCAACGCGGACGACACCGTCTATGTGCTGACCGATATGCTCGGCAGCTCGGTCAACAACAACATGGTCGAGCTTTCCAAGAACGGCACGAAGTTCACGGTTGTCAGCGGTTTCAACATTCCGTTGGCACTGACGCTCGCTATGAGCCCCGTCCCCGTCAAGGGCGCCGAGCTCGCGGCCCTCATCAACGAGGCCCGCACCGGTCTGACCAACCCCAACGCACCGGTCGAGGCCGCCGCGGCTCCCGCCAAGAAAGCCAAGGCGTCCCGTCACAGCTCCGGTCCCGCCAAGATCGTCCTCGCACGTCTTGACTACCGTCTGCTGCACGGCCAGGTCGTCTTTACCTGGACCACCAAGGTTCAGGCCGAGCGCATCATCGTCGTCGACAACGCTGCTGCCAACGATGACATCAAGAAGGGCGCTCTTAAGCTGGCCAAGCCCCAGGGCGTGCGCCTGAACGTCTTCACCGTCGAGCGTGCCCTCGCCAAGATGGACAAGCTCAACACCCTCGGCGAGCGCGTCATGTTCGTCTTTGGCAACACGGCCGAGATGCTGCAGTTCTGCCAGGGCTACAAGCTCGACGCCATCAACCTGGGCGCCACCGCCAACCACGACGGTGCCGATCAGGTCGGCGGCAAGGACAGCTCCGTCTTCCTCGACGCCACCCAGAAGGCCGACGTCAACCAGCTGCTCGACATGGGCATTAAGCTCTATGTCCAGCAGACCCCTACGTATCAGAGCGTCGACATCGACGCCAACCTGTAATCAACCAGGCTTTTGCCTGACTGAAAGGAGAAGGGTATGAATACGTTCATCAGTGCGGTGCTCGTCGGCCTCGTCGGCGTGTTCTGCATGTGGGACTCCCGCCTGCTCGGTCGTCTTAACTTCGAGCAGCCCCTCGTTGGCGCTACGCTCGTCGGTCTGCTGCTGGGCGATGTGCCCACCGGCCTTGCCGTCGGTGCCGCCGTCGAGCTCGTGTCCATGGGCCTGGTGCAGGTCGGCGCCGCCGTTCCGCCCGATATGGTCCTGGGCGGCATCGTGGCCGCTGCCTTTGCGTGCCTGACCGACGCTTCCGCCGAGACCGCCATGACGATCGCCATCCCGGTCGCCGTCCTGGGTCAGCTCCTCGGCATCGTGTTCCGTTCCATCATCGCCGTCCTCACCCATGTGGCAGATAACGCGATCGATAACGGAAAGTTCAAGACCGCCTACCGTATGCACATCTGCGCCGGCTCCGGTCTGTACGCCATCATGTACTTCCTGCCGATCTTCCTCGCCGTTTTTGTTGGCACCGACCTGGTTCAGGCCATCGTCAACATGGTTCCCGAGTGGCTGTCCACTGGTCTTAACGTTTCGACCAAGATCATGACCGCCTACGGCTTGGCCCTGCTGCTCACCATGATGATCAAGAAGGGTATGACTCCGTTCCTGTTCATCGGTTTCCTGCTCGCCGCTTACCTCAACCTGTCCGTCATCGCGGTCGCTCTGATCGGTGTGTGCCTGGCTGTCGTCTTCATGGGCTTCAAGTTCAACGGTTCCCATGCAGCCGCCGGTGTCGATTCCGACTACGATCCGCTCGAAGACGACGAAGACTAAGGAGGAACACACTATGGCAACCGCAACCAAGGACGTGTCCCTGAACAAGAAGGTCAGCCAGTTCTTCTGGCGCTCCTGGGCCATCCAGGCCTCTTGGAACTACGAGCGTCAGATGAACATGGGCTTCCTCTACGGTATGGTTCCCACGCTCGATCGCCTCTATCCGGACGAGTCCGACCCCAAGCAGCTTGCTGCTAAGAAAGAGGCTTACCACCGTCACATGGCGTTCTACAACTGCACCCCGCAGACGAGCGCTTTCATCCTGGGCCTCGCCGCCTCCATGGAGGAGGAGTACGCCAAGGATCCCGAGAACTTCAACCCCGATTCGATTAACGCGGTCAAGACCTCCCTTATGGGCCCGCTTTCCGGCATCGGTGACTCCTTCTTCCAGGGCACCATCCGCGTTATCGCCTTTGGCTTGGGCGTTCAGCTGGCTCAGCAGGGCTCCATCATGGGCCCGATCCTGGCCCTTCTCATCTCCATCGTCCCCTCCGTGCTGATCACCTGGTTCGCAGCCAAGATGGGCTATCAGGGCGGCCACGAGTACCTGAGCAAGCTTCAGGGCGGCGACCTCATGGAGAAGCTCATGTATGTCTGCGGCATCGTGGGCCTTATGTCCGTGGGCGGCATGATCGCTACGCTGATTGGCGCCACCACCCCGCTGCAGTTCGCTGAGGGCACCGTCGTTATCCAGGACATCCTGGACGGCATGATGCCCCAGATGATCTCCCTTGGCCTCACCGGCCTTATGTACTGGCTCATCAAGAAGAACGTCAACACCGGTTGGCTTCTCGTGATCGCCATCGTGGGCGGCATCGCCCTCTCCGCGGCCGGCATCCTGGCCTAGTCGCGACCAAGCGCCTAACCGCTTTCCCCCGGGGGCCTGCCTGGCATCCCATACCCCAGGCAGGCTTCCATCCCCAAAATGCGACAATGGGATAGTCTCTTTGTCGCATCCTCAACGGGCCGGCGACTCGGCCCAAACCACGGTAACCCTGCGAGCGCCCGGCAATGTGGCGCCGCAAAAATCGAAAGGAATGTGTCAGATGTACGAGATCGACCTTAACCTCCCTAAGCAGATCGTCGCTGACGTCCTGTCCAACCACGAGATCCACAGCGTCGCTTTCGTCGGCTGCGGCGCTTCCATGTCCGACCTTTACCCCGCCAAGTACTTCCTGGCCAACAACACGGACAAGCTGAACGTTCAGATCTTCACCGCTAACGAGTTCAACTACGACACGCCTTCCTGGGTCAACGAGCACACCTTCGTGATCACCTGCTCCCTCGGTGGCTCCACGCCCGAGACCGTCGAGGCCAACAAGACCGCCAAGAAGCACAACTGCCCGGTCGTCTCCCTCACCAACAAGGCTGGCTCCGCTCTGACCGTCGACGCTGACTACGTCATCGTTCACGGCTTCCACGCCAACTTCGCTGCCAAGTGCGAGAAGCCCGGCTACGCCATCGCTCTTGCTGTCGAGATCCTTCAGCAGACCGAGGGCTATGACCACTACGAGGACATGATCACCGGCCTCACCAACGTCTTCGAGCTCTGCGAGAACGCCGCTCAGTCCTGCAAGAAGCTCGCCAAGAAGTTCGCTCAGGACTTCAAGGACGACAAGATGATCTACTTCATGGCTTCCGGTGCCTCCGAGAAGATGGCTTATTCTCACGCCGCCTTCCTGTTCACCGAGATGCAGTGGATCGACGCCGCTGCCTACAACACCGGTGAGTACTTCCACGGCCCGTTCGAGGTTTCCACCGAGGGTAAGCCCTACGTCTTCTTCATGTCCGATGGCGCTACCCGTCCGATGGACGCCCGCGCCCTCACCTTCCTTAAGCGCATGGGCGCCAAGGTCGCTCTGATCGACTCCAAGGACTACGGCCTGGCTGACGCTGTGCCCGCGAGCGTCGTCACCTACTTCAACCCGCTGCTGCACCTCGCCGTTATGCGCGAGTACGGCAACCAGATCGCCGAGGCCCGTCAGCACCCGCTGACCATGCGTCGCTACATGTGGAAGCTTTCCTACTAATCACAAGTAAGTAGACCTTACGGGTTGATTGAGAGGGGATGGGGTTTGCGCCCCATCCCCTTTTTTGCTCTGGGGAGGGTGCGTCTGTCGCGCCGTAAAACCCCAGATAAAACCCACCAAAATAAACCTGACCCTTTTTGGCAGGTGGGAGGAGATGCGTATGATCAAAGCAGTGCTGTTTGACATGGACGGCGTGCTGGTCGATACCGAGTGGTTCTACAACCGTCGCCGCGTGGCGTTTATGGAGGAGAAGGGCTTTCACTTTGACGAGATCCCCGATCTTTCGGGGTCTAACGAGCCGGCCATTTGGGAGGCGCTGGTGCCCGACGATGTTGAGCTGCGCGAGCGCCTGCGCGTGGAGTATAAGCAGGTCTACAGCCCGGACCACCCCGTTCCGTATGCCGAGCTGCTCAACGAGCAGACGGAGCCGGTGATGCGTGAGCTGCACGAGCGCGGCGTGAAGTGTGCCATCGCGAGCTCGTCCTATCGCGAGCTTATTGACGAGCTGGTGGAGATTGCCGGCATTGCCGATGTGCTGGACTACACCATCAGCGGTCACGAGTGCAGTGCGTTTAAGCCCGATCCCGAGATCTATTTGCGTGCCATGGAGGCGCTGGGGGTGGAGCCTGCCGAGTGCCTGGTTATCGAGGACTCGCCTTTGGGCATCGAGGCCGGCAAGCGCTCCGGCGCCCGCGTCCTGGCGCTGCGTCCGCACGAGGGCGTCAACCTCGATCAATCGCGAGCCGATGCCGTTATCGATAATCTGACCGACATTTTGGCCGCTTTGTAGTGTCAATCCGCCGCGAGAAGCACGGATTCAAACGTTTTTTGCGGTGGACTGGCTCAATTTGGTTTCGATTTTGATCCGTTTGGCTTCGATTCGGGCTAAGTGAGTAGACCTTTTGACGCAGGCCGAGCACAATGCATATCTTCCTTTGTAAAACCGCAGGTCACAGGGGTGGCGGTTTTTGGGTGCGCTCTGCAGATCGTAAAAAGTCTACTCACTTGTAATTTGGGCCTTTGGTCGTGGGGTTGCTGGTCCCGTTTTGGTTGTCGAGGGAGGGCGAATTGAAGCGCCCTCGCACGCTCCGTGCTACAATCGCCGACATGCCTCACAACTAGATTTGCCTTCGAAAGGAGCCCGCGTGGCGAACGCCATCGATCAGCTCACGGACCGAGTGCTCGTGCTCGGCCGTCTCACCATCGTCCGCCGCGCCATTACTGCCGTGGCGGTCACAATTTCCGCCGTTCTCCAGACATTCCTGATCCAGGCGTTCATTCAGCCCGCCGACCTGCTTCCGAGCGGCCTCACCGGCGTCGCGGTCCTGCTCGATCGCGTTACCTCGCTCGGCGGCGTTCACATCGACATCTCGCTCGGTATGCTCGCGCTCAACATCCCCGTGGCGCTCCTATGTTGGAGCGGCATTAGCAAGCGCTTCGTCATCTTCTCGATGATGCAGGTCGTGCTCTCATCGCTGTTTCTCAACGTCTTTCACTTCGCTCCGTTTTTGGGCGACAAGATCATGCTCATCATTTTTGGCGGCGTGGTCTCGGGTCTGGGCGCTGCTATCGCGCTTAAATCCGGCGCATCCACCGGCGGCACCGACTTTATCGCGCTGTGGGTTTCCAATCACACGGGCAAGACCATCTGGGGCGTCATCTTTGGTTTCAACTGCTTTATCCTGGCGATCTTTGGCTTTATGTTTGGCTGGGACAAGGCGGCGTACTCCATCGTGTTCCAGTTTATTTCGACCAAGACCATCGACAGTTTCTATCGTCGCTACGACCGCGTGACGCTGCAGATCACGACGCGCAAGGCGGACGAGGTCATGACCGCCTATGTTGACCATTTTCAGCACGGCATTAGCTGCGCCGAGGTCATTGGCGGATACAGCCGCGAGAAGATGTACCTGCTGCACGCCGTTGTATCGACCTACGAGAGCCAGGACATTATCAAGCTGGTGTGCGACATTGATCCCGGCGCCGTGATCAACGTGTTCCACACGCTCAACTTTGTGGGCGGCTGGTGGGGCGGTCATGTCGACGAGCCCATGCCCACGGCCGTACCCGATCCCGACAAGCCCGCACGCATGGCCAGCAGGCAGGCGCGCCTCAGTGAACAGGACAGCCTGCAGCAGGACGACGGCAGGTAAGGATTTGCTGTATGCGGTGTATCGTTTTATCATTATGAGGTAACATGAAACTAGACGTTATATACGTATTAGTTATTTCAATATTTCGATAAGAGTGATTAGATATGCCTGCGCCCAAAAATGCACCGCTTTACCAGCAGATTTACGACGAAATCAAGGATGCGATCGAGAAAGGTGTTTATGCATCCAAGGAGCGTATTCCGTCCGAGCTCGAGCTTGCCGAGCAGTACGACGTGAGCCGCATTACGGTGCGCCGCGCCGTCGAGGAGCTGTGCTCCGATGGCTACCTGGTTAAGCAGCAGGGCCGTGGCACCTTTGTCTCCACGCCGCACATCAACCGCCAGTTCCACGCTTCGACGCTGCAGACGTTTACCGCGCTGTGTGCCGATAATGACATGAAGGCGGGCGCGCATGTGGTCGATCGCCAGATTGTGCCGGCACGTCAAAACGAGATGGAGTTCTTTGGCCTGCAAAAGGACGCGCTGCTGCTGCATATTAAGCGCGTGCGTACAGCCGACGGCGAGCCCATCTTTGAGGAGAACATCTTTGTGCCGTTTGACGCCTACCGTGAGCTGTTGACGGCCGATCTTGAGGACAAGTCGATTTTTGCCGAGGTCGAGCGTGTTGGCGGAACGCCGATTGTCTCGGTTGGCTACCGCACGGTCGAGGCCGTTCGTGCCAATACCGAGCAGGCGGCCGAGTTGGGCATTGCCCCGCACGATCCACTGCTCAATCTGCGTGCCAGCTTTACCGGTCCCAATGGCGAGCCGGTTCTGATGGGTAAGCAGTACTACGTGGGATCGCGCTACGTTATGGTCATGTAAGTTACGCGGTTTTACCAAACCGCGTAACGGCTCGACGCTGCAAACGCCCCTAAGCGGCAATCTGACGTTCAATCGTCGGTCGCGTACCGAAGTACGCTTCCCTCCTCTTTCACGTCACCTTGCTCGCTTAGGGGCGTTTTCGCTGGCCCATACCCAGCCAGCGACGTTTCCGCGCTTGTCAAGAGACTAGTCATTGGGGACGTTCTTAAACGGCCAGTCATTCAAGAACGTCCCCAATGACTACCCGCAGAATGAGCGTGGCTGAGAGCCGGGCGACGCCGGTCCGCGTGGCGGCGTATAATCGGCGGCAGATGATTCTGACGTTAGGAAACCATGACCGATAGCATGCAGCAGATGGCGCTCGACACGCTCGGCGCCTATTTTGGCTACACCTCGTTTCGCCCGGGACAGGATCGCATGGTGGATGCGATCCTTGCCGGCCGCGATGCGCTCGGCGTTATGCCCACAGGCGCCGGCAAGTCCATTTGCTACCAGGTGCCTGCGCTCATGCTGCCCGGCATCACCTTTGTGGTGAGCCCGTTGCTGTCGCTTATGGAGGACCAGACCCGCGCGCTGCTCGCGGCGGGTGCGCGTCCCAGTTATCTCAACTCCAGCCTTACCCCGGCCCAGCAAAATACCGTGCTCAAGCGGGCGCGCGAGGGCCGCTACCAGCTTATGTATGTGGCGCCCGAGCGCCTGCTCGAGCCGCGCTTTTTAGCCTTTGCGCAGGAAGCTGCGGCCGAAGGTGGCATTGGCGTTCCACTCGTGGCCATTGACGAGGCCCACTGCGTAAGCCAATGGGGCCAGGATTTCCGTCCCGCCTACCTGCAGATTCGCGAGTTTATCGATTCGCTGCCGCGGCGCCCGATCGTGGCGGCGTTTACCGCCACGGCGACCGAGCGCGTGCGCGCCGATATCCAGCAAATGCTCGGCCTGCAAAACCCGGCGACCGTGGTGACGGGCTTCGATCGCAAGAACCTCTACTTTGGTTGCGAGGAGATGGGCGACAAGGCCAAGGCCGCGTGGGTGCGTGACTACGTGATCGCGCATTCGAGCGAGAGCGGCATCGTGTATTGCTCGACCCGCAAGACGGTCGACGCGCTGGCCGCGGAGCTTGCCGAGGCACTGGGCCCCAGCGGCATTCGCGTGGGCCGCTACCATGCCGGCATGGGCAACGACGCCCGCCGCCAGAGTCAGCGTGCCTTTATCGACGACGACATCCAGGTGATGGTTGCTACCAACGCCTTTGGCATGGGCATCGACAAGCCCAACGTGCGCTACGTGATTCACAACAACGTGCCCGAGAGCATCGAGGCATACTACCAGGAGGCGGGCCGCGCTGGCCGCGATGGCGATCCGGCCAGCTGCCATCTGCTGTGGAACGGTAACGATTTTCGCATGCGCCGCTTTTTGATCGACCGCGGCGATGCGGCCGACGAGGCGCTTGACGACGAGCAGCGCGCGTGGGCGCTCCAGAACCGTTATCGCCTGCTCAGCCAGATGGAGGGCTACTGCAATACCACCGGCTGCCTGCGCGAATACATGCTGCGCTACTTTGGCGACGAGGCTGCGGCCGAGCATGCGGCAGCCGCCGCGGGCGGCACGGCAGACGACGCCGAGGGCTGCGGCAACTGCAGCAACTGTCTCACGCAGTTCGACGTCGAGGACGTCACCGATATGGCCCGCGCCGCTGTGCGCTATGTGGCCACGCGTCCCATGCGCTTTGGTAAGTCGCTCATCGCCGATGTGCTCCACGGCGGCAATACCGAGCGCATTCGCCAGATGCATCTGGACGAGGACCGCGGCTACGGTGAGCTGTCGAGCGAATCGGTCGGGCGCATCAAGGACATCATCGGGCAGCTGTGCGGTCGCGGTTATTTGGCCACCTCGCAGGGGCAGTACCCGGTCGTGGGACTGGGTCCGCGTGCCGGCGAGGTCGAGGACGAGGCGTTCGTCTTTACCGTTAAGCGTCGCGCGTCCAAGCGCAAGGCCTCGGCCCGCGCCCGCCGCGCCGTCGATCTGCTGCGCGAGGAGGCCGAGCTGGACCAGCACCCGCGCGTTGGCGACGATGCCGAGCTGTTCGAGCGCCTGCGTGCCTTCCGCAAGGAGATCTCGACGGAGCTGGAGATGGCGCCGTATATGGTCTTTTCCGACAAAGCCCTGCGCGGCCTGTGCCGCCTGCGTCCACAGACGCGCGAGGAGCTGGTCCAGGTCAACGGCATTGGCGAGAAAAAAGCCGACGCCTTTGGCGAACAGTTTATGGCGGCGATTGAAGAGTTTGAGTCCGAGCATGCGCGGGATGGAGCGTAATGATGGCAGCCGATAGCAAGACCGAACGTTCCGAGCGCGCCGAGGTGCCCGCCGTGCCGCTGTACCAGCAGGTCATGGACGACCTAAAGGGCGAGATCGCGCGCGGCGTGTACCCTGCCGGCTCGCGCATCCCTGCCGAGATGGAGCTCGCGAAGTCCTACGGCGTGGGGCGTATCACCGTGCGCCGTGCCATCGAGGAGCTGTCGCGCGCGGGGTATCTCAACCGCCAGCAGGGGAGGGGCACGTTTGTGTGCGCTCCCAAGCTCAAGCGCAAGATTCGCCAGAAGGGTGACGTCCAGAGCTTTACTGAGGGTTGTGCTGCCAACGACATGGTGCCGGGTGCGCGTCTGGTGTCGCGCACGGTGGTCGCGGCGACGCACGAGGATGCGGCGTTCTTTGGCGTGGAGCCCGGCTGCGAGCTTATCGTGGTCGAACGCGTGCGCACGGCCGACGGCATCCCCGTCATGCTCGAGAACAACGCCTTTGTACTCGCCGACCATCCCTACCTGCAGACGCTGGCCGACGAGGACCTCACCGATAATTCAATCTTTGCGCTCGTTGCCGAGCATTCGGGTCGCGCGCCGCTCAAGTCCGACCCCTGCACCGTGGAGATTGCGCTTGCCGATGCTCAGACGGCCCCGCTGCTGGAGGTGCCGGTCGGCGAGCCGCTCTTCTATATGGAGGCCTACTTTACCGACGCCGGCGGGCGCCCTCTACTGCTCGGCCGCCAAAAGATCGTGGGCTCGCGCTACGTCTTCGACATCTAACGTCCACAGATAGAACAACATAGAACAACTTTGGTGAAATGACTTCACGGGCGTCGTCGTGCGTGCTATAAATAGGACAACATAGAATGACCGCAGGTACGAGCTGCCGTCGTTCAAAGCCGCCACACAAGGAGGAGCATCACCGTGAACGCACACGATCTGGTTCAGGAAATTATCGAGCGCAAGGGCAAGATTGAGAACGTCTTTTGGATCGCCTGCGGCGGTTCGATGATCGACCTGATGCCGGCCAACGAGCTGCTCAAGCGCGAGGCCACCACGTTTGCCTCGACGGTCTACACGGCGCGCGAGTTTTGCCTGATGGCTCCCAAGAGTCTTGGCGAGAAGTCGCTCGTCGTTGCCTGCAGCCACAGCGGTAACACGCAGGAGGTCGTCGACGGCTGCGAGATGGCGTTGGCTGCCGGCGCCGAGGTCGTCGCCCTCACCGACTGCGAGGGCTCCAAGATTGATAACGGCAAGTGGACCACCTGGGTCTATCCGTGGGGCGAAGGCGTGCCGCAGGCCGAGGTACCGCAGGGCATCGGCGCTCTGATCGCCGCCGAGCTGCTCGACCAGCAGGAGGGTTACGAGGCGCTTGCCGACATGTACGCCGGTCTTAAGCAGATGGATGCGCTGCTGCCCGCTGCCCGCGAGAAGGTCAACGCCGAGCTGGGCGCCCGCTTTGCCGAGCTCTGCCAGCAGCACAAGTTCTTCTATATCCTGGGCTCCGGCCCCAACTTTAGCCAGACCTACGCCATGGCCATCTGTTCGCTCATGGAGATGCAGTGGCAGCACTGCTGCTACATCCACTCCGGCGAGTACTTCCACGGCCCCTTCGAGGCCACCGAGCCCGGCGTGTTCTACTTTGTGCAGCTTGGCGCGGGCGAGTGCCGCCCCATGGAGGAGCGCGCCCTTGCGTTCCTCAACACGCACACCGATACGATTATGGTGCTCGACGCGCTTGAGTACGGTGTGGGCGACGTGCCTGCCAGCGTGCGTTCGTACCTGGAGCCGATTTTCTTCTACAACATGAGTTGCGAGCTGCGCGCCGCACGCGGCAAGGTCTTCGACCACAGCCCCGAGGTTCGTCGCTACATGGGCATCGAGCAGTACTAATATACCGGGAATAACCTCTCACGACGGGGTCTGCGCTGCGCGCGGGCCCCGTTTTGCGTTGTGGCGGCCGGATTCGTGTCTGCGCGAAAACGAAGGTGAATACTTTTCCGCGAAGTGAACGACCTATTTTGGACCCCCGAAGCATCCACACTTTTTGACGCCAAAACTGCAGGGAAAACTCGACGAAACCGCAGGAAACGGCGTCCGAAAAGTGTCGATGCTTCGGGGGCTCGTTTTTACTCGTTCACTTCGCGGAAAAGTATTCACCTTCGATTCGCAAGGGCACTGCGTGAGTCAAAAAAGCGGGCCGCGCCGGGGATTTCCGGCGCGGCCCGCTTGGCATCGCGTTTAGATTCGCAAGGTTGCGGCAGCCAGCGGCCTACTTTGCGTCGTAGGCCTCGGCGTCCCACCAGTCGAGCTGGGCGATGTTGTCGCGGATGTGCTGGCAGCTCTTGTGGAAGCCCTCGAGCTCGTACTCGGACAGGTCGAGTGTGTAGACCTCCTCGACGCCCCCGGCGCCGATCACGCACGGCAGGGAGGTAAAGATGCCCTCCTCGCCATACTGGCCGGTCATGAGCGTGGAGGCGGAAAGCACGGCGTGCTCGTTGTGCAGCACGGCGGCGCAGACGCGTGCGGCGGAGTTGGCGACGGCGTACTCGGTGCACTGCTTGCCCTGGTAGGTCACATAGCCGCCCTTGCGCGCGAGCTCCTCGACCTCCATGTGGTCAAAGGCGTACTTGTCGGGGTTCTCGGCCTGAAGCTCGTTGAGGCTCTTGCCGGCGATGGTCGCGGCCTTAAAGGCGGCAAGCTGGCTAAAGCCGTGCTCGCCGATCATGTAGGCGTCGATGGACTTGGGGCTCACGCCGACCTTCTTGGAGATCTCGGTGCGCAGGCGGGCGGAGTCCAGGCCGCAGCCCGAGCCGATGATCTTCTTGGGATCGTAGCCGGTCAGGTGCCACAGCTCGGTGCACACGACGTCGCAGGGGTTGGAGATGCTCACGAAGATGCCGTCGAAGCCGGCGTCGACGATGCGCTTGGCAAAGGAGCGGGCGGCGTCGGTGGTAAAGAACAGCTCGCCGTCGCGGTTGCCGGCGGC
Source organism: uncultured Collinsella sp. (assembly GCA_902478365.1). GTDB lineage: Bacteria > Actinomycetota > Coriobacteriia > Coriobacteriales > Coriobacteriaceae > Collinsella. The sequence continues at coordinate 9,739 of CABSKX010000020.1, read as the reverse complement.
CAGCGCGACCTTGCCGGCGGCGTTGACGATGACGTCGCAGCAGGCCAGCTCCTCGTAGTGGTCGTAGCAGTTGACGATCTTGGTGTTATACGGGACAAACGAAAGGGAGTCGCGCAGGTCCTGGACCTCGGACGTCACCTTGGCCCCGTTGATATCGCACAGGTACAGCTCGTCGGCAATGCCCTGCATAAGCAGGCTGTTGGCGACATGTGCTCCTACGTGGCCCTGGCCGACCACACCGATCTTACGCGTCTGGTACATATGAGTATCCTTTCGGCCGAGTTTTTCGCGTCGAACCATTGTAGCGTCCAGCTGCCACTTTGCTAGACTAAAGCGCCGTAGATTTTTGGGACATGCCCTAATCTCTACTTTTGGGGTGATTTGGGCCGCTGACGGCATCGCTGGGTGATGTGCTCGCTCGGATGGGGCCGGTCGTTGTACCATAGCTGCAACTGACTCGTAAGGAGCATCCATGCCCATTCGCATTCCCGACGCCCTCCCTGCCGCCGCGCAGCTCGAGAGCGAGAACATCTTTGTCATGACCGAGTACCGCGCGCTGCACCAGGACATCCGCCCGCTGCGCGTGCTCATCCTCAACCTCATGCCCACCAAGATCGCCACCGAGACGCAAATCATGCGCAAGCTCTCCAACACGCCGCTGCAGGTGGAGGTGGACCTGCTGCGCACCAAGACGCACGAGGCCACGCACGTAAGCGCCGGCCACCTGGAGACGTTCTACCGCACGTTCGACGACATCCGCGACATCCACTACGACGGCCTGATCATCACGGGCGCGCCGGTGGAACAGATGCCGTTCGAAGAGGTCGACTACTGGCCCGAGCTCTGCCAGATCATGGACTGGTCTACCACGCACGTGCACTCTACGCTGCACATTTGCTGGGGCGCACAGGCAGGTCTGTACCATCATTACGGTATCCAGAAGTACGACCTGCCGACAAAGGCGAGCGGCGTATTTGAGCATTATCTGGTGAAGCCGCAAAGCCCGCTGGTCCGCGGCTTTGACGACCGTTTCTATGCCGTGCATTCGCGCAACACCGATGTGCGCCGTGAGGACGTGGAGGCCGAGCCGCAGCTTGAGGTCGTGGCCGTGTCCGACGAGGTGGGCCTGTACATCGTCAAGTCGACCGACAGCCGTCGCTTCTTTGTATTTGGCCACCCCGAGTACGATACCGACACGCTGCGTTTGGAGTACGAGCGCGACGTGAAGCGCGGCCTCAATCCTCAGGTGCCGGCGCATTACTTCCCGGGGGACGACCCCACCGCCGAGCCGCGTAACGTCTGGCGCAGCCAGGCTCAGCTGTTCTACACCAACTGGCTCAACTACTACGTCTACCAGACCACGCCCTACGACTTGGTCCGCGCCGGCGAGGAGCACTAGACTACGGCTGTTGCTGTGCCGGCGGCGTGACGAGCGTGGATATCCGGACGGACGAGCGTGGATTTTCGGACATTTACAAATCGAGCGTGGATAATCTCCCACTTTTGGCTTGAAACTAGGCTCAAAACGGGAGATTATCCACGCTCATTTTTTAGGCATGTAGATGCCGATGGCTCGGCTAAGCGACGGTGCGTGCAGAGGCAAAGTCGCATTTGGCGTAGTCTTGAATCTCGACGGGTTTTCTTTCTGATAATCCGATGGACCAAGGCCTCAAAATGTGGAGACAGGGACCTCTCGACAACCGCCCTACCTGCAGATATAAGACATCAGCCTAAAACGTCCAAAACCGTCAAGCATTTGGTCAGCGCCTGGACGGTATTTGGTCAGACTTCGCATGAAACCGTCTGGTACGTTTGCGCCGTTCCAAGATTTGGGAGGCGACATGGGAAACATGACGGCGAATCAAAGGCTTGCAAGTCACATTAAAGCATGCGAACAGCAGATGAGCTGCGTGTACGCGCGCACGGCGGCGGAGGCAAAGCAGATTCAGCGGCGGGCGGAGGCGGGAAGTCTCGAAGCGGTCATGCCGGGGCTGTATGCGCGTCCGGAATACTGGTCCGAGCTCAAGTTTCGGCAGCGTTATCTGCATCGGGTGCGGGCGCTTGCGCAAAAGCACCCCGACTGGACATTTTGCTCCTATACGGCGGCTGTTATCTATGGCCTTTCGGTTTCGCATGCCAATTTGACGCACATCCATATCGCCGCGATGCCGGCCCAATCGACGACGCCGGGCTCTCAGGTCATTCGTCATCGCTATGCTCGTCAAACACGGGCCACCCAGATGGATATCGCCGTAACCGATATCGATCAAACGATTACGGATTGCTTGGTCGATGCATCGTTTGTCGAGGGACTGATCATCGCGGATTCGGCGCTCCATGAGCAACTTTTGTCGAAGGAGCATCTCGTTGAGACTGTCGACAAGCTTGGCCTGAATCGTCGCGGTGTTGTGACGGCGCGCAGGGTTGCACGATGTGCCGATGGGCTGTCGGAAAGCGGCGGCGAGTCCAAGGCGCGTGCCCTGATGATCGAGCGCGGCTGGCAGACGCCGGAGTTGCAAGTTGAGCTGTTCGACCCGGTTGAGCCGGGACGACCGTATCGCGTCGACTACTTGTGGCGCGTGGGCGACCGGCTGATTATCGGGGAGTTCGACGGATTTGTTAAAAGCGAGAAGGCGGCGGAGGAGGGCAAACTCGCGAAGACGCAGTTCGATGAGCGCCAGCGCGAGTCGAGGCTTTCGCTGCTTGATAACTGCAAGATCGTGCGCTTGTGCTGGGATGATCTAAGGGATCCGACAAAGTTCGATCGCAAGCTCAAGGTCGCCGGCGTGCCGCGTGCGTGCTGAGGCAGTTGCAGAGCGTTTGGCTGCACAAGCGTGGAAAATCGGACGGACGAGCGTGGATTTTCGGACGCTTGTTGAATGAGCGTGGATAATCTCCCGTTTTTAGCTCGTAAGGGGGCTCAAAGTGGGAGATTTTCCACGCTCATCTTGCGGGTGCGATACAGCGGCGGCTAGGCGCTGACGATGTTGGGCAGCGACAGATCGTGGGCGTCGGTGGGAACGTGGTCGACGCGCTGTTCGTCAAAGGCGATGCCGATGATTTGGCATGCGGGCGAGAGCGTGGGCAGGTAGCGGTCATAGCAGCCGCCGCCGTAGCCCAGGCGCGCGCCGGTGCGGTCGAAGGCTACGAGTGGCACGATAATCATGTCGAGAGCCACGGCAGGCACGGTGGGGAAGCGGCTGCCGTCGATGTCCGTGGCTGCGAAGGCCCGCGTAGGGTGGGCGATAAACGGGGCCTCGGACGTATTGCCGGCAGAGGCTGCCCGCATGCACATGCGCTGGCCATAAGCCATGGCGTCTGTTGCCGAGAGCATGCATGGATAGGCTACACGCCAGCCGCGCGCGGCGGCCGCAGCGGCAAACGCGGCTGGGTCGACCTCGGAACCCATCGCGGCATAGACGGCAACGGTGCGCGGCGCCGCGGCATCCAAGCGATCCAGCAGCTCAACAAGCCGCGCGCATACAACAGCAGACTTCGCCGCCTGAACATCCAAATCAAGAGCATCGCGCCGGGCAATCACCGCCCGCCGCAACTCGGCCTTATCCATCCCAGCCTCATCTCCCAAACCTACCAAAAAGGGACAGGTTTATTTTGGCAGGTTTTATCTGGGCAAACGCGACGGATTCACCCCAAACCACCACAAAGGTGCCTGTCCCCTTTGTGGTGGTTTGGGCTGAATGTTGCGCAACAAGGGCTGCATTTTTGGGTTTACCTTCATGGTGGAAGGAATGAACCGAAAGGAGCCCGCCATGTTTTGTCGCTCGTGTGGCACGCCGCTTGTCGACGACGCCCTCTTTTGCCCCGTCTGCGGTGCGCCCGTAGCACCCGACCAGGTCGCGGCCGCGCAGCAACCCCAGCCTGCCGCGCCCGCTCCTCAGCAATACGTGCCCGTGCAGCAGCCCGTACGGCGAAAGCGTTCCAAGAAGCCCCTCATCGCTCTCGCCGCGGCACTTGTCGTGGCGGCGGGCATCGGCGGTGGCGCGCTGTTCTATTTCACCCAGGTCGCGACCACCCCAATCGACGAGAAAACCTTCCCGGACAGCGGCATGCGTGCGCTTGTCTCGACCAAGTACGACACGAACGGTGACGGCCGCATCTCACACGACGAGGCCAAGGCGGTGACATCGGTCGAGCTGGACGGCGTCGCGTCGACGCAGGGCCTGGGCAAGGTGTTCCCCAACGTTACCAGTGTGGAATACGGTGGGGACAAACTCGTCAACCTGGACCTCTCGGGTTGCGGCGACCTTAAAACCGTCGAGCTTAACTCGGCGAGCAACGTCACCGTCGTTAACCTGGACGGTTGCGACAACATCGAGAAGCTCGACCTTTCAAATGCCGGGGAGCTCAAAAGCATCGATCTTTCGGGCAAAAAGAAGCTCGCCACGTTGGCCCTGCCGCAGGATACGAAGGTTAGCGGCATTAAGGACACGCAGCTCGACGAGCTGTGGCTGCCGGTGTCCTATGAAGGCACCGATAAATCGGACCAGTACGGCGATATCTACGAGATCGAGCGTGACGAGAACGGTTATGTCACGGGCTTCACGTCTGCCGTCAAGCAAGGTGGCGGTGTAAGCTACAGCGTCGAGCACGATGAGTCGCATCGCATTTCGGAGATTGAGGAAGATCTGGCGGGCGGTTACGAGAACGTCAACACGTTTACGTACGACGCCGACGGTAACGTCACGCGCATCGACTGCGATGCCGACATGAGCGATTCGTCGAGCACCACGACGTTTACCTACGACGCGGACGGAAACCTGATCAACAAGACGACCCATGCGGGTTACGGCGAGAGCGCGAGCACGTATGTCTACCAGGACGGCAACATGGTGACCAACACCGATACCAGCCCGGCCAATCCTCGGACGGTCGTGTATTCGTACGGATACGACAAGGATCGCGTGACGTCCTTTACGCTGGACTGCCAGGGCGACACGGTGGGAACTACGTGGACGATTACCGCGGGCTACGAGTATGGCAAGGACGGCAACATTTCGCGTATCTCGCCTGTGGCATATGACTCGCACGGCAACGACTACGGCTCGCTGAACTCGTACGCAGCGGTGGATTATTCGTACAGCGACGGAAAGCTCGACAGGATCGATTCCGAGCGCGGCGGCTATGCGGAGTTCTATTACGACGAGTACGGCAACCTGACGTCGGTCGACGAGTATGCCGGACGCGGTTCGGATGCCGAGTTTGAGTTTGAGCACGAGGTCGAGTACCAGCGCTACTTCTGTAACAAGCACGAGAAGAACAAGCCGGAGGAGTGGATTCGTCTGGATGCAGAGTACGACGTCGACCAGGGTAGCTGGAGCAACGATTCCGACTATGGTCGCGAGTGCTTTGCAAGGATGTACAAGCTCGATCCGATGGCAGCCACGCTGAACCCGTTTATCAAATAGCAGCCCACTCGCAAAACCACCACAAAGGGGACAGGCACCTTCGTGGTGGTTTTTGCTTGCGGTGCGTTAGGCCAGCAGGTCGACGACGGTAAAGCCGGCGTTGCTCTTGGCGACGACGTCGCGGCCGCCAAAGACGCAGGTAGGCGAGACGGCCGCAATGCGCGTCACGTCGGCGCCGAGCGAGCGCAGCTCACCGGGTGTGGCCGCGAGCATCTGGGCGCGACGCTCTTCGCGCGCGTGCGGATCGAGCCCGGCCAGGTAGGTCGTGTTGCGGCGCTTGGTGAGCGCGTACGGCTTCACCGGCGCGTCCATGCAGCTCACGCAGCTCACGATAAAGCCCTCAAAGGCGGCCTCGTCGGGCTCAAAGCTGCCGAGCCATTCGCCTGCGCGCGCCACGCGCTCAATCGAGGGGTCGATTGCCGGGTCGCGGTAGGTGTAGAACGCCGCCTGGCGCTCGCCGGCAGCGCGGAATCCGCAGCCGTACGCACCGCCCTTCACGCGGATCTCGTTCCACAGGTAGTCGTAGGAGAGCGCGTTGGCGGCAACCGCCCAGGCGCCCGTCACGTCGATGCCCAGACGGCGCGGATCGCACGCGCTTGCCGCAAAGCAGATGTCGCTGGGGATGACAAAAGCCTCGTGGCGGTCGCACGGCGTCGGCACCACGAGCGCGTTGCGGCCGGCATCGGCGCCGTCGCCAGCGCTCAGCCCCAGGTCGCCCGCAGCATTCCAGTACGCGTCAAAGTCCTCGTCGCTGCCGGTAAAGCTCGCCAGGCAGCCATCGGCCACAAAGATGCGGTCTGCCAGCTCGGCAAGCTTGGCGCGCAGACTGTCCAGGCGCTCGTCAAAGTGCTCGAGCAGATCGCGCAGGAACAGGTAGAAGTCCACGCCCGAAAGCTGCTCGCGCACCACGGCCGAAGGCGAGCTGTAGCTCATCGCGCGACCGAGCGCCGCCGAGTGACCGTTGTTGATAAAGCCCTGCTCAAGCCCAATGCGAATCTGCGTGAGCACGTCGCGAACGCGGTCGGCGTCGGCATCCGCCAGTAGCGTGCTCGACCACACCTCGCGCGGCAGGCTCGCCAGCGCGTCGATCTTCTCGGACAGGGCGCCGGCGCTCACCAGCAGGTAGGGATGCACGCCGTCCACGTCGGGCTGGGTCATGACCTCGGTCGTAAAGCTCAAAAAGCCCAGCTTGCCGGCGAGTAGGTTGTCGAGCTCCTCGGCCGAGTGCTCGCGCGTGGGCAGCTGCTTGAGCAGGCGGCAGAGCAGCGTCACATAGGGCAGGTCCTCAAATGCGACGCAGCTCAGGTCGAAGTACTGCATGGCGTAGGCCAGACGGTTGGTGGGGATGCCGTGGCGCAGGCAGGGGATGGGCGCAGTCGTGTCCGCAACGAGCGGCGGCTCGGGGCGCGCCTCGCCAATGTCGGACACGCGCAGGCGCGGCAGCGTAGCCTTGGCCTCGGGTGTGTCTTCCGCCTCCTGTGCGGCACGCAGCGCGGCCGTGCGCTCGACCACGTCGGCCAGCTCGGCATCGGTCATGGCATCGCGCTTGGCTGCCAGCTCGGCGGCCTCGGCACCCTCCGAACCCTCGGCGGCGTCCACCGGCACCAGCTCGACCAGCGCCATGTGGTCGTTTTCCAGCACCAGCTCGCGCAGCAGGTCCTCAAAGTAGCTGCCGTCCAGCTCGCCGCGCAGCTCCTCGTACACCGGGCCGTACTTGAGTGCCAGCGTCGCGGCGTCGTCATCGTAGAGCCAGGTGCTCAGCGCGTCGCACGCAATGGCCACGCCGTCGGCGATACCGTAGTCGCGCTGGCGCAGGTCGTATTCGTTGCTGCTGATGATAGCTTCCAGGCGCTCACGCGGAACGCCGTGCTCGCACAGGTCGCGGCAGGCGTCCTGGAACACGCGACGCAGCTCGCGCGCCACGCCGGGCTGCGCATTTTGCAGCATGATGAGCTCGTAGGGCTGCAGGCTCTCGGCCGCGGTATAGCTCACCACGTTGCCGCCCAGGCCGGCGGCCAGAATGGCCTTCTTAACCGGCGCTTCGTTGGAGCCCAGCAGCGCTTCGAACAAGATATCCGCCGCGATCGTGCGCTTGCGGTCGAGCGCGCTGCCCAGCACCAGGCCCAGGCCCACCAGGGCGTTCTCGGGCGTGGTGGCCATCTCGACGCGCTTGTACTCGCAGGTCACGGGCGCCTGCACGCCCAGCGGATTGGGCGCCAGCGCGGACGGGTCCTCGCCGGCGGCAACGGCGGCGTCCATGCGGCGGCTCGCGGCACTCGGCTGCGACAGATAACGCTCGTCCAAAAAGGCCAGGGCGCGGTCCACGTCCAGGTCGCCGTAGAGCGTGATGTAGGAGTTGTAGGGGTTGTAGTGGCGTGCGTGCGTGTCCAGGAACTGCTCGTAGGTGAGCGCGGGAATCGCGCGCGGATCGCCGCCGCTCTCGTGCGCATAGGCGGTGTCGGGATAGAGCGCGGCGTTGACGGCGTCGTCCAGCACGCTCATGGGGTCGGACAGCGCACCCTTCATCTCGTTGAACACCACGCCGTTATAGCGCAGCGTGCCCTCGCGCAGGTTCGCGGACCTGCCACCGCCCTCGCCTTCGGCGCCCTCCGGCAGGTCCAGCTCGTAGTGCCAGCCCTCCTGTTCAAAAATGGTGGGCTTGGTATAGATGGCCGGGTTGAACACCGCGTCCAGGTACACGTCCATCAGGTTGTACAGGTCCTGCTCGTTGGTGGTGGCAACGGGGTAGATGGTCTTGTCGGGGTAGGTCATGGCGTTGAGGAACGTCTGCATGGAGCTCTTGATCAGGTCGACAAACGGCTCCTTGACGGGGAACTTAGCCGACCCGCACAGCACCGAGTGCTCAAGAATATGGAATACGCCGGTGGAATCGGCCGGCGGCGTCTTAAAGCCAATGGCAAAGGCCTTGTTCTCGTCGTCGCACGCCAGGTACAGCAGGCGAGCGCCCGAGGCGGTGTGGCGCAGCACGTAAGCGTCCGAGTCGAGCTCGGGCACGGTCTCGCGGCGCTCGACGGCAAAGCCGTGACAGGTGGTGCCGGGCACCAGCAGCGCGGAGGCAACGGCGCGCGGGTCGGTTGAGGTGGTGGGCATATGCAGTCTCCTTTGACGCCCCATCGGGGGCGAATCGAGTCGAATCCTCGAGAGTATACCCATATGGGGCCGCGACCCTGCGGCGAACTGAAGACGATGTGGGTGGACTAGCCTAGCTAGGTTGATAACGAATGCCGCGGGTAGCCGCTGCATCCCGCTAAAGTGAAATAACACCCCGTTTACCGAATCATTTAGGAAATATATGGACTCCTAAAAAGTTCTAATATAATATAAGTCATCTATCTATAAGCTGCTGATTCCTTGCAAAGGTATGGTTGATATGGTTGAAGCAAATAGCGTTATCCCCCTGTACAAACAGATTGTTCGTGCGCTTTCTGATTCGATCGCCAACGGCACGTACCGCCCGGGAGATAAGCTCCCGACCGAGGCGGAGCTCATCGAGCAATTTGGCGTGAGCCGAATAACGGTTCGCTCCGCAATTAAAGAAATAGAAGATGCTGGGCTTGTTGAGAGGGCCCGCGGCAAGGGCACGTTCGTTTCGTCGGACACACAGATGTATGCCGCGGACGACCGTGAGAGCTTTACCCATTCGTGCCAGCTTGCGGGAAAACAGGCGTCTACCAGGGTTCTCGCAATGGGCTGGGACTTCCCAAGCCTGCGAGACGCGAAGTTCCTGGGCGTAGACGATACCCAAAAGGTATTGCGTAGTCGTCGTCTGCGCCTTGTGGATGACAAGCCCACGATGCTGGAAACCAATAGCTATTCCGCTGCGCTTTCTTTTTTGAAGCATGAATCCCTCGAGGATTCGCTGATGGCGGTACTCGATCGCCAGGGGATCAAGATGGGCCCCAACACGCGTACGCTCGAGGTCTGCTATGCGAGCGAGCTCGAGGCGGCATACCTTAACGTGGAGCTGGACTCTCCGCTGCTTCTGTTTGTCGATAGGCGTTATGCTCCAAGCGGCGAGCCGCTTTTCATCTCCCGTCAGGTGTACTGCACCGAGCGACTGAAGTTCTATCTGTAAGCAAGGGCGGCCGGTCTGTAAAAGGAGCGGCCGTTTTACCGACCAATTGTTACCGTTCGCGGAATTAGAGAATTAACGCACCGCAAAAAGGAAATTGCTTATATACTTTGTTATGACAATATAGTACGTCTTATTGATATTGGAGAACTATGAATAAGATATGGCTCTGTTAGACCAGGATTGACATACATGTGTCCCCACGGTGCCATATCGTTGA
>CABSKX010000019.1 GCA_902478365.1 uncultured Collinsella sp. | reverse complement strand
CAGGTTCGCGCTTTGTGTCCGCCACTTCCACGGCCGGAAGAAGACCGGCAGCGATATGACCTCGCCCGTAACCCGACGGCTGCGGTTGTGCTCGGCTTTCCGTTGCATACATTGGTTCGGACGAGAAACAAGCGGACTTGCCCTGCCAGCATTAGGCAGCGGCTGTTCCTTGGTGAGCTCCCCAGGGAATCCGTGCTGGAAACGGAGCACGGATTTTTGATTACGTCTCCTCTACTGACGGCATTCACCATGTCGCGGCATCTGACGGATCTTCAGCTTCTTTTGGTATTGGCGGAGATGTGTGGCTTGTTTGCGGTGTGCGCTCTGCCGGCGGCACTTGAGGCGGAGCTTACGCGTGCAATTGATTCGGGCGCGATTTCGACAACGTTCGGTTGGGTGCGCTGTCCGTCCGAGGACGGCACCGCCTCAAATTTATGGCGTCGAGACGCTTTGGTTTTGGGCAGAGACCTTGACCGTTTTTGTTCAGATGTTTGCGGGATGCGTTACGGCAATAGATTTATGGCGGTATCGCAACTTGTTCCATTGGGTGCCGCGTCGCCTTTTGAGGTCGAGGCGTATTTGTTGCTTGGACTGCCGCGAGCCCTGGGAGGCGAGGGGTTTTGCGGCATAGAGCTCAATGTCGAAGTGACGCTAAGCACAAGTGCTCGAGCGATTGTGGGAAAGTCCCGTGTATATATCGACCTACTTCTTTCTTCGCCGGACGGCAGGCGACAGGTGGCCATTGAATGTCAGGGAAAGGCCTCGCACGGACGCGCAGGGGATGGTTTGCGTGACGCTGACCGCATGACGGCCCTTCAGGCCATGGGCTACGATGTACTTCTCCTGACACACAGACAGATATCCGATGAGGATAGATTCCGCGCCGTCGTTAAGGCCGTATGCAGGATGCTCGATGCTGAATATCGTGATAAAAGCTCAGATGAGCAAAGGGCTGAGACATTACTCCGGTCTGAACTATTCGTTGACTGGACAAAATTGGGAGTAATCGACGGAAAGATGCCCGTTAGACGCAAAACTGCTCGATCGTGGACGGCTGCGGTTCTAAGTGAGTAGACTTTTGGCACTTTGGCGACCAGGCCGTTTTGCAACAAGTCATTTAGCTGCGGCTTTATAAAGCAATATGGATGGTGTGCTCGGCAAGTTCCAAAAAGTCTACTCACTTAGTTTTTGACGAGCAACTGATGCCGAAGGCAGTCCTATTTCAGGGCGTTAACGAGTCCTCGAGACACAAAAAGGCCCGAACCAATACGGTCCGGGCCTTATCGAGCTAAAGATTATCTCTCAGGCGGCTGGCTTAGCCGAAGTAGCGCTTGAGCAGGCCGGCGAAAGCCTTGCCGTGGCGAGCCTCGTCGCGAGCCATCTCGTGCACGGTATCGTGGATGGCATCGAGGCCAGCGGCCTTGGCGCGCTTGGCAAGATCGGTCTTGCCGGCGGTGGCGCCGTTCTCGGCCTCAACGCGCATCTCGAGGTTCTTCTTGGTGGATTCGGTCACGACCTCGCCCAGGAGCTCGGCGAACTTAGCGGCGTGCTCGGCCTCCTCGTGGGCAGCCTTCTCCCAGTACAGGCCAATCTCGGGGTAGCCCTCGCGATGAGCGACGCGAGCCATGGCCAGGTACATACCGACCTCGGAGCACTCGCCCTCAAAGTTGGCGCGAAGGTCGGCAACGATGTCCTCGGAGACGCCTTCCATCTTGGCGACGCCCACGACGTGCTCGGCGGCCCACTCGAGCTGGCCCTCCTCCTGCTTCAGGAAACGAGAACCGGGAACGCCGCACTGGGGGCACTTGAAGTCCTCGGGCAGCTGGTCGCCGTCGAACTCTTCCACATAACCGCAAACGGGGCAAACAAACTTCATGATTCGATCCTTTCGATCGATGGCGATTGTGCGCTCGTCCGGTCCCGTAAGGGCCCTCTCCGGACGTGCGTCTTGACGAGTTCTATTATCCATAAATGCAACCAAATGTGAAGCCTATTAGGAATGATTTTCAATAAAACATTTTTATGCATGTGAAGATGTTAATTGATTAACGGTTTGCAAGTCATATACGGACGCCGATGAGTACAATCGGGCGAGCAAATGTTGACCTATCAACAAATGAAGGAGTTTCCTTAATGCTTCTAGCCCGTCGTGCCTGGTGCCGAACATATCAGACGGTTTTTCGCATTGCATTGCCGATCCTGCCCTATACCGAGCCGCGCATTTTGGAGCATGCCGAGGATGTGCCCGCGGTGCTTCAAAAGCGCTCGATCCAGAAGGTCCTTATCGTGACAGACCCTGGTATTGCACGTTTGGGGCTCACGGCATCACTCGAGCGTGCGCTTACGGCTCAGGGGATTGGCGCTACGGTCTATGCCGAAACGCGTGCGAACCCCACGGTCTCAAACGTGGAGGAAGCGGCGGCGCTGTATCGCGAGAACGACTGCCAGGCCATTATCGGCTTTGGCGGAGGATCAGCCATGGACTGCGCCAAGGGTGTGGGGGCGCGCATTGCGCAGCCAAACAAGCCCATCAACAAGATGCGCGGCCTGCTGCGTGTCCACCGTCTCCTGCCGCTGCTTATTGCGGTTCCCACTACCGCCGGTACGGGAAGCGAGGTCACGCTTGCGGCGGTTATCACCGATGATGAGACGCACTATAAATACCCCATTAACGATTTTGTGCTCATCCCGCGTTTTGCAGTCCACGACCCCGAGTTTACGCGCGGGTTGCCGGCGTCCATTACGGGGCAGACGGGTATGGATGCCCTGACGCATGCTGTCGAGGCCTTTATCGGCCGTAGCACCACGCCCTACACGCGCAAGATGGCGCGTCAGGCGGTCCAGCTCATCCGCGACAATTTGCTCGAGGCCTATGAGCATGGCGACAACATGCGTGCGCGTCGCAATATGCTTTCGGCGGCGTATAAGGCGGGTGTTGCCTTTACGCGCTCCTATGTTGGATACGTTCATGCCATCGCGCATAGTCTGGGCGGCCGATACGGAATTCCGCACGGTTTGGCCAACGCGATCATCCTGCCGCACATGCTTCGCGCTTATGGTGAAGCCGCCGCCCCCAAGCTTGCCGATCTTGCTCGCATGGCGGGCATTGCGCCGGCTACCGCGCAGGACAGCCTGGCGGCCGAGGCCTTTATCGATTGGGTCGACCGCATGAACGAGGCCCTGGGAATCCCCAAATATGTCTCGGGTATTCGCCGCTCCGATATTCCGCAAATGGCGGCCCATGCCGATGCCGAGGCCAATCCGCTATACCCTGTTCCACTTTTGATGGACCGTTTGGAACTCGAGCGTATGTACGAGGTCATTGCGGGTGGTATGTTTGAGGGCGAGAACTAGGAGGGTGCCATGAACACCGAGGAAATTGCGTGCATCGTCGGCGAGCAGCGCGCCTACTTTAAGACGCACGCTACGTTTGATGTCGATGCTCGCCGCCGCGCACTGGTGCGCCTGCGCGATGCGGTTCGTGCGCACGAGGGCGATATCGCCCATGCGCTCAAGACCGATTTGGGAAAGTCGCATGACGAGGCATATATGTGCGAGATCGGCACGTCGCTTTCCGAGATTCGCCATCAGATTGCGCATGTGGCCCGATGGAGCCGCCCACGCCTGCGCCCCTGCGACCTCGCCAATGCCATTAGTGTGTGCAAGACGCAAGCCGTGCCCTATGGCGTCACGCTCATCATGGCTCCGTGGAACTACCCGTTTTTGCTGACGCTCGAGCCACTCGCCGGTGCCCTTGCCGCGGGCAATACTGTGGTCATCAAGCCGAGCGCCTATGCTCCGGCATCGAGCGCGGTGCTCAGGCAGATTTGCGAAGAAGCATTTGATTCGCGCCTGGTGACGGTCGTCGAAGGCGGGCGTGCCGAGAATAAGGCGCTGCTCGATGAATGTTGGGACAAAATCTTCTTTACCGGTAGTGTTCCGGTCGGCAAGCTCGTCATGGAGCGCGCGAGCAAAAACCTCACGCCCGCGACGCTTGAGTTGGGCGGCAAGAGCCCCTGCATCGTGGATGCGACGGCAAACTTGAAGGTCGCGGCGCGGCGTATCGCCTTTGGTAAATGGCTCAACGTGGGGCAGACCTGCGTGGCGCCCGACTACCTGCTGGTCGATACGCGCGTGCACGACGAGCTGCTGGGCCTCATCAAGGAGGAGGTTCGTCGTATGTTTGGCGAGCATCCGCTCGATAACGAGGACTACGGGCATATCGTCAACGCCAAGCATTTTGCGCGCGTGCGCGGGCTGATAGATCCCGATAAGGTCATGCTTGGAGGTACCGCGCGCGAGGCCTCGCTCAAGATCGAGCCGACGATTTTGGACGGCGTGGCCCCCAATGACGCCGTAATGCAGGAGGAGATTTTCGGCCCCATCTTGCCGGTGCTGACGTTTGAGAGCCTAGACGAGGCTGAAGCGTTTATTACGGATCGTCCGACGCCGCTGGCCCTGTATATCTTTAGCCAGGACCGTGCGGCTCAGCAGCGCTTTGTGCGCTACGTGCCCTTTGGCGGCGGCTGCGTCAACGACACCATCATGCATTTGGCCACGAGCCATATGGGCTTTGGCGGCATGGGCGCGAGCGGTATGGGCCAGTACCATGGCCGCGAGAGTTTCGATACGTTTAGCCACAAGAAGAGTATCGTGAACAAGGCAACGTGGCTGGACGTGCCATTCCGCTATGCTCCTTACGCAAGCTGGAAGCACAAGTTCGTGCGCATGTTTGTGCATTAGGAAATGGCAGGTAATACGAACAAGTGTTCCTATTACCTGCCATTTACGTTAGACTACTGCTATGGGGTACGGATGGGCCAACTCCCTTTAGAAGGGAATTGGTATGAACGTAAGCGATGTTATTTCGTTACTGGCGTTGTTAATCGCGGCTATCGAACTCGGCTTGTTTATCGGCCGAATGAAATAGCCGCCCCCGCGTAAGCGAAGACGGCCACTTCTCACGATGAAAACGTGTATCGGAGTTGGCCAGACCCGCTGCCACGGGTGCCATCCGTACTCCTATCTTATCTGCAAGCGCTCTGTCTCGCAAGCGTTGCAACAAATGGGTGAAAGGTGCGAGCGGGTGAATTCGTGTCCGCACGAGTTCGTAGACTTCTCAGTAAGGTTAAGCGCCGGTTTATCCGGCCGTTAGGGGAGTTGCTATGTACGAGCCTTCACGTGTTCTTCTGTCGTTTCATATTGCGGGATTTCAATATGCCGACGGCGCTTTGGTCCTAGGCGATCTTAAAGCGGGCGATAAACTGACGCTGTGTGCCGAGCGCGATAATCCCCATGACCCCGAGGCAGTTGCGATCTATTACGGCAACACCAAGCTTGGCTACATTCCGGGAAACGAGGTCGGCCCGCTGTCCTTGATGATGTATTACGGCCACGAGGGCGTGTTTGAGGCTCGCGTGCAACAGGTTGCCCCCGAGCGCAGCCCGTGGCATCAGGTGCGCGTTGGACTCTACGTGGTGGATGCTCGCTAATCGGTAAGGAAGGCTGCCGTGTTTGACGACGATGACCTATTCGATCTGACAGACGATCCGTTTGAGTGGGATATGCTACTCGATGACGATGAGTTGGAGCAGGACCGTAAGAAACGGCGGGACAAGAAAACTCAGGGTGACGCTTCGAAAAAGCAAGACAAGCGCCGCCGAGGTCTGTTCGGCGGGCTCTTTGGATAACCGCCGCATCGCTGCGTCTGTATACTTAGCACGAGTTGAACGCGTTGCGAAATGAGGGCATAGACGATGATGTGGTTTGCCGCCGACCTGCACCTGGGCGATACGAATATCTTGCACGACATGGATCGGCCGTTTGATTCGGTCGAGGAGATGAACCGCAAGGTCATCGATGCCGTCAATGAGTGCGTGGCGGCGGACGACCGTCTCTATATCTTGGGAGACTTTACCTATCGTTTGCCCCTGGCGGAGGCGGTGCGCCTGCGCGAGCGTATCGAATGCAAGAATGTGACGCTCATCCGCGGTAACCATGACGGCGACTGGGAAGATTCCGACGTACCGCAGATTTGGGAAGACGTGCGCGATTACCTGGAGATTGCTCCCGGCTATGCCAAGGGCCATCGTCTGGTTATGAGTCACTACCCCATGCTCAGCTGGAATGGCAAGGCGCGTGGTGCCATCATGCTGCACGGGCATATCCACAGCAGGGGTGACCGCACCAACGTGCGCAACCGCGACCGCGAACGTCCTATCTTTCGCTACGATGTCGGCCTCGACGCCAACGAGTACAAGCCCGTAAGCCGTGATCAAATCCTCGGCTTCTTTGGGCTATAGGGCGCCAGAACCACCATAAGGGGGACAGGCACCTTTGTGGTGGTTCTGGCGCCGTTGCCATTATGGCGGCGGCGCCTTTTTTGTCCGTGCGGCGCGGTAGAGTGTAGGCGGTTGAAATTTGCGTCCATCGAGGAGCTGCTATGAATGAGATCAAGTGCCCGCATTGTGGCGAAGTCTTTAAGGTCGATGCGTCTGGCTATGCGGATATTGTCAAGCAAGTGCGCGATGCCGAGTTTTCGCGCGACCTGGATGAGCGCGTGAAGGCCGTTCAGCGTGAGGGGGAGCAGGCGTTGGAGCTTGAGCGCTCTCGTTCGACGGCCGCTTTGCAGGAGGCGGAGTCTCAGCGCAACGCTCAGCTCGTTGAGCAGAAGAACGCTGCGGCTCAGCAGCTGGCACAAGAAGTCGCCAAGCGCGATGCCGAGCTTGCCGAGTTGCGCGCCAAGCTCGAGGGCGCTGCCGCAGAGCGCGAGAGCGCAAGTCAGCGTGCGGCGGTTGAGGCCCGTGCCGATGCTCAGAAGGAGAATGCTGAGCTCCAGCGCGAGATCGACAATTTGCGTGCTCAGCTGGGACGCAAGGACGACGAAGCCAGGCTCGCCGAGGCCGCGGTGCGTAACGCCGCTCAAAACGACCTGTCCGCACGCGACGCTCAGATTGCCGAACTGCAGGCAAAGCTCTCCGCTGCGGATAAGGCCCAAGAGATGGCGCTTGCCACCGCAGCAGCCGAGTCCCAGCGTGAGCTTGATGCCGCTCGCAGTGAGGCCGAGCGCACGCTTGTCGACTATCAGGCGAAGGTGCAGGAGAAGTTCTCCGCCGCAAAGGCTCAGTCCGAGCAGGAGACAGAGGGCCTGCGCGCCCAGCTGCGCGAGCAGGAGCTGACGGCGAAGATGAATCTAGCGGAGGCGGTCGCCGCAGCAGAGCGTGAGCGTGATGAGGCGCGCGCGAAGCTCACGAGCGAACTGGCGGTGCGCGATTCTCGCGAGGAGCAGGCCAAGGCGGCGCACGAGCTTGAGCTTGCGCAGGCCAAGCGCGCGAGCGATGAGCTGATTCGCTACAAGGATGAAGAGATCGAGCGCCTTAAGGACATGAAGGTCCGCCTGTCCACCAAGATGGTGGGCGAGTCGCTCGAGCAGCACTGCGAGACCGAGTTTAACCGTCTGCGCATGACGGCATTTCCTAACGCGTACTTCGAGAAGGATAACGATGCGTCCGAGGGCACCAAGGGCGACTTTATCTTCCGCGAGAGCGACGCGAGTGGCAACGAGGTCATTTCAATTATGTTCGAGATGAAAAACGAGAACGACGAGACCGCGACCAAGCATAAAAACGAGGACTTCTTTAAGAAACTCGATCACGATCGTCGCCAGAAAGGCTGTGAGTACGCGGTGCTCTGCACGCTGCTCGAGCCCGAGAGCGAGCTTTACAACGCCGGTATCGTGGATGTGAGCTACCGCTACGAGAAGATGTACGTGATCCGCCCACAATTCTTCATTCCCATGATTACGCTTCTTCGCAACGCCGCTATGGGTTCGCTGCGCTATAAGCAGGAGCTGGCGGAGTACAAGCAGCAGAATATCGACGTCACGAACTTCGAAGCTAAGATGGAGAAGTTCAAGGACGGCTTCTCGCGCAACTACAACCTGGCGAGCAAGCAGTTCGAGTCGGCGATCAAGGAGATCGATGCCGCCATTAAGCAGCTCGAGAAAACCAAGGACGACCTGCGTCGCAGTACCGAGAGTCTGCGCCTGGCCAACAAGAAAGCCGACGATCTTACCATCCGTAAGCTCACGTGGGGCAACAAGACCATGAAGGCGGCGTTTGACGAGGCGCGCGGGGCTGCGCCAGAGACAAACGATGAGCCAGCCGAGGCGGATTCGTATGAGGTCGAGGATGCTGAGTAAGGCATAGCATATAGTGCAAAAGCGGGGCCGCTGGCGATGTTGCCAGCGGCCCCGCTTCGTTTCGTTCCATTGCGCCCGGCTAGTCTTCGAGCAGGTCCTCGATAAAGCCGACACGGTAGTTTTTGAAGATGACCTCGCCGCCGTCCTGCGTGGCGTCCAGATCGACATCGCCCATGATGCCAAAGTCGTGGTCGCCATCCTCGTCGGCAAAAATCTGGTGCACGTGCCACACGTGATCGGTCTTCTCGTCGCTCTCGTCGATGGAAAACATCGCGGCGCTGCGGGCATTTCCGTCGGTGAGGATTTCCTCGTGCTGCTCATGGTAAGCGTCGAGTGCTTTTTGCCAGCGGATCTCGCTCATGCCCCAGTCATCGTCGAGCTCGCCCAGATCGCGAGCGTGCTCGCGGGCGGCAAGGGTCACGCGGCGGAAGAGCGCGTTGCGCACCAACAGCGTGCAGCCGCGACGGTCCGCAACGACCTCGTCGATGCCCTGCGGCGGTGTGACGTCGAGTGCAGCGGGGTTGCCGGCGTTCTCCCACTCGTCCACCAGGCTCGAGTCGACCGAGCGCACCACAAAGCCGAGCCACGAGATAATATCGCGCAGGCGCTCGTCGCGCTTTTCGATGGGCACGGTACGGTCGAGAGAACGGTAGGCCTCTGCCAGGTAGCGTAGCAAAATGCCTTCGGAGCGGGCGATGCCGAGCTTTTGGATATAGCCCTTAAAGTCGCTCGCGCTCTCCAGCATGTCGCGCAGGACGCTCTTGGGCGAGAGCTGATAGTCGTTGGCCCAGGGTACTTCCTGGCAGTACTTGTCAAAAGCGGCATCGAGCAAATCCTCGAGCGGCTTTTCGTAGGTGACATCCTGGATGCGCTCCAGGCGTTCCTCATATTCGACGCCGTCAGCCTTCATTTCGGCCATCGCGCGGTCGCGCGCGGCGCGCTCCTGTGCACGCAGCACCTGCTTGGGGTCCTCGAGCGTAGCCTCGACCATCGAGATCAGATCCATGGTATAGGTCTCACTCTCGGGGTCGAGCAGCTCCAGGGCGGCAAGCAAAAACGGCGAGAGCGGCTGATCGAGCGCAAAGTCCTCGGGCAGGTCGACCGTCAGCGCGTAGTCGATGTCCGGCGCGGCGTCAGCCGGAGCGTCGGGCGCGGGCGGCACCTCGGTGCGCACGACGACGCCGGAGTCGATGAGCGTGGCGAAGATCTCGTCGGCACGAACCTCGAGCTTTGCCTTTTCCTCGGGCGTTTGCAGGCTTGTCTCGATGAGGTCGTGCACGCGGGCGCGAGCGTCGCCGCCCTGCTCGACCACGCTAATCACCATGGAGTGCGTGATACGCAGGCGCGGCTTGAGCGTTTCGGGCTGCGTCTCGATCAGACGCTCAAAGGTCTGCTTGTTCCAGGTGACAAAGCCCTCGGGGGCCTTTTTCTTTTTAATCTTGCGGAGCTTCTTGGGGTCGTCGCCCGCCTTGGCCATGAGCTTGGCGTTCTCGATCTCGTGCTCGGGTGCCTCGGCAATTACCATGCCCTCGGTATCAAAGCCAGAGCGACCGGCGCGACCGGCGATCTGATGGAACTCGCGGGCGCGCAGGCGACGCATCTTGTAGCCGTCGAACTTGGTGAGCGCGGTGAGCACCACAGTATGGATGGGTACGTTGATGCCGACGCCGAGTGTGTCGGTGCCGCAAATGACGGGCAACAGGCCCTGCTGCGCCAGGCGCTCGACCAGTAGGCGATAGCGCGGCAACATGCCAGCATGGTGCACGCCGACGCCGCAGCCGAGCAAGCGCTTGAGAATCTTGCCGAAGGCCGTCGAGAAGCTCGTGCCCTTGGCCGCCTCCTTGATGGCCTCGCGCTGCTCCTTGCTGGCAATGCCAAAGTTGGCGAGCGACTGTGCCGTCGCAAGGGCGGCATCCTGGCTAAAGTGCACGATATAGAGCGGGGCCTCTCCACGGCGCATGGCGAGCTCGACGGTGCCCTCGAGCGAGGTCGTCACGTAGTCGTAGCTCAGCGGCACGGGGCGCGGGGCATCGACGACTAAGTCGCAGGTAGCGCCGGTGTGTTCCTCGAGTGAGGCGGCGATGGCAGTGACATCGCCGAGCGTGGCGCTCATGAGCATGAATTGCGTGTGAGGCAGGGTGAGCAGCGGCACCTGCCAGGCCCAACCGCGATCAGGGTCGGCAAAGTAGTGGAACTCGTCCATGGCGACGCAGCCAACATCGGCATCTTCGCCCTCGCGCAGTGCGTCGTTGGCAAGGATCTCTGCCGTGCAGCAGATGACGGGCGCCTTGGTGTTGATGTGCGTGTCGCCGGTGATCATACCGACGTTATCGCGGCCGAGCACCTGTACCAGGTCGAAGAACTTTTCGCTGACCAGAGCCTTGATAGGAGCCGTGTAGTAGCAGCGCTTGCCCTGCGCCATGCCCATAAAGAGCATGCCCAGCGCGACAAGCGACTTGCCCGATCCGGTCGGTGTTCCCAAAATGACGTGATCGCCGGCGGCAAGATCCATGAGGGCCTCTTCTTGGTGGTCCCACAGCTCAATGCCGCGGTCGCTCGTCCATTCAAAGAAACGTTCGAAGGCCTGATCGGGCGTGAGCCATGGCTCGGGCTCGCTACCATCCTCGGGCTCCCACCAGGTGGGGGAGAGCGCACCGAGCGAGCCGAACTCGGCTTCGGTTCCCGTGCCGCCCGAGAATGAGCTGGCGGCCCCGGCGCCGGAGACGGTGCTGGCGGAAGTATCTGTCGTGGTCTGTGCCATGTGGTTTGCTTTCTCTCGCGTTTGTCCGCCAACTATTATGGCGTAGCGGCGGCGCGGGGTGCCAGCGCGCGAGAAAATGCAGGAAATGGGCGTTCTGTCCAGCTGTTTGGTGCAGTTGCCAGCTAAGTGAGTAGACTTTTTGCGATATCGCGAGCACATGGCTTTTGCGCAAGGGATCTACCTGCGGTTTTAGTTTTCGTTATGCGGGTTGTGCTTGGCTATTGCAAAAAAGTCTACTCACTTAGGTTTGAGGGCCGTTTGCTGGCGCCTCTTTGCGCTTGTTTGCGCTTGTTTGCGCTTGTTTGCGCTTGTTTGCTGACGCCGCGACCATCAGAGGCCCCTAGGACTCCTGCGGCAGGCGCTTCTTGCCTTTGCGGGCGCGGTTTTTAAAGTTCTCGACGGCCTCTTCCATGCCCAGAGGTACATAGGTGAGCTCATCGAGGTTTTCGGGCAGGTAGCAGGCAAGGCTTTGCTCCTGCATGCGGCCCGTCGTGAGCTGTTCATCGCTGGGCTGCGCGCCGGATGTGGCACAAATGCCATAGACGACGGCACCCATCTCGCGCGTGCGGCATTCATATTCGGTCTCGGGATGCTCGGGATGGTCGCGGCGAACGTCGTCGCTTACCCAAAGTGTGTCGTAGCCGGCCGCGGCAAACTGTCCCAGGGCGTAATCGCGCAATGGCTTGCTGTCGGTGCGCAGCGTGACGGTGGCGCCGGCTGCAAGGAGCGGGCGGTAGAGCATCAGATGGTCGACATGGACGAGTCGTTTTTTTGCGTACTTGGCCTTGGGCTGCGGCGTGGGAAAGTTAATGGTGATGGCATCGAGCTCGCCTGCGGCAAACAGCTGCGGCAGCGATGCGGCGCCTCGGGGCAGGACGAGTGCGTTGGTCAGTTCCTGCTCACAGATTTTCTGCGCGGCATAGGCGATGCAGATGGGCTCCTGGTCCATGCCGATAAAGAGCGTGTTTGGCTCGTGGGCCGCGCGCTCTACAAGGTACGTTCCCTTGCCACAGCCAAGATCCAGGTGAAGGTGTTCGAAGGGCTTGCCGTCTGCGGGCGCACAGGCCTTGCGCCAATCTCCGGCATAAGCCTCGGGGTTCGTCTCAATCGCATCGGCGTAGCGCTCCAGGCGCTCCTCGAGCACAAAGTTCTTAGGCGTGCGAACGTGGACGGCTCCCATGAGGCTCCTTGGTCATAAATATGGAACGCGTAGCTGCGCGTTCCGTCAATGGGTTGAAAAAGGGTGGGCATAGTTTGCCCGAAAGATGCGGTGCGGTTCGGCGGCGAGTCGCCGATACCTACAGGCGCTTGAGAATCACATAGCGGTTGAGCTCGCCGCTGCGACCGTCAGCATGGAAACGCTCAAGCTCGCGCACGGGGACCTCGCCGCTCTTGTAGAACGTGCGGACGCCGCGCACCAGGTCGGTGATCTGCTGATCGTCAAAGTGATGGCAATAGCGGTAGGCGTGGCGGTCGTTTTGCCAGCCGATGAGGTGGTCGCCGGCTTCAAACTGCGCCGAATCGTAACCCTCAAACGGCGGGGTGAGCTCGGCGCGGGCCTCGGCACGAACGGCCTTGCGCGCCATGCGCTCGTCGTTCATAAACTCCCAAAAGCTGATGGCGATGATGCCACCTGGGCGCGTCTGACGCACCAGGGCGTCGAGCACGCGCACGCGATACTCGCACGACGGCACGTGGTGCATAAAGCCAAAGCAGACCGAGATGTCGGCGAGCGGGGCGTCGAAAAGCACGTCGGGTGTCTCGGCGGGGTTGAGCTTCATAAGGGCGTCGAGCACATCGAGCTCCTGGAAGTGCAGGTTGGGAATGCGCAGGGCGTGGCCGCGTGCATCGATAGCCAGGTCTTGGCACGAGTCGACGCCATAGAACTCAAACGGACAGCTGGCATCTGCCGAGGGGTTTGCGCCGTCGACGCCCTTGGCGGCAAGTGCGCCGCCGGCGGCAAAGTTCTCGAATCGCATATTGCCGCAGGCGAGATCGAAGACGCGGACGGGATGCTCGATCGTGGCGACGTCGAGCTGCCCGAGCGCGATATCCATGGTGCGCACCCAGCCGGGCCACGGGGCCTGGCGCGTATCGGAGAAGGAGGCGGAGTGCTCGCGATAGAACGTGTTGTTGAGCTGGATGAGCGATGAGGCGAAATCGCGGTTCACGGCGCGGAACTCCCTCCGTTGGCGGTGCGGAATAAACAGTACGACCATACTACCGTTAACGCCGCAACAGGGACAACCAAGCTACGGGTCATTGCTTTGTTTGGACACATTTCCGCAGCTCATATGCACCCGCAACCGCCGGTTGTCAAAAATCTCACTAGAATAGGTGGCATGCTTTTGGCGGTGGCGGATAGATTTTTAACTGTGCAAGGCGCCTTAAGAACAAAAACGGTCCGGCGGCACGGCTGGCATCACATAGGAGGAACCATGAATGTAGAAACTGCGCAGCGGCTCGCCGACCTTCGCCGCAGCAAGGGCTTTAGCCAAGAAGGGCTGGCGCGAAAGCTGGGGCTGTCGCGCCAGGCGGTCAGTAAATGGGAGCGCGCGGAGAGCTCGCCCGATACCGAGAACCTGATCTCGCTCGCCAAGCTCTATGGCGTGAGCCTGGACGAGCTGCTCAATCCGAGCGATGAGATCGAGGACGATATCGAGTTTGAGAACGAGGACCGCGCCCGCCAGCGCGAGGCCGAGGCGGCAGAGCGCGCACGCACCCATGAGGCGGCGGCACGAGCTACCGAGGCGGCAACACAGGCGAGTGACGCCGCCGCCAAGGCGGCGCAGGCGGCAAGCTGGAGTGCACAGGCCGCCAATGCCGCTACGGCGCAGGCGACGAGTGGCACCGCGATTGGCTCGACTCCGGTGAAGGGCCCGTTCCAGTCGTTCCCGTATTGGGCCGTGTGCTGGCTACTGTTCTTTTTGCTGATGTTCCCGTTTGGTGCCGGCCCCTTTGCCGCGCTGATCTTCTTTACGATTCCCATCTATCACTGGGTGGCGCGTGCGCTCGATGGTGATTGGGCGCGTGGAGATATTCAGGTTGGTCCGGCGCCGGTGGCGGTCAGGGCCCAGGGGAAGGATACTTCTGCGGAACCTGATGCTGACGTGGCTACCGCGGCCACCGCTGAGCCATGTGCCAAAGAAGGTGACGAATGATGAAGCTTTCGCATGAATCCAAGCTGCGCCTGGGCGTCGGCATCGGAGCGTTTGTACTGATTATCGGGCTTGTTTTTGGCGTTTCGCGGACTTTGATTCATTTTGATGGCCCGTGGGATCTCGACGATGTTATACCCGGCTTGTCCGGTATGGACGATGTGGTTGATGACGACGATTTTATGAACGATAGCGGTAACTATTCCGCTCGGCCTCAGCAGCTTTCGTGTACGACCTTTGATGCTGATGAGTTTCGCTACCTCGATTTCGATATCGATGCGGCTACGGTGGACGTCAAGGTTGTTGATGGCAACAAGGCTCGCGTTATCGAGCGGGGACGCGTTGCCAATGGTATGGATGCCTCCAAGGCCGCGACGCAGAACATCGCATCCGTCGAGGGCTCGACGCTCAAGGTTTCTCAGTTTGGAAGTGATGACGGTAAGGCAATTGACCGCTCGGTTACGGTTGAGCTGCCGCGCCGTGTTGCCGAACATCTGAAGGGGATCAACGCGCACGTGGGCTCGGGTGATCTGCAGATTGCCGGTGTCACCTGTGATGGTTTCGACCTTTTCCTGGGTGCGGGAGATGTAGGGTTTGCGGGCAGCGTGACTGATGCGCTTAGTGCAGAGGTCGGGTCGGGCGATGTAACGTTCGAGCTCTACCAGGCCCCCGCGAAGTCGATGGACGTGAGTGTGGGCTCGGGCGATGTGGAGATGACGGTTCCGAACTCGACGGGCTTTAAGGCGAGCCTCACCTTGGGCAGCGGCGACTTCGAGAGCGATTTCCTTCCGCTTGGCTACGACGGCGAGACCATTTTGAATCTTGAATTCGATAACGGTGACAAGTCTGCCACGTATCGTTTTGAGGTCGGTTCGGGCGACATGTCGTTTGATTCAGAGTGACGGGCGGTTATCGAAGACTTATACACCATAGCTGCGCTCTTTGATGAAGGCGCCGAAGCCGAGATCGGCTCCGGCGCCTTTGCCTTTACAATGGGGGCATGGAACAGATTATCTTGAACATACTCGATGCCCTGCGTCGCGGCGAGACCGTGGACGACAAGGCGCTCGTCAAACTGATACATGCCGAGGCGCGCCGTGAGGGTGCCGACAAACGTGACCTGGCCAAGCGCCGCCTGCTGCCGTTCTACCAGCGGGTAAAACGTGAGGAGCCGGCTCGTTGGGCTGGGTGGAATGTCGATGCCGAGCTGGAACGTCGACTGCTGCAGGTGCTGCGTATGAAGCCTCGTCGCACGGCCTCGGGCGTGGCGACCATTACTGTCATCACCAAGCCGTGGCCGTGCTCGGGCGATTGCCTGTTTTGCCCCAACGACCTGCGCATGCCCAAGAGCTATCTGCACGCTGAGCCGGCGTGTGCCCGTGCGGAGCAAAATTGCTTCGATCCGTATCTGCAGGTGAGTGCCCGTTTGACGGCGCTTTCGCAGATGGGGCATGCGACCGACAAGATAGAGCTCATCGTGCTCGGTGGCACCTGGAGCGACTATCCGCAAGGGTATCAGGCATGGTTTATGTCGGAGCTCTTCCGCGCGCTCAATGACGATGCCGTCGCCGGCGTAGCGGCCAACCCCATGTTGGCGCGTCCGGGCATCAGCCGTGCCGAGGCAGGGCGCCTGCTCGATGACGCTCCCGCCGATGCCCTGCCGCCGGTGGTAACAGAGCGCCGCGAGCGCTATCGGGCAGCCGGCATTGCGACAGACGAGGCCGAGCTTGCGAGCGGTGTTGCCGACGAGCAGGAGCGTGTGGATGCTGCCGTGGGCGGCTATAACCGCGCGGTGCGTCGTCTGTACGGCCCCGGTACGCCGTGGGGCGAGGTTGCCGAGTGGCAAACGGCAACGATGGAGGAGCTTGAGCGTCAGCAGCGCATCAACGAGACGGCGAAGCATCGCGTGGTGGGGCTCGTTATCGAGACGCGCCCCGATGCCGTGACGCCGCAGGCCCTCACGCTCATTCGCTGCCTGGGTTGCACCAAGATTCAGATGGGTATCCAGAGTCTCGACCAGCACCTGCTCGATATCAACGAGCGTCGCATTTCGGTGGCTCAGATCGAGCGGGCGTTTTCGCTTGCGCGCCTGTTTGGCTTTAAGATCCACGCGCACTTTATGCTCAACCTGCTGGGCGCCACGCCGGAGGGGGACAAGCGCGACTACGTGCGCTTTATGACCGAGGGGGCCTTTATGCCCGACGAGGTCAAGGTCTATCCGTGTGCGCTCATCGATGGCTCGCGTCTGGTGGGCTGCTACGAGCGTGGCGAGTGGCGCCCCTATACCGAGGAGGAGCTGCTCGACGTGCTGGCCGACGACATCGTGGTGACGCCGGCGTTCTGCCGCATTAGTCGCATGATCCGCGACTTTAGTTCCGACGACATTATGGTGGGCAACAAGAAGCCCAACCTGCGCCAGCTCGTTGAGAACCGCCTGGCTGCTCGGGGTGATGGTGCGATGGTGCGTGAGATTCGCTATCGCGAGATCAGCACGGCGGGTGCCGATCTGGACGAGTTGACCCTTGACGAGGAAGTGGCGTACGAGACGCCGGTGACGCGCGAGCGCTTTTTGCAGTGGGTGACGCCGCAGGGCAAGATCGCGGGCTTTTTGCGCCTGTCGCTTCCCGATCGCGCCTTTGTCACCACGCATGCGGACGAGTTGCCGACGACGCCGGACGAGGCGATGATTCGCGAGGTGCACGTCTATGGCATGGCGGCGCGCGTGGGGTATCAAGGCCAGGCGGCCCAGCACCATGGGTTGGGGCGTCTGCTCGTAGAGCGTGCGTGCGAGATTGCCCGGGATGCGGGTTATACGCGCATCAACGTGATCAGCGCGATTGGTACGCGCGAGTACTATCGCCATTTGGGTTTTTACGATCATGGACTCTATCTGCAAAAGGAGCTCTAGATGAACAAGCCGAGTGTTTCTGCTGGCGTCGTTGCCGGCGTTGCCCTGGGAGCCGCGGCGCTTGGTGCGGCCGCCGTCGCTGTTCGTGCTGCCTGTCTGCAGGTTGCGCGAACCCGCAATGGGTTGGCGCGTGTGAAACGCGTGCACGATGAGAGCGGCGACGAGGTCCGTGTGCTCGCGCAGGGCGGCGTCTACCAAAGCGCGAGCTATGTCGGCGATCGTTGGGCGGAGCCCGTCTTTGCGTACTATCGTGCGTTTGACGACGTGTTTGAGTCCGAGGATGCGATGCGCGACGCTTATGGCCACGGCATCGACCGTATGCTTATGCTGGGCGGCGGTGGGTTTGCCTATCCCAAATTTGCGCTGATGTCGCACGAGGGCTTGCGCATGGACGTTATCGAGTATGACGGAGAGATTACGCGTCTGGCGCGCCGCTGGTTCTACCTAGACGAGCTGGAGCGCGCGGCGGGCGATCGCCTGAGGGTGATTACCGCCGAGGCGCGTTCGTATCTGGGCGTGACGAGCGTGGGCCATCGTCGCTACGACGTGGTCGTGAGCGATTGCTTTGGCGGTGCCGAGCCCGTACGCGAGCTGGCGACGGTTGAGGCGTTGCGTTTGGTGCGGGGCAGCCTAAATGTCGGCGGCATCTACATTGCCAATATCGTGAGCGCAAACGAGGGGAGCGACGTGACGTTCCTGCGCGACTGCGCTGCCACGGCAGTCGAGGTATTCGCCCACGCCTGGGTGGTCCCATGTGGCGATGCGGAGTTCGGCGGCGAGGAGAACTACCTGCTCATCGCCAGCGACGGCGACTACGCCTTTGCCGAAGCTGTGCCCTTCGACGCCGACTTCCTCGGCACCGTCCTTCACGACAAGTAAGTCTCCCCGTCCCAAAAAAGACTGGTCTTAGGCGTGGTCGCGCCAGCTGAGGACGCGCTGCTTCATGCCCTCGATGTCGAGCACGCCTTCGGCGAAGCCTTTGCGCACGAGCTCTTCGGGAACGAACTCATCGTAACGATCAAAGTAAGGCACCTCGCCGGGATAGACGAGCTCGATGGGATCGAAGTCCTTCTCGGCCTCGGCGGCGAGCACCTCAAAGAACGTCTCCTCGTCGGCCTTCATCTTAAACTGCATAAAGTACGGGCGTGATGGGTCGAGTCCGCGAAGGCCAAGCTCCGTGGCGCATTTAATCTTGAGCATACGTTCGAGCGCCAGAAAGGCGTAGCTGCCCAGCCAGGGGAAGAGTACCCAGGTGTCGCCGCCCAGGTTGATAAGCGGCTTGGTTCCCGCGCCCGAAATCTCGGCGGTATGACGAGCCTGTGCAAGGCGTGCCCGTGCGTTGCCCATGAGGTACGGATATGCCGCGTGCTCGTTGAGCGCTTTACGCATGCGCTCGAGCACATGCGTGTTGATATCGCCGGGGCAGTCGCCAAAGTAAGCCGGCACACGGCCCTTGACCTGCGTGGCAAAGACGGTATGACGCTTCCAGTCCACTTCCTCGACAATCCAGCAGTGTCCGGCGATGGCGATGCGCTCACCGGGCGGGGGCGGATTGACAATCGTGCCCAACTCGGCCGACTCGCTGCGAACGGTGAACTCCTCGTTTTCCTGGAACACGGCGTAAAACTTAAAGTTGTTAATGATGCGCTCGCCCGCGAGACCCACGATGAGCCCGCCGCCCTCGGTGACCTGGATATGGTCGATGTCAATGAGGTGACGCAGCAGCACGCGATAGTCATCGGCCGAGATGCGATGGAAATAGCTGAGCGTGAGCACGCGCTGGGCAAGCTCTGCTGGCGTGAGTTCTCCGGTGCTGGCGAGGGTCGACATGGTCTGGTGATAGAGCAGACTGTAGGGGAGTCGATCGAGTTCGGGCGGCTCGACCCACTTTTCTTCGCGATAGAGTTGTACGAGTGCGATGCCCTGGAGGAGTTTCCAAGGTATCGTTTCAGGCATCATCGTGCGCGGCTCGGGCTCTTCCTCGCGCATGACAAACCACATCTCAGGCGGAAGATCGCGGCGTCCCGTGCGCCCCATGCGCTGCAAAAAGGAGCTGACGGTAAACGGTGCATCGATCTGGAACGCGCGCTCCAGGCGACCGATATCAATGCCGAGCTCCAGCGTGGAGGTGGTGACGGTTGTCTGTGCCTGTTCCTCGTCGCGCATGAGCTCCTCGGCGGTCTCGCGTAGCGATGCCGAGAGGTTGCCATGATGGATAAGGAAGCGGTCTGGCTCATGCCGGTTTTCACAGTAGCTGCGCAGCATGGAGCACACGGCCTCTGCCTCCTCGCGCGAGTTGGCAAAGACTAGGCACTTGCGGCCGCGGGTATGTTCAAAGATGTAGCCCATGCCGGGGTCGGCGTTGTCGGGTGCGGTGTCGGTGGGGTTGAGCAGTGCCTGTTCGGTTGCCTGCGGGATGTCGACTTCGCCCTCGGGGGCTGAGGATGTGCGACGGTCTTTGGAAGCGGCCTTGCCCCGTGCCTGCTCGCGACGTTGGCGGCGTTCCTCCTGTGTGAGTTGTCCGCTGTGGCGCACGTCTTGGACACCGGACGGCAGTGCCGCGGGTGGTGTCGCCTCAATGCGCTCGCACGCAAGCACTTCGGCCTCTTGAGGACCCATGCTCTCGAATCCCCGCTGCTGCGCCTGGGGACCCGAGTTGTAGAAGTGCTCCATGGAGATACGCCACACGCGGCGCGGCTCCTCAAAGCGGGGGATGACGCAGTCGCGTCCCGTCCCCTGCGACAAGAAGGCGCCCGTGCGTTCCGGGTCCCCGATGGTGGCCGAAAGGCCAATGCGCCGGGGCCGCACGCCCGCCATGCGCGAAAGACGCTCGATAAGGCAGAGCGTCTGCCCGCCGCGGTCACCGCGCATGAGCGAGTGGACCTCGTCGATGACCACATAGCGCAGGTCGCAGAACATACGCGGGATTGCCATGTGCTTGTGGATCAGGAGTGCCTCGAGTGATTCGGGCGTAATCTGTAGGATGCCGCTTGGCTTTTTGATGAGCTTTGCCTTGTGCGACTGCGAGACATCGCCGTGCCAGTGCCAGACGGGGATATCGGCCTCTTCGCACAGATCGTTGAGGCGAACGAACTGGTCGTTGATGAGTGCCTTGAGGGGGCCAATATAGAGGGCGCCAACGCTTGCGGGCGGGTTCTCCCAAAACTCGGTCAGGATGGGAAAGAAGGCTGCCTCGGTTTTGCCAGATGCCGTGGATGCCGTCAGGAGCACATTGTCTTGCGTGTTGAAGATGGCATCTGCCGCCGCAACCTGGATGGAGCGCAGACTCTCCCAATCGTGGGAGTAGATGAAGTCTTGGATAAACGGGGCGTAGCGGTCAAAGGCGTTCACGGGGCCTCCTCTCATCAACGGGCTGATCAACGCAACGGGCAACGGTTCGATATCTTGCAACATCGGCGTTTGCCCAGATAAAACCTACCAAAAAAACCTGTCCCTTTTTGGCAGGTTAGATGGTGAATTCGGCAAAGTTGCGGTCGTCGTCCGCGGTGCCGGTGTCGTCTGTTGCGGCTGCCGGCGCCAGCGCGTCGCCGCCGACGCTTTGCAGCAACTCGGCCACGTTGGCGTCGGGGTTTTGGCATAGGATGTCGAGCAGCTCGATAAAGTCACGAATGACTTCACGCGGCGTCAGATGTGTGTCGGCCCCCACGCGGCCAAACTCAATCTTGAGGAAGTCCACCAAGTCGTTCTCGGTAAACGTGGGCGTCCAGCCAAAGTAGCCGGCATGAATCTGCATGAGCTTTTCGATGAGCACCAGCAACTCCTCGTAGGTGAGTGGCTGCAGGCGGATGATGGGCGCGAGCATGTCCTTAAGGTCCTCGCGTGCAAAGCGGCCCTGAGCGAGTCGACTTCGCAGGGCCTCGTAGGAGAACACGCCACGGCGGCGGTCTTCGATGGAGGTTGGCGTGCCGCCCATGATCATGCCCAGATACTGCGCCTTGCCCTGGAGCGTGTCGTTGTACATGGTCAGGATCTTCTCGTAGTTGTATTGGCGTGTGATGGCGTTGGGAATCTTATACAGATTCACGAGCTCGTCGATGAGCACCAGCATGCCCTTGTAGCCGCTGCAGACCAAAAAGCGCGCAATGAGCTTAACGTAGTCGTACCAGTCGTCATCGCTGATGATGGTCGAGGAGCCCAGCTCGGCGCGTGCCTCACTCTTGGTGCGGTACTCGCCGCGAATCCATTTGGTCACGCGGCTCATAGCTTCTTCGTCGCCCTCGGATACGGCCGCGCGGTAGCGGCGGAGCATGCGGGCGAAGTCGAAGCCGTGGACCATTTCCTCGAGTGGGGCCAGTTGGGCATTGACGGCAGACTCGTCGGCATCGGCACACGAGGCGACCCAGCGATCCAGGATAAGGTTGAGCGCACCGCCCTCGGGGCGCGTCTTGGTCGATATGTTGCGGATGAGCTCACGGTAGGTGGCAAGGCCCTGTCCCTGGCCGCCCTGCAGACGGCGCTCAGGGGATAGGTCGGCATCGGCCACGACGAATCCCTCGCCCATGGCGTGCGTGCGGATCGTCTGGAGCAAAAAGCTCTTGCCGGCGCCGTAGCGACCGACTAGGAAACGGAAGCTTGCGCCGCCATCGGCGATGAGGCTCAGGTCGGTGAGCAGAGCGCGAATCTCGACCTCTCGCCCCACGGTGATATAGGGAAGGCCGATGCGCGGGACAACGCCGCCCTTGAGCGAGTTGAGAATGACGGCGGCGACGCGCTTGGGCACGCGGGGTGCTGCGGATGCGGTATCACTCATGGTCTAAGTATCCTCTCACGTCTGCTTCGTAGTCCTCGATAATGCGCGGTCCTGCCGCGCCAAATTCAATTACGGTGTCACCCACCAGGTCAAAGAGCGCCTCGTTGATGGTATCGACGAGCATGTCCTCGCTCTGGCCCGAGTGCGCCACTGCCGCTGTCGCTTGCGCTGCGTTTTGCTCGAGCAATGCACGCAGATACGCGGTTGCGGCAGGCGCGAGTTCGGTCGCGGCGTCAGTGGACGCAGCCGCTGCGAGCGGGGGTGTCGGCACGAGAAGCGGCGCCACGACACCAAACTGTTCGGTGGAAATGGTTGGCTCGTCGGCCTCGTCCTGCCTTGCGGCCGCCGTGACCGGCTCGACAAACGCGCCTGCTGCGCGCTCGGCTTTCGGCTGCTCGGAGCCCACCGTATCGACCTCTGCGAGCGCGTCGTCCTCGCGCTCCTCGTCGATCAAAAGCGCCTCGCGCGTTTGTGCGGCGGCGCTCCGAATGTGCCCCAGCTGGCTCAGGTCGATATCGATCTTGACGGGCTGATGCGCGGCATCCCATGAAAGCCATGCCGTGATCTCGTCGTCGATAATCTTAGCCAGATATTTGGGAACCTTCTCTTCCTTAAGGGGATGGCCGGGATCCAGTGCCAAGCGCAGGCGCTGATCACAAGCGCGCATCATCTCGCCGAGCTTGCTACTTTTTTGTCTGCTGCCGTGGATGCGCATACATTCCCAAAAGCCATTTTGGCAGCGGTAGATGTGAATGGGGTCCAGGCGATATTCACAGTCCTCGTGGCGCTCGGGCGCAAAGAACACGGCCGAGGCAAACATGGTGTAGGGCATGGCCGTCTCCTCCCCAAACAAGCTCGCTACGATGCCGGTCTTTCGGTGCGTGTCATAGTAGCGCGCCATACGGACATACACGGCGCATGCCACGTGGCGCAGGTCGCGATGGTGGGAACGGTCGAGCCGTGAGTTATTCAGGTTGTACGTCGAGAGTGCGTCGATGGCAGCCATGAGCCGCTCCTCATGCGCCTCATCGGGCGGAAGGGGAAGCGTGGGCTCGGAGGTCTTGCGACGCGCAGGCGGCAGGTCCGACGGCGCCGGCGCGGGTACAAGGTCTCGTGCTGCGCGGCGCAGCTCGATGAGGGCGTTGTCGAATGCGACGGTTTTAGAGTCGAGAAGTAGCTTGGGGTCGAGTCCGTGGAATACGGCGTAGTCCTGCAGCCACACGCGTGCGAACCGATCGATGCCGGGTTCAAAGGCGCGATAGGCATCCCAAAAGGCCTTGATCTTGCTAAAGCCATCGAGCGGGTCATCAACGCCAATGCCGCAGATCAATTCGTAAAGATAAAGAAAAGCAAACGAGGTCGATGTCTCCTCGATATTGCCGCGGCGCACTTGGGCACGCCAGGTAAAGTAGCCGCGCAACTGTCGATCGCTCATGGCATTGTAGGTGGGAAAGTACGACTTAAAGGTGCCGTTGTAGGGGCAATCGTCCTCGAAGTCGGCCATCAGCAGGCCTTGGCGGTAAAAGAGCTCCGCCTCCGATAGCCAACGTCCCGCGCCGCCTTTGGGATCCTCTTGCCAGCGTGATATCTCGCGCATCTTGCGGTACTGGTCGGGGAGGAAGTTCTGCATCTGACGACCGGTCTTGAGAATCGGCTCGTCAGCATAGATTTCGTTTGAGAATCGGGCGGACTGATGGGTCCGGGCCTCGGCCATAATGCGCTCGATGAGCATCTTGACGTCCTGGTCGGCCACCGCCCTCTCCTCTCCCTATATGGTGTCGGTGACCTCATATCATAACACAGCATCAAACAGGTGTTCGAGATACCGCTATGTAGATAGATTTAGAACAAGAGGGCGTAGATGACCGCCACGACGACGGAGGGGAGCATATTGGCCGTGCGGAAGGTCTGAGGTCGAATAAGGTTAACGCCAACACAGAAGATGAGCATGGAGCCCACAAGCGAAAGGCTGTCGAGGGCTGCGGTGGTCATGATGGGGGAGAGTGCGCCGGCAAAAAGCGTGATCGTGCCCTGGAATACGGCAACGGGCAGGGCCGAGAAGATGCAGCCGCGGCCAAGCGAGGCCGTCATGGTGCAGACGATGATGCAGTCCAGCGCGCCCTTCAGGGCAAGCGTGGACCAGTCGCCGAGCAGGCCGTCCTGAATCGATCCTACGATGGCCATGGCGCCGATACACACGGTGAGCGATGCCGAGACAAAGGCGTTGGTGAACTCGTTGTCACCCTCGCTGCCGGTTTTGTGCTTGAGCCATTCGCCGAGGTTCTCGATGGCGGCCTCCAGGTTGATGGCCTCGCCGATGAGCGAACCGAGGGCAAATGAGACGATAAGCATGGTGGTGCCGGTGGTCGCCAACGTCTCTCCATCGATAACGAGCATCTTTTGCATGGTGCCGCCCAGGCCGATAAACAGAACGCACAACCCCGACGCCTTCATGAGCGTGTCTTGGATGCGGGGCGTAATGAAGCGCCCACCCATGAGGCCCAGCAGACCGCCCGCGATCAAAAGCGCGACGTTGATGATCGTTCCTAAACCCGGCATGAACCCTCCTGTAATTGATGCCAACGCGGCAATCGTAGCAGAACGGGGAGGGGAGTGCTCAGTATCCGAGCCAAGCGGCGGTTGGCGGTCTAGGATAGGACGGGGCTAAAGTCGAAGCGCAGCGTCATGAGGTGCTGCGGGGATTCGATGGCTGCGGCAATGATGTCGGCATCTCGTGCGCGATCGAACCCTTCAAGTTCCATTTGATAGGGGAAGTCTTCTTGGATACCGATGCGACGAGGAACCAAAAGCTTGGTTCCGTCGAATTCTTCGGTTCGCGTTCCGTCTGCTGCAACGGAATAAAGGTGTAACTTGGCGGTCGTTGTGGCATCAAGTGCCGAGATAGCTTGGATATCGTTCGATGCGCTCCTTGCTCCCACTGCTGTAAGTGCCGTAGGCGCGACGACTTCACCCGAAGGCAAAAAGACGAGCTCGACGGTATTGGGGAATGCGATGAGGATATTTTTGCGGCGGGGCGCATTGGCAGCGACTGGCTCAATGCTTGCGGCATCGACGGTTTCCGTGTGGTCGAGTGCGACTATCATGCAACAGTTGCCTTCGTCGACATCTGGGGGAGCGGCAAAGTCCAGGCCGTCTTTCGGTTGGGGATCGCCTAGTTCGGTGGCGGTGCCGCCTGACTTCTCGAGAGGAGCCGCAGCGTTGTCTTCTGATGATGCATCGTCTGCATCGTCAACATGTGCCGGTGCGTCTGCGACCTCGTCTTTGGGGATTTGTCATTATCGCTCGATATAGGAGCAGCAATCCCGACGGACCCTACTCCGTGCCATGTCATTTGGAGCAGCGCCGGATCGGCGAGAATGCGCTGCACGCCCGGCTCCTGGGTGTCGATATTGATGGGGGCGGGTTCTGATCCACGCGTGAGGTTAAGCGAGCCTTTCTGTCTGGTGCTTTGAGCCTCTTGGTCGTCCGCATCGCCAGCGTAGAACAACAAAGGTACATCTCCCGTTGCGATGGCTTCGGTGTTCGCCTTGGTCAGTCGCAGCGATGCCGTAAAGGAGATGATGGGCTGCGCGCCATCGACATTCGAGGGAACGCAGCCCAGGCATACACCTCCTTCTTCTTCATAGGTCGCGCTGTCGAAGACGACCTTCGCCCCGTTCGCCGAGTCATCGACCGAGGCGATATCGATACGCAGCTCTAGGTCGCATGGGTCGCCATCGGCGTCGACTGCAGCCGATTTCCACGTGCAGATGGCATAACCTGCCTGGGGGCCGTTCTCCTTGTCCGGTCGCTTGATATCCACGACTATCGAGTCGACCGTATTGCGGTGAAGGCATCCCGAGATTCGGACCGTGGCGTGTGCGAGCGAAAAACGTTGGCAGGCGACGATACCCGACGAATTCGCCACGGGGTTCAGAGCTTGCGGTAAGGAGTTTGCCGTGGCGGGCGTCGCCCAGGCGGCGAGAGGCGTACCGCTCGCCAGTGCGCTGCAGAGCGCGGCAACGGGCAAAAGGTTTTTGGGTGCCATGGTTCTCCTATCTATTCCGCGTACTCCGGTCGTGCTTGGCTATTGGTTTCGTTTGATGTGCAGGCCAAGGCACGTCAGTCCTGCTCCCACCGTGGCGACGCCTACCGCAATGAGTTGCCGGGTGTCGCTCGTCTGAGCGAGCGGCTCGTTACGGCTGCCGCGATCAAGGCCCGAAAGGTCGACGGTCACTTCTGTGGCCGCCTGCGCTTGCTCTTGTTGAGCAAAGGCCATGGCAGGTGCGGACGCCAAGATGCCGACGACGGCGGCCAGCGCAATCGCCTTAGGACGTGGCGTGCGCACCGGGCTCGACCGTCCAGGTGATGCTTGCCACTTGATCTCCCGTACCGGTGGCGTGGTAGATGTCACGCGTGACGCGGGCGACGTGGCCACTCACATTGAGCTTGATTTTGTCCGTTCCGTCGGCAATGCCCTTGTACTTCATGTCGAAGCTTTCGTCTTTGGAAAGATCGAGGCCCGTAGTCTGAGTCGCCGAGCTGGCATCCTTTTCTGCCTTATCGGGGCCAACCTTAAAATCGATGGAGTTCTGGGCCGAGCCCGTCTTTGCGTCTGCAACGATTGTCCAGTCGTTCTTGGCCGTGACCTTCATGTTGGTGACGTGGATGCCATATGCCGAGAGGTTGTCGATGGTAATCGTCTTGTCGGAGGGTCCTACAAGCGTTCCGTCGGCTTTGGCGGCAAAGGGGATGACCGTTGGCGCCTTAAACGAAACATTGCTAATGTCGGCCTTCACCGTCACATCGGTGGTTCCAACGCGCACCTCTGCCATGGCCGCCGTTGGCGCGGCGCCCATCGCAAGTGCGAGCGTAAGCCCTGCGCCCACGGCGAGTGCCCTGGCTCCGCTCAGGTTCATGGGTGTGTTCATAATCAATCCTTTCTGCTCGTCACGGACTGTTTCCGTGATGGTTGGACGAATGGGGACAGGGTGTGGCCCCTGCGAGCGCGTCGGCCACTAGCCTTCTGCCTGGGCCACCCGCACTTTGACGCGCGTCGGATTGCCGTGAGTGTCGTAGGTCTTGGCATCGAGTGCCTGAATCTCGATATATGCCTCGCCTTCTTGGATATCGCCGGCGGGGCAGGTCTCAACCGTCTTGCCGGCTTCGACCACACCGGACTCATAGATGGTCTCGTCGTTTTGAATCACGCGGAAGCGCTGGGGAAACTTGTTGTCTTGGACGTTTTGCACGTTGACGCGCAACTTGCCGCCTTCCTGCAACTGTGCGACCGGCGCGACCGAGATCGTCATCATGTTGTCGCGGACGATGGCGTCGAGCTCATCCTGGATTTCTTGGCGCGATTTACCCTCTGCCGTCGTGACCGAGGCGCCCGCTTCGGGCACGGGCTGCGACTGCCAGGCGTATAGCCCTACGGCGATGAGGGCGCAGACGATAGCCAGGCAGACAACGACGAGTTTCTTGCGACACCCCAGTCCTGCAAGGCGGGACGGCTTCTTCGCACTCATGCGGCGTCCTTGGTGGTGTAGACACGTGCGAACGTGGACGGGTCCGCTCCAAAGAGCATGTGAAGCATCAGGCGGCGCGAGTAGATGAGCTCGTCGAAGTCGTGAGGGAGCTCGATGTTGTGGATACGCGCGATGTGGTGGGCGAGCGCCGAGAACGACTCGGGGTCGCAGATAACATCGGTGGTGACGTGGTAGACCGCCGTATCGGGG
Organism: uncultured Collinsella sp.; assembly: GCA_902478365.1. Taxonomy (GTDB): domain Bacteria; phylum Actinomycetota; class Coriobacteriia; order Coriobacteriales; family Coriobacteriaceae; genus Collinsella. Next base: position 9,523 of record CABSKX010000019.1, on the reverse strand, counting down.
AACGCCTCTTCGTCGAAAGGCAGGAGATAGGGATCGTCGTCGACCTCGATGGCGACGCCGTACTGGGGCCAGTAATATGCCATGGGAACCTCCCTGCTTCTGGGGCCAAAACTTCCATTGGTTTTGGCTGTCGATGCCGACCGTATCAGTCACTACTTGACCAATTTCTGACCAAATGCTTGACGGATTGACATCTCCGCAGGTAAAAGATGGTAAAAATTACTTCAACTTTTTTCGAGCGACAATTGCGTGGTCGCTGGCGGTAAGGCGACATGTGTCAAAAGCATCGTCTGCCGAGGAAACCTTGCCGCTCGCCGAATTGCACGAACGTAAAAATCGCCAATTATGGAGACGGTCTCGAACACGTCGACGAAACGATGCGGTAACATCTCCCTGCAAACACTGTAGTTAGCTAAAGGGGGAGTTCGCGTGTCGGCAACCATCAAACCCTTCACCGACGAGTTCGAAGAGTATGGCCGCGATGAGTCTCGCACATCGGGCGAGGCCTCGAGCATCTCGTTTCCGACAACGGAGGACGAGGTGTGCGCCATTTTGAAAAAGCTCCATGCCGAGCGTGTCCCGGTGACGGTTCAGGGCGCCCGGACCGGTCTTGCCGCCGGCGCCGTGCCTCATGGCGGTCACATTCTCAATACTTCCCGCATGAATCGCTACTTGGGCCTTCGTCGCGATGAACAAGGCCAATTTCTGCTGCGCGTGGAGCCGGGCATTGTGCTCTCGGAGCTGCGCAAGCAGCTGAGCAAGAAGGTGCTGCCGACCGCTGGTTGGGACCAGGCATCGCTTGAGGCCTACGAGGAGTTCCAAGAGGCCCCCGAGCAGTTTTTTCCCACCGATCCCACCGAGGCATCTGCCTGTCTGGGCGGCATGGCGGCATGTAACGCCTCCGGCGCCCGTAGCTACGCTTACGGCCCCATGCGCCCTCACGTCGCGGGCCTTCATGTCGCGCTGACCGATGGCGGCCTGCTCGAGCTTCACCGTGGCGAGGTTTTTGCACGGGGTCGCCGCCTTTCGCTCGTTACGGTGCGGGGCCGCACGCTCGAGCTCGACCTTCCCGACTACACCATGCCCAAGACCAAAAATGCTTCGGGCTATTTCGTTGCTGACGATATGGATGCCATCGATCTGTTTATCGGTGCGTGTGGCACACTCGGCGTTATCACCGAGCTCGAGATTGCCCTGCAGGCGGCGCCTGCGGTCGTTTGGGGCGTGAGCTGCTTCTTTGACAGCGAAGACAAGGCCGTGTCCTTCACCGATTCTGTGCGCCCCGTCCTGTCCCACGCGGCTGCCATCGAATATTTTGATGCGGGCGCCCTGGATATCCTGCGTCGTCAGCGTGAGCAGTCGACCGCGTTCGCCTCGCTGCCGGCGCTCGACAAAGACGCCAAGGTCTGTGTCTACGTGGAGCTCGACTGCGATGACGAGGCCCAAGCGACAGAGGAGCTGTATCACTTGGGGTGGGTACTAGAGCTTGCGGGCGGCAGCGACGATGCGACATGGGTCGCGCGCACCGAGGCCGATCGCGAGTGCCAGCGATTCTTCCGCCATGCGGTGCCCGAGAGCGTCAACATGCTCATCGACGAGCGTCGCCGCACGGATCCCACCATCACCAAACTGGGCTCGGACATGTCGGTGCCCAACGCACACTTGGCCGATGTCATCGCCCTTTATCGCCGCACGTTGGCCGAAAGCGGGCTTGAATCTGCCGCCTGGGGGCACATCGGTAACAACCATCTGCATGTGAATATTCTGCCGCGCGATGCGCAGGATCACCGCCGCGGCGGAGAACTCTTTGCCCAGTGGGCTTCCGAGGTCACGGCTATGGGCGGCGCCGTCTCCGCCGAACACGGTGTCGGCAAGATCAAGGCGGGCTTCTTGGAGACGATGTACGGTCACGAGGCCATGGTCGAGTCGGCGCGGCTCAAGCTCCAGCTCGATCCTGCCGGGCAGCTGGGTCGCGGTAACCTGTTCTCGGAGAAGCTCTTGGATGAGCTCGTCCAGAAAGGGGGCGCGTGAAGATGAGCGATTTCCATATGGTGGTGTGCGTCAGGGCGGTGCCGGGAAGCACCGAGGTCAAGATGGACCCCAAGACCAATACGATTGTGCGCGATGGCAAACAGGCGGTCATTAATCCCTTTGACGCGAGCGCTTTGGAATGCGCGCTGGCACTGAAGGACGACTTTATCGGCTTTGGCATGGACGTGCGCGTAACGGTGGTGTCGATGGGCATCCCCGCGACCGAATCGCTATTGCGCGACTGCATCGCCCGAGGCGCCGATGACGCACTGCTGCTGACCGACCGCGCCTTTGCAGGTGCCGATACCCTGGCAACCACCTATGCCCTCAAGTGCGGCATCGAGGCGCTCGACGAGGACTTCGACCTGCTCATCTGCGGCAAGATGGCGGTGGACGGCGATACGGCCCAGATTGGTCCCGAGCTTGCCGGTGCCTTTGAGATTCCCTGTGTGACCGACGTGAGCTGCGTGCAGAGCGCGGGCTTTACGACCTGTGGTTCACTGGCGCTTGTTCACGGCTGCGATGCCGGCGAGGAGACGGTCTATCTTGAGATGCCGTGCGCGATGACGACCGCCAAGGAGATTGGCCAACTGCGCATGCCGAGTATTGCCGGTATTCGTGCGGCCGAGGAGGCGGACGTGCGCGTGGTCAACGCTGCCGACGTGAACGCCGACCCCGCGCGCTGCGGCCTTGCCGGCTCGCCGACACAGGTCGTGCGATCGTTTGTGCCCGACCGCGACCAAACGTGCGAGACCGTTGACGGAACGGCGTCCGAGCAGGCGGCAAAACTTGCCAAGATTATCGAGGGGATGGCATAGATGAGCGGACTGATTATCGATAGCGAAGCCTGTATCGGCTGCGATCGCTGCGTTCGCGCCTGTGCCTCGGGCGGCATTGTAGTGGAAGGCGAGCGGCCCAACCGTTGCGCCCGCGTAACCGACGGCTGCATCCTATGCGGTGGGTGCGTCGACGCCTGCCCCGTCAACGCCATCTCGATTGAGCGTGACGAGGCCGCTGGCGCGGTGGACCTTGATGCATATCGAGACATTTGGGTATTCGTGCAGACCGACGAGCACGATACGGTGACTCCCGTTGCCTATGAGCTCATGGGCAAGGGCCGCGAGCTTGCCGATGCTCGTGGTTGCCGTCTGGTGGCATTGGTCGGCATGAGCCCCGAGAGCTCTCTCGGTGACCTGGAGCATCTGGTTTGCGCCGGTGCAGACGAGGTCCTGGTCTGTCGCGACGAGCGCCTGCGCCAGAACGATGCGGAGGTTTACGCCCGGCTGATCTGCGATTTGGTGGCAGAGCGCAAGCCCGAGGCCATTCTGTACGGTGCGACCGCCTTTGGCCGCGAATTGGCACCCGGCGTTGCCGTGCGTTTGCAGACGGGCCTTACGGCTGACTGCACCGTACTTTCGATGGATACGGAGACGGGGCTGCTGCAACAAACGCGTCCGGCGTTTGGCGGCAACCTGATGGCCACCATCGTCTGCCCCAATCATCGTCCTCAGATGGCAACGGTGCGTCCCGGCATCTTTAAGGCGCCCGACTTTGACTACGGCCGCTCCGGCACGATCACCCAGATATCGCTTGCGGATGATGCTAAGGCTCGTGTCGAGATCTCGATTCCCGCCGAGGAGTGGGGGCAGCAGGCATCAATTGCCGATGCCGAGCGCCTGGTCGTGGTGGGTCGCGGTATTGGTTCCAAGAAAAACCTGCCGCTGATGCGAAGGCTCGCCGAGGCTCTGGGTGCCGAGCTTGGCTGCACGCGACCTGTCGTGGAGGCCGGCTGGTTGGAGTATCGCCACCAGATTGGCCAGACGGGCGTATCGGTTTCGCCCAAGCTTCTCGTGAGTATCGGTGTTTCGGGCGCCATCCAGCATCTTGCCGGCATCGGTGGGGCGGAGTGCATTATCGCCATCAACGAGGACCCGGATGCCCCCATCTTTGGTGCTGCCCAGTATAAGGTTGTCGGCGATGCCGTCGAGGTCGCCGAGGAGCTGCTGGCCCAGCTTGAGCGCTAGGCGCGCGCCAGCCAGTAGCGCATCTCGTCCTTTAGGCGTTCCCAGGTCGCTTGCGTGGCGGGATCGGTAAAGGGGCACGTAATGCCAAAGGGCGCGGCGAGCAGGCGGTAGATATCGCCCTGCTCGCGCGCCAGCGTGCGGCTCGCTGGATAGACGAGCTCAAACATAAAGCAGATGAGCCCCACCAGGTAGTCTGCGGGCTCGTCGCGTTCATCGCGTGCGACGCAGCGGCGCTCGTCAAAGGCAGCCAGCGTCGGTGCCGAGAAGTGGCTGGCAAGAAATGCGTCCTCGTCCACCTTGAGGATAGTGTCGACGGTGCTGTCGGCGATGGTGCGCATAATGTCGATCTTGTCGCCATCGCGCACGATATCGCAGAAGCGCCGTGTACGCTCGTCGAGTTGTGCCGGCAGGCGAAAGTCGCTGTGATAGGCGATGCTCGCGCGGATGAGCTCATCTTCTGCCGGGTCATCGATAAAGTCGCGGATGCTCGTTACGGCGGGCGCATCGGCGGGGTTCTCGCCAAAGAGGACCCCGACGCCCAACGCTGCGTGGCTCATACTCTCGGCGTCTTTAAAGGTGTTCCAGCGCCGCAACTGTTCAAAGCGTCCCATATCGTGTAACAGGCCGCAAAGCCAGGCCAGGTCAATATCCTCTGTCGACCAGCCCTGCTCGCGCGCCACGGCATCGCATGCCTCGGCAACGTGGTACGTATGCTCGATTTTGAGCGCGATACGTGGATTGGCGGCATCGTAAGCATCGGTATAGCGTTTGAAGGCCGCGGTCGCCCGGCCCCGATCGATAGCTGTCATAATGACTTCCTAAAAAGCTGTGTCTTTCGATCCGGTGGCAATTGTAGGTGAACTCGGTTGCCACCGGGCGATGATTCTGCCGCGTCGTTGAATGCGGCTCGGAAATCTTGTCGGGACGAGGAACGCTATGGTGCTCAAAATCGTTAAAACCGTCTGGCCGGTGATACTTACCTATGTTGCGATAGGCGCGCCGTGCGGAATGATTATGGCGCAGACGGGAATGGAGCCCTGGATGGTTTTTGCTCTGAGCAGCACGTTTGTGACGGGTAGCGGCCAGTTTATGGTCTGCAACCTGTGGCTGGCAGGTGTGCCTGCGGCATCGATTGTCGCAAGTGTGGCCGCAATCTCCTTGCGCTTTGCACTTTATTCGGCATCAATCGCGCCCCATCTGAGGGGTGCCTCGAAGCGTCAGGCGCTGGCCGTTGCCGCGACGCTTACCGAGGAGGCATACGGCATCTCGCTTGCCAAGTTGGTTGAAGGGGAGGATTGGGGTCCGCACGAGTCCTTTGTGCTCAACGCGATCCTCATCGCGACATGGGGCGTTTCGTGTACGACGGGCGCCATCGTCGGCTCCGTTGTCGATGTTCCAACCACTATTGCGGGTTTTGTCTGCACCTCGCTCTTTATCTGCCTGCTCTTTTCGCAGAGGCTGTCGCGCGGCAATGTCGTGGCTGCCGTTATGGCTGCGGTGTCTGTCGCCATATGCAAGTTCTTGGGGTGGACGAATATCGCCGTGCCGGCAAGCGTGCTCGTCGGTGTTGCCGCGGCGCTTGCGCGCGATACTTTCGCCGAAGGAAGGGGTGCTCGCGATGCCCGTTAATGAGTTTTTGGTCCTGTGGCTGTCGTCTTGGGCGGCCATCGCGTTTTTCCGCATTGCCCCGGCGTTTGCCTTGCGCGGGAGAACGCTGTCGCCCCGCGTTACCGAGGCCTTGGGTTATATTCCGCCCGCCGCCTTTGCGGCGCTGGTCGCTAACGATTTGATAAGCCCTGGCGCTTTCGACGCCGGCTTGTGGCAGGGCTTGATTCCCTGGATTGCGGCTGCCGGTGTCGTGGCGGTGGCAATCAAGACAAAGTCGATGTTGTGGTGCTGCGTCTCGGGCATCGTGTTCTATATCGTTTTGAGCCTTGTATAAAAGCAAGGGCGCGTTTAGCGTCCCGGCCCAACGAATCGAATTTCTCATCGAGCTGGTCTGCTTCTTCTGGTACCATGGTCAAACTTTACTGTAGCAAAGCGTGACGTGGGCTTTTGTTCTGCGTCAGCGGAAATGGGGGTTTCATGGCACAGGAAGCGACCGCCAACGAGCAAAAGAAATTCAAGGTACCGCGTATCCCGGGCGACATCATGATCTATCCCATGATTGTTGGCCTTTTGCTCAACACTTTCTGTCCGCAGGTCTTTGAGATCGGCGGCTTCTTTACGGCTGCCTGCCGTGGCGGCTCCAATACCATCGTCGCTGCAATCCTGCTCTTCGTGGGTGCCGGCATCAGCTTTAAGTCCACGCCGGGCGCTATCAAGACCGGCATCGTCGTGCTGATCCCCAAGCTTGTTGTTGCGGCCGCCCTTGGCTTGGGTGTGGCATATTTCTTTAACGACAACTTCCTGGGCCTGAGCTCGGTCTCAATCATCGGCGGCATTACGTTTTGCAACATGGCGCTCTATACGGGCATCATGGGCGAGTTTGGCGATGAGTCCGAGCAGGGCGCCGTCGGTATCCTGTTCTTTACGGCCGGCCCCGCCGTCACCATGATCATCCTCGGTGTCTCGAGTCTCGCCAACATCCCCATCGGCACCATCATCGGATCCATCCTGCCGCTTGTTATCGGCATGGTCCTGGGCAACTTGTTCCCGTTTATCAAGAATCTGCTGGTCCCCGGCGCCAATCCCGCGATCGCCGTTATCGGCTTTCAGCTCGGTGCGTCCATGAGCCTTTCGAGCTTTATCACCGGCGGTATTTCGGGCATCCTGCTGGGCCTCATCACGCTCTTTATCGTCGGTCCCATTACCTTTGCCTTCGAGCGCTTGTGTGGCGGCAACGGTAAGGCGGCTGTGGCATGCTCCACCATTGCCGGCACGGCCATGACCACGCCGGTCGCTCTCGCCGAGGTCGCCCCGCGCTATGCCGAGCTTGCGCCCACCGCGTATGCGCAGATCGCCACTGCCGTCATCATCACGGCAATCATGGCTCCGATTCTGACCGGCTGGGTCGATAAGAAGTTCTGCCACGGCAAAGAGGATCTGTCGCCTGCCGGTGTCGAGGCCATCGAGGAGGCCGTCGCGACCGACATCGATGGCGAGTAATCGTCGACGCGAGTCAATCAAGCCGGCGTGCAATTCGCGCCGTTTGAGCGCCCGAACGAAAGCTGTCTTGCAGTGACGTTCGGGCGCTCTGCTATTATTCCCCTTACCCCTGCGGAGTAGGGGTGTTTATTGCCCAGACACGAATCGGGCGATTCTGACCACTTGGATATTGAAGGGATGGCGTCTAGTGGTTAAGGCACTCAAGATTGAGATATTCCTGCTATGCATGATTGTTCTTATCGGGCTTGCCGCGCGAAGTCGCCACTCCTTGTTCTCGAGTACCCAGCAGTTATTGTTTAGTACGCTCGGCTACACCTCTGCCGCGTACATGTTATTCGATATAATCTGGACGCTTTCGGACGGTGTGGGCGGCACGCTGGGCATTGCTGCCAACTGGATTTCCAACGCGGTTTCGTTTTCGCTCTTTGCCGCCGCGTGCCTCATTTGGTTTATCTATTCCGAGACGGTGCAGGGTTCTCGCCTTTTGACCGCGCGCTATAGGATGGCGTTTGTAACGCTGCCTGCGGTGCTGGTAGTCGTACTGGCGTTTACTAGCTACTGGACGCATGCCCTGTTCTATATCGATGCGCAGGGCGCGTATCGTCGCGGTTTTGTCTATATGATCCAGCCCATCGTCAGCTACTGCTACGTTATATATACGTCCCTGCATGCGTTTATACAATCTTGCAAGGTCGAGAGCCTACAAAAGAAGGCCATCTATCAAACCTTGGCATTTTTCGCCATTCCGGCCTTGGTGGCCGGTGTCTTTCAGGTCTTTTATTCGGGTCCCTGCCTTAGTGTCGGCATCATGTTAAGTATGTTGCAGCTCTACATTGTTTGTCAGGAGCAGCTGATCTCGACCGACCCGTTGACTGGCCTTAACAATCGCAACCGTTTTGAGACCTATATGCTGTCGCTGTTCTCGGGTGCTGACCAGGCCGATGATGTGTATCTGCTTATGATGGATGCCGACGGCTTTAAGCAAATTAACGACCGGTATGGACATGTTGAGGGCGATCATGCCCTCCAGGTCATATCTGCTACGCTCAAAGAGGTCTGCTCGGCGTCTGGTGGTTTTATCGCACGCTATGGTGGCGATGAGTTCGTGGTGCTTCAAAAGGCGACGGCGGAACAGGACATCATAGACCTGTGTTCGGCGATTAACGACGAGCTCTCTCGTGCCGAGGTGCCGTATGCATTGCGGATGTCCATCGGTTACGCGCGGGTCGGCGATAGTGTTGATACCTGGCAAGACTTACTTCGCGCTGCCGATGCGGAGCTCTACCGCGTCAAGGCCGAGAAAAAGAAAGCCGGCGTCCAGATACGCTAGGAAAAGGGGTGCACGCTTGCGTGCGTGGCGGCCCTCAGCTCACCGATGTACTCCATTAAGCTAAAGTACATGAATCCCCTCTGCTAAATAAGGGCAGTTCGTTAAGCTTTTTTGGGCCTGTTGACGATGATGATGCCGCCGCAGACCAACAGCAGGGCAACGATGACGGTAACGGGGCTCGTGCCAGCGCCCTCACCGAGCAGCAGCGCGCTCAGCAGCACGCCAAAGACGGGGTTCATAAACCCAAAGACCGAGACGCGGCTGACGGGGTTGACGGCAAGCAGGCGCGACCACAGCGAGTAGGCGACGGCGGAAATGAGTGCCATATAAATGATGAGCGCGATGGCGGGGGCAATCGCCGTGGGGGAGAGCGCGCCACCCATCAACAAACCGATGGCGGTGAGGACCAGGCCGCCGACCAAGAACTGCCACCCGGCAAGCAAGACGCCGTCGTGCTCGCGCGAGAAGATACCGATCAGGCAGGTCGAAAGGGCACCCGCGACGGTGGAGGCCAGGATAAAGCCCTCGCCGTCGAGCGCAAAGCCAAAGGTGCCGTCCGCGCCCGAAAGGTTGACGAGCGCGACACCGGCAAAGCCCAGTGCGCAACCGAGTACCTTGGCCGCGTTGAGCTTTTCGGTGCGAAACGCCAGGGCGGCAAAGAGGATAGCCAAGAAGTTGGCGCTGGCCTCGATGATGGAGCTCGACATAGCGCTTGCACGGGAGAGACCAAGGTAGAAAAAGAAGTACTGGTCGATGGTCTGGAAGAGCGACAAGATGCAGATGGGCTTGATATCGCGCGTTTGCGGAACGAGCGGTCGGCGCTGGGCCACGCTCATGCCAACAATGACCAGCATGCCGGCAAGGGTGAAGCGCAGACCCGCGAAGAGCAGCTGCGAGGCGCTGCCGTGCGCGGGAATGCCAAAGAGGCCGTAGCCGATCTTGATGCAGGGGAAGGCGGAGCCCCAGAGCGCGCAGCAAACGAGACAGCCCAGGATGAGTCCGGGCAGGGTGGCGAGATACGGCTTGTGGC
>CABSKX010000018.1 GCA_902478365.1 uncultured Collinsella sp. | reverse complement strand
GGTTTTGAGCGCGCCCTGCTGGCCCTGCAGGCCTTTGGCAGCGACCTGGGTGCCGAGGAGGTCCCGTGCGTCTACGTCGCCAACGCCGGCAAGGAGCTGCGTCAGAACGTCTTTACCATTACGCAGCAGCTTCGCGCCGCAGGGATTGTGACCGAGGCCGACTATCAGGGCCGTTCGCTCAAGGCCCAGTTTAAGCAGGCCGACAAGGTGGGCGCTAAGCTCATCCTAGTCCTGGGTGGCGACGAGCTTGCCGCCGGCAAGGTCAAGGTGCGCGACATGCAGAGCCACGACGAGGTACTGGTCGATTTGGCCAACGTTGTCGAGGCGGTTTGCGAGCGCCTGTAGCGTATCTTTTTGAGCTGCGGGCCTGCTAACGTGCCCTTCTCATGGAGAGTAATTGTTACGGGGGTGTTTCGCTTTTATGCGGAATGCCCCCGTTTGTGTATGCCGTCCACCGAGAAATACGACCATTTAGAGCAAAAACCCTTGCAATGCAGAAAATACTTTTGTGTGGTAAAGCGCAATCAGCGTCGAAAGTTTTTGCCGAGTGCCTATAATAAATACCGCATGTTACGTGCATAGAAGGAGGAATGGGAGGAAACGTGGCTGAGAACCTAAGCAACCAGTCTGTACCCGAAGCCGCGGCGCGTGTCGCTGCCGTGGTCAACCGCCTCGTTAACCGAATCGGCTCGAATGCCGAGTCCAGGGAGCGTCTCGCCGAGATCGAGATCCCCGAGGAGCTGCGCGATAATCTGGCGCTGTTCCTGCGCCTGGAGCGCCGTGTGCTTAGCGAGTATGATCTCGAGATCGCGGACCTGTTCGACAAGATTTTGACAGCCGAGATTGTGGCCAATGCTGGCAACCCCGGTAGCCGCGCTGCCGACGAGTCCGTTGACGAGCAGGGCGTGCCCACTGCCGACGAGCCCACCGCCGTGGCGTTTCGCGAAGTCGTCGATCTGATCGACAGCCTGCCACTCGATAAGCAACAGGTCATTGTCCGCGCCTTTACGAGCTTCTTCCATCTGGCAAACCTGTCGGAGGAGAACTACCGTGTGGCGCAGCTGCGCGAGCGCGAGGCCGGCGCATCGACCGATACCGAGGTCGATCCCGCTAACGAACTCACCGTCGCCTATCACCAGTTGGTAAACGAGATGGGTGTCGAGGGTGCCAACGAGCTGCTCGGCAAGCTTGAGTTCCACCCTGTCTTTACCGCACATCCCACCGAGGCCCGTCGTAAGGCCGTCGAGGGCAAGATTCGCCGTATCTCCAACCTGCTGGAGGAGCGTCCGCGTCTGGACGGCTCCGACCTGGTGGAGAACGAGCGCCATATGCTGCAGGAGATCGACGCCCTGGTACGCACGAGCCCCATCGCGTTGAAGAAGCCCACGCCGGTCGAGGAAGCCGATACCATCATCGACATCTTCGATAACACGCTGTTCGACGTTATCCCCGTCATCTATCGTCGTTTTGACGACTGGGTGCTGGGTGATAAGGCCGGTACCGTGCCGCCGCTGTGCCCGGCATTCTTCCATCCCGGCAGCTGGATCGGCTCCGACCGTGACGGCAACCCCAACGTCACCGCCAAGGTGAGCCGCGAGGTCGCTGCTAAGTACTTTACGCACATGGTGCTCAAGCTCGAGGACAAGTGCCGCCGCATCGGCCGCAACCTGACGCTTGAGGCCACCTACAGCAAGCCGTCTGCCGAGCTCATCAACCTGTGGAACCATCAGGTCGAGATGAGCACCCAGTACACCGCACGTGCCGAGCTGATCTCCGAGCACGAGCCGCATCGCGCCGTCATGCTCGTCATGGCCGACCGTCTGAACGCCACCGTGCGTCGCATCACCGACACCATGTACCACAGCGCCGATGAGTTCCTGGATGACCTGCGTGTCGTTCAGCGCTCCCTGGCCGCCTGCGGTGCCGTCCGTGCTGCCTACGGCCCGGTCCAGACCATTATCTGGCAGGTCGAGTCCTTCGGCTTCCATATGGTCGAGATGGAGTTCCGTCAGCACTCCGTGGTGCACGCCCGCGCCCTCAAGGATATCCACGAGAACGGTATCCACGGCGACCTGCAGCCCATGACGCGCGAGGTCATCGATACCTTCCGCGCTATCGGCTCCATCCAAAAGCGCTACGGCAAGAAGATGGCGCACCGCTACATCATCTCGTTCACCAAGAGCGCCCAGCATGTGGCCGACGTCTTTGAGCTTGCCCACCTGTCCTTTGCACACGAGGAGGATGTCCCCGAGCTCGACGTGATCCCGCTGTTCGAGCAGCTCGAGGACCTCGAGGGCTGCGTCGACGTGCTCGACCAGATGCTTACGCTGCCTGTGGTGCAAAAGCGCCTTGCTCAGACCAACCGCCGCATGGAGGTCATGCTGGGCTATTCCGACTCCTCCAAGGATGCCGGTCCTACCACGGCCATGCTTGCGCTGCACTCCGCGCAGGAGCGCATCGCCAAGTGGGCAGAGAAGAACGATATCGACCTGGTGCTCATGCACGGTCGCGGCGGTGCCGTGGGCCGTGGCGGCGGCCCGGCCAACAAGGCCGTGCTGGCGCAGCCCAAGGGTTCGGTCAACTGCTTCTTTAAGCTCACCGAGCAGGGCGAGGTCATCTTTGCCCGTTACGGCAACCGCACGCTGGCTCAGCGCCATGTTGAGTCCGTTGCCGCCGCAACGCTTTTGCAGTCGGCCCCGAGTGTCGAGAAGACTAACACCGAGACCACGCAGAAGTTCTGGGATATGGCCGAGAAGCTTAACGCCGCAAGCCACGAGCGCTATCTGGACCTGCTGAACACCGAGGACTTTACACCGTGGTTCTCGACCGTGACGCCGCTGACCGAGGTCGGTCTGCTGCCGATTGGCTCGCGTCCCGCCAAGCGCGGCTTGGGCGCCAAGTCGCTCGACGACCTGCGTACCATTCCGTGGATCTTCAGCTGGAGTCAGGCGCGCATTAACCTGGCCGCTTGGTACGGCCTGGGCACCGCCTGCGAGCAGCTGGGCGACCTTGACCAGCTCAAGGCTGCCTACCAGGAGTGGCCGTTCTTCCGCACCTTTATCGACAACATCGAGATGTCGATCGCCAAGACCGACCAGCGCATCGCCAAGATGTATCTGCACCTGGGCGATCGCCAGGATCTGTCCGAGAAGGTCTTTACCGAGATGCAGCTCACGCGTAAGTGGGTTCTTGCCATCGTCGGTGACGAGTGGCCGCTGCAGCGCCGTCGCGTGCTCGGCTGCGCCGTTCGCGTGCGTAACCCCTACGTTGACGCCCTGTCCATCGCCCAGGTCCGCGCCCTTCGCGAGGTGCGTATGAACCAGGATGAGATGGCCGAGGAGAAGAAGGCCGAGTACATGAGCCTGATTCTTTCGACTGTGACCGGCGTCTCGGCAGGTTTGCAGAACACGGGGTAATCGATAGCCCTGTGGCTCTCACCGGGACCCGATGGGTCTCCCTCTGAATGCGTCCTCGCACTTGAAGCCCCCTTATCCTGCTCCTTCGGAGCTGCGGATAAGGGGGCTTCGTGCTGCGGAATGCATTCAGAGGGAGACCCATCGGGTCCCTTCGTCCTCGGTCTTCTGGGATTAAAGCTGAGGAGAAGAATGGCGCGCTTCTCGCCTTACGACTGTAGCGGCCGCGGTCCCGTTTGGGATCGCGGCCGTTTTGTTGTGGGTCAAATATGAACGTTATGTTAACGACTCGGTGGACGGTGGCGTTTTTCGGTGAGCGGCGTATCCTTCCAACGGTTTATCTAGTGTGTCAGTTGAAAGGAAGAGGGCGCTCGTCATTGTTTGAATGTGAACTGCCGTTTGACCACAAGACGTTGCATCTGGAGCTCGAGGATAAGAACTTTGCAGGTGTGATGGAAGGTCATCAAAACGAGTTTAAGACCACGAAATCGCAGGAAGAGCTGGTGGAGGAGTCACTTGCCAACCCTTACGGCTCGCCTTCGCTCGAGGAGCTCTGTGCTGGCAAGAAGGATATCGTCATCATTAGCTCCGACCATACGCGTCCCGTTCCTTCGTGTGTGACGATGCCTATTCTGCTGCATCACATCCATTCTGCTGCGCCTGAAGCGCGCGTTCGCATTCTGGTTGCTACAGGTATGCATCGTCCGTCGACGCACGAGGAGCTCGTCAACAAGTACGGCGAGGAGATCGTTGCCAACGAGGAAATCGTTATGCACGTCGCGACTGACGACAGCATGATGAAAAAGATCGGCACCCTGCCTTCTGGTGGCGAGTGCATCATCAATAAGATTGCCGTCGATTGCGATCTGCTGCTTGCCGAGGGCTTTATTGAGCCGCACTTCTTTGCTGGTTTCTCCGGCAGCCGCAAGTCCGTCCTGCCTGGCATCGCCAGCTACAAGACCATCATGTACAACCACAACGGCCAGTTTGTGAACGATTCTCATTCGCGTGCAGGCAACCTTTGCCACAATCACGTGAGCGAGGACATGTTTGCCGCTGCCGAGATGGCTCACCTTGCCTTTGTGCTCAATGTGGTGCTCAACGGCAAACACGAGGTCATTGGCTCCTTCGCCGGCGACATCCATAAGGCACACGAGGCTGGCTGCGAGTTCGTGAAGAGCCTTGCCGGCGTTGAGCCCGTCGAGTGCGAGATTGCCATCACCACCAACGGCGGCTACCCGCTCGACCAGAACATCTACCAGGCCGTGAAGGGCATGTGCTCTGCCGAGGCCACGCTTCCCGAGGGCGGTGTGATCATCGACGTCGCCGGTTGTGCCGACGGTCACGGCGGCGAGGGCTTCTATCACAACATCGCCGACAACGATCCGGCAGAGTTTGAGCGCGCCTGCATCGACCATCCTAAGGACGAGACCCTGCCCGACCAGTGGACGAGCCAGATCTTTGCCCGCATCCTGGCGCATCACCCCGTGATCATGGTCACCGACCTGTGCGATCACCAGATGATTAAGGATATGCACATGACGCCGGTCAACACCCTCGAGGAGGCGCTCAAGCTCGCCTTTGAGATGAAGGGTGCCGATGCCAAGGTGGCCGTCATTCCCGATGGCCTGGGCGTTGTTGTCGCTCAGCACTAGCGCGCGGCCTAAACGAATCGTTTATAACTGACAAGAAAGATAAGGTTTTATGCTTACCAAACTCCTCTGCGAATTCGGCGCAACGGCCCTCATGATCATCTTTGGCGTGGGCGTGCACTGCGATACCGTGCTTAAGGGCACCAAGTATCAGGGCTCCGGCCACATGTTTGCCATCACCACTTGGTCTTTTGGCATCTCGGTCTGCCTGTTTGTCTTTGGCGGCGCCGTGTGCATGAACCCGGCTATGGTGCTTGCCCAGTGCATCGTAGGCCTGGTGCCGTGGAGCAGCTGCATCCCCTTCATGATTGCCGATATGCTCGGCGGCTTTGTGGGCGCCGTAATCGCTTGGCTTATGTATGCCGATGAGTTCAAGGCTTCCGAGGGCGTCGTCGACCCCATTGCCCAGCGCAACATCTTCTCGACCAACCCCACCACCGAGGGCACGAACTATGTTCGCAACTTCTTCTGCGAGGCTATCTGCACCTTCGTGTTCATTAGCGCCATCCTTGCTGCCGCTAGCCGCGCCGGCGAGAACGTTCTGATGCTCGCCATCTGCGTCGGCCTGATCGTTTGGGCTGTTGGCATGGGCATGGGCGGCATCACCGGCTTCGCCATGAACCAGGCTCGTGACCTTGGTCCTCGCATGGCCTATCAGGTGCTGCCGATCAAGAACAAGGCTGACAACAACTGGAAGTACGGCCTGCTCGTTCCTGGCATCGCTCCGTTTATCGGTGCCGCTCTGGCCGCGCTGTTTGTGCACGGTTTCTTGGGCATGTTCTAGTCTGAGGCTACATAGTTGTCCGCCGCCCGCATGGGGTAACTTCCCAGCGCGTCCTCGGACATGCAAAAAGGCTCGCTGCGCACTTCGTGCGGCGAGCCTTTTGCGTCCTGCGGAATGCGCTGGGAAGTTACCCCATGCGGGCGGCTGCGGGGTCTTTGTTGCGTTCGTACAAGCAACCCAGCATATATATCTGAATTTGGATGGGAGGGGCTTGTTGCTGGTAGGGGCGTCGAAGTGCGGGTGACACTTTTGGATGCGTGACACCCTGGGTTGGGGCGATGCTTTGGGATGAGCTTCTTATTTAGGTGAAGAGGGGTTTTATGGCTGAGAGGTAGTCTTTGGCTACGTCGGCTTTATCTGCTTGGAAATTGTGCCAGGCCCACCATTGGACCATTCCTACGAAGCTTGAGGCTATGTGGTGTAGTAGGAAGCTTCGGTCCATGGTTCCGGCGGGGCCTGCGGGGTCGGCGGGGACGGTTTCAGCTGCGCGCGACATGATGGTCTTGCGGAGGCTGTCGGCGAAGATGCGTGAGCCGGCGCCGGCTACGAGGGCTCGAACGCCCTGGCGGCGCTCCCAGAGGTTGTTGAGGATATGTTCGACCTGCACGAGTGGGTCGTCGAGCGGTGTGCCATCGTCGTCGAGGGCGTGGGTGCAGATGTCGCTTACGAGCTTGGACAGTAGGTCGTCTTTGCTCTTAAAGAGGCCGTAGAACGTGGCCCGACCCACATGGGCGCGCGCGATGATGTCGCCGACGGTGATCTTGCCGTAGTCCTCCTCGCGAAGGAGCTCGGAAAACGCCGTGACAATGGCGGCGCGGCTTTTGGTTTTGCGGGCATCCATGGCTATGCGTCCACGTGAACAAGCAGGCAACGGAGCGTGCCGGAGCAGCCCTCGTAGGGGCGCTTACCGGCGCCGTAGCCGACGGCTTCGATGCGGTAGCGGGCCGGCAGGTGCTCGGACGTGCGCAGTGCGGCGACGATGGCGGCACCCGTGGGCGTCACGAGCTCGCCGGCGACCGGTGCGGGCGTGAGGGCGATATTGCCTGCCTGGCATAGGTTGACGACGGCGGGCACCGGGATGGGCATAAGGCCGTGGGCACAGTGGATGGTGCCGTGACCCTCGGAGAGCGACTCGACGACAATATCCTCGATGCCCAGGTCATCGAGGCAGATGGCGACAGAGCAGATGTCAACGATGGAATCGATGGCGCCTACTTCGTGGAACATGACGGTCTCGGGCGTTTTGCCGTGGGCCTTGGCCTCGGCGGCGGCGAGCGCGGTAAAGATGGCGAGCGCGCGACGCTTGGTGCCATCACTCATCTGCGAGCCATCGATGATGGCGGTGACGTCCGCCAAAGAACGGTGATGGTGGTGGTGGGCGTGATGGTGACCCTCGTGGTCGTGGTCGTGGTCGTGGTCACGCGCGTGCCCATGGCGGTGCTCGTGCTCACCATGGGCATGATGGTGATGCTCATGCTCGTGTGTGTGCTCGGCAGCTGCTTCGTTGCCGTAGAGCCAGGCCATGTCGTGGTCGTGGTTCTCGAGCTCCTCTGCCAGCTGAACGTCAAAGTCGCAGGCGTCGATGCCATGCTTGTTTACGCGGGTGACGGCAATCTCAAAGCCGCCGACCGGCAGCGTGGCGAGCTGTTCGCGCAGGTGCTCCTCGCTGGCGCCCAGGTCGAGCAGGGCTGCGACGGTCATGTCGCCGCTGATGCCCGAGGTGCCGTCGATGATAAGCGTGTGCTGATGGTTGGACATAGAATGCTCCTTAACGGGCGCAGGGCGTGCCGGCGCTCAAATGATTGATAAGACTTGCCTGGTAGGCGGCGCCGAAGCCATTGTCGATGTTGACGACTGAAACGCCGCTGGCGCAGGAGTTGAGCATGGCGAGCAGTGCGGCCACGCCGCCAAAGCTCGCGCCATAGCCCACACTGGTGGGGACGGCGATGACCGGACAGCTCACAAGACCGCCGATAACGCTCGCCAGGGCGCCTTCCATGCCGGCGATGGCGATGACCACCTGCGCCTGGGCAAGTTCCTCAGCATGAGCGAGCAGGCGGTGCAGGCCGGCGACACCCACGTCGTAGAGGCGATCGACCTCGTTGCCGTAGAACTCGGCCGTCAGTGCCGCCTCTTCGGCGACGGGCAGGTCGCTCGTACCGGCGCAGGCGACGACGATGTGTCCGTTGCCGGTGGGGGAGGGCTTGCCACCCACCAGGGCGAGCTGGGCGTCCGGGACATATCCCAGGTCGATGTCGTTGCCGAGGAACTCAGCGGTGCGCGCGGCTTTTTCGGCATCCAAGCGTGTGACTAGGATGCGCTCCTGGCCGGCATCGCGCAGCGCCTCGATAATGGCGGCAATTTGCTCGGCGGTTTTACCGGCACCGTAGACAACCTCGCCGGCTCCCTGGCGCACTCCGCGCGAAAGATCGAGCTGCGCAAAGCCCAAATCGGCAGTCGGAGCCGTCTGGATGCGCGTAAGGGCGTCGGCGGGGGTGACTGATCCGCCGGCAACATCGCTCAGCAGCTGCTCTAGATCTCGCTTATCCATATATGTTCCCTTCGACGGCGCAAAGTCTAGCACTCAAAGGGTATGTTTCCGAACACTAAGACAAAATTGTTCGGAAACTATAGGACAGACTGATTCTATTGTTAGAAGGATCGACTAGTCGCGCAGGATGATATCCATGGCGAGTGTCAGGTTGCGTTCGTCGATGGCAAACGGGGCGGCTTCGCGCGTCTTGGGCTTGGCGCAAAACGCGATGCCCGTGCCCGCGGCCTGAATCATGGGGATGTCATTGGCGCCGTCGCCGATCGCGACGGTGTGGGCCATGTCGACACCGCACTCAACCGCCCAATCCAGCAGCTGAATGAGCTTGGATTCCTTGGTCACAATGTCTGCCGCCAGCTTACCCGTGAGCTTGCCGTCCACGACTTCCAGACGGTTGGCCAGGCAAAAATCGATGCCCGCGGCGGCCACGATCTTGTCGGCGACCTCGTGGAAGCCGCCGCTCACCACGCCGACCTTCCAGCCCTTGCTGTGCGCCGAGCGCACAAGCTCCAGCGCGCCGGGAGTAAACGTCACGCGCTCAAAGGTGCGCTCGAACACGCTCTCATCCAAGCCGGCAAGCAGCCCCACGCGCTCCTCGAGCGCCTGCTTAAAGTCAAGCTCGCCGCGCATGGCGCGCTCAGTGATCTTCGCCACTTGCTCGCCTACGCCGGCTTCCTCGCCCAACAGGTCGATGACTTCCTGGTTGATGAGCGTGGAGTCGATATCCATAACGATGAGGCGTGCAGTCATGGCGGGCCTTTCCGAGTGCAGTTGTATTGGGGCACATTGTCGCACGCGGCGCGCCTGGGCGACGGTCAGGCCGCGTCAATTGTTTCGTCTCCGTCAAGTCTTTGGGCAGGAGCTACTTTTCCGCGGCACATCGACACAGGTGCGATAAGATAGAACGCCATGTCTGGCTGCGCGGTTTACGCAGGCTGGGCAAATCTGTACGACGCCGCCCGGAACGACACGGGGCGGCACAGATCCATAAAGGAGGATCACTGGTATGAGCCAGACCCGTCCCATCGACGAGCATTCCATGCACACCCGTACCTGCGGCGAGCTTCGCCGCGAGAACGTGGGCGAAGAGGTCACCCTCACCGGTTGGGTGAGCCGTCGCCGCGACCACGGCGGCCTTATCTTCTGCGATCTTCGCGACCGCGAGGGCATCACGCAGCTCACCTTCGACCCCGAGCACTCCGACGGCGACGCCTTTAAGATCGCCGAGACCATGCGTCCCGAGTGGCCCATCAAGATCCACGGCGTCGTGCGCTCCCGTGGCGAGGAGACCACCAACACCAAGCTCGCGACCGGCGAGATCGAGGTCCTGACCGACCACGCCGAGGTTCTCAACACGTCCGTCACCCCGCCGTTCCAGATCGAGGACGGCATCGAGACCAGCGAGGACACCCGCCTGCGCTATCGCTATCTGGACCTCCGCCGTCCCGAGATGATGGCCAACCTCAAGCTGCGCTCCGACTTTACCTTTGCCATTCGCGAGGCACTGCACAACCGTGAGTTCATGGAGGTCGAGACGCCCTCCCTGTTCAAGTCCACGCCCGAGGGCGCCCGCGACTTCATCGTTCCCAGCCGCATCCAGCCGGGCAACTTCTACGCCCTGCCGCAGTCCCCGCAGCTTCTGAAGCAGCTGCTCATGGTCGGTGGCGTTGAGCGCTACTACCAGGTTGCCAAGTGCTTCCGCGACGAGGACCTGCGTGCCGACCGTCAGCCCGAGTTCACCCAGGTCGATATCGAGATGTCCTTCGTGGACCAGAACGATGTCATGAGCGCGCTCGAAGAGGTTCTTGCCGATGCCTTCGGTCGCATGGGTGTCGAGATGCCCACGCCGCTGCGTCGCATGAACTACTGGGATGCCATGGACACCTATGGCTCCGACAAGCCCGATACCCGCTATGGCATGCACCTGGTCGACCTGACCGACATCTTTGCCAACTCCAAGTTCAAGGTCTTTGCGACTGCCGCAAACGAGGAGGGCTCTGTCGTCAAGGCCATCAACGCCAAGGGCGCCGGTGCCTGGGCACGTGCCAAGATCGATAAGCTCGCCGGCGTGGCCTCCACGTTTGGCGCCAAGGGCCTGGCCTGGATCGCCTTCCGCGAGGACGGCTCCATCAACAGCCCCATCGTCAAGTTCTTCTCGGACGAGGAGATGGCCGCTCTGCGCGAGCGCATGGACGTCGAGCCCGGCGACCTTGTGATGTTCGCCGCCGGTCCGCGCCTGCTCTCTGACGAGATCCTGGGCGGCATGCGCTCGCACATGGCCAACGCCCTCGAGATTCAGCGTGAGGGTCACGACTTCCTGTGGGTCGTCAACTTCCCGCTGTTCCACTGGGATGAGGACCGCAAGGCTTACGCTGCCGAGCACCAGCCCTTCACTCTGCCGACCGAGACCGACATCGCCAAGATCGAGGCCGATCCCCTGGCAGCCGGCTCGTGCACCTACGACTTTGTCATGGATGGCTTTGAGGCCGGCGGCGGCGGTATGCGTATCCACAACGCCGAGATGCAGATGTCCATGCTCAAGCTCCTGGGCTTTACCGAGGAGCGTGCCGAGTCTCAGTTCGGTTTCCTCATGGAGGCCCTCAAGTTTGGTGCGCCCCCGATGGGCGGTTTTGCTCTGGGCCTGGACCGCGTGTGCATGCTGCTCACCGGTTCCGACTCCATCCGCGACGTCATGGCGTTCCCCAAGACGGCCAGCGGCTCCGACCTTATGTCGGGCGCCCCGAGTGCCGTTAGCGGCGCCCAGCTCAAGGACGTCAGCCTGCGCCTGATGTAGGCGAGCGGCTACATATTGCCCGTAACGAGGGAAGGACGCGTGCCTTCCCTCGTTTTTTATGCGCCGAGGTTGAGAGGGCTTGGGATGACCGGGCGTCGCGGAAAGCGTGCCCCAGAATTCGGCAAAATAATGGGGCACAGTTTCCGGTTGAGCTGTCTAACGGAAACTGTGCCCCAGAATGAGCGCTCAAAACGGGGCAGGCTTTCCGCAACAACTGTCTGGCGGAAAGCCTGCCCCAATTTCTTATAGCGAGTCTCTCTGGATCAGCTGCATGTGCATCACGGAGGTGGTGGGCTCGGCACCCTTGATCATGTCGAGCGCAATGTTGGCGGCCATGTGGCCTTCTTCGCGCAGGGGCTGGCGGACGGTCGTGAGTGCGGGGACGCAGCGCGTCGCAATCTCGTGATCGTCGAAGCCGACGACAGAAACGTCCGCCGGAACGGATAGGCCTGCCTCGTTGAGTGCGGTGATGACGCCAGCCGCGATACGGTCCGATCCGCAGAGCACGCCATCGAAAGCGATCTCGCGCGCGAGGATCTGGTGCATGGCCTGATAGCCGTCTCCGTTGTTCCAGCCGGTATAGATAACGTTTGCGTCTGGGAGGTCTTCGCCCAAGACGGCGCGGTAGCCGCGCAGGCGGTCGGCAACAGCGGGGTTGTCTTGCGGTCCCAACACGGCGACGATATCTTTGCGCCCGCGATCCTTTATGGCGAGTGCCGCAAAGCGTCCGCCCTCTTCGTCGTCGGAGTAGACTGTCGAGAACACATCGCGATAGGGGTGGCCCTCGAGCTGGCCGCACAACACGGTGGGTACGCCCAGCTCGCGCAGCACCTCGAGCAGCTCGCTGCCCTTGTAGGGGGAGACGTCGATCACGGCGTCGAACGAGCAGCGCTCAAAGTGCTCGCGTGCACGGTTGCGCTCATGCGTAGAAGACGCCTGCAAGATAACGGGCAGATAGGACGACTCCGACAGTTCCTCGGTAATGCCGCTCAAAAACTCGCTATAGGTGGGGTCGCTGAAGAGTTCACTCAGGGGCTCGGTCACGAGTACGGCGATGATTTCCGTGCGCCCGACAGCGAGCGCTCGGCCACGAGCGTTGGGGACAAAATTGACTTTCTTGGCCGCCGCGCGGACGCGCTTTTTGGTTTCCTCGCTAATGCGGGGCGAATCGTTGAGAGCGCGCGATGCCGTGGAGCGCGACACGCCGGCAGCTGCGGCAACCTCGGCAAGCGTAGGTGCGGTGCGAACTGGTTGGGTCATGGCGTCTCCTGGAAAATGCGGTCGATGTTGTCACTGATGCGGGCTGGTGCGGATACAGCTTACTATAGTGCGCCTGAACAGCGTTCATGGTATCCGGCCACTGGTGGCATTTCACATTCAAGCTGTTGTTGAACATGGCTTACAAGGGCGGGGTATAGATGGGCGCGGCCGTTGTCTGCTGCCTGGAATGCTGTTTTGCGCTGAGTTTCGATACTCAGGGTGACATAAGTGTCGCGGTTGTACAACCGGTTGCACCGTTAACCCGGCCAAATCGACCGTTCAGCGGACAACCGGTTGCACAGTTTTTTGCATCGCCCGTAAGATAAGGACAACCGGTTGCACAAGAATCACTACGATGACGAAGGAGCATCACCATGGACGCCATTAACGATTGGGAAAACCAAGCGCTCACCCACAGGAACCGCCTGGCACCCCATGCGTACTTCATGGGTTACGAGACCGCCGATCTCGCCGCTACGTACAGCCGCGAGCTGTCGCGCGGGTTTGTCCAGCTGTCCGGCTCGTGGCAGTTCCGTCTCTTTGAGGGCCCCGCGGCCGTCTCCAACGAGGAGCTCTCCACGTACGAGCCCGAGTGGGATCACGTGGAGGTTCCGCACCTGTGGCAGGTAGACGGCTATGGCAACCTTGCCTACACCGACGAGGGCTTCCCGTTCCCGGTGGATCAGCCGTTCGTTCCCTCCGACGACCCCACGGGCGTCTACCAGCGCATCGTCAACCTTCCCGCCGTGCCTGCCGGCGCTCGCGAGATCATTCGCTTTGACGGCATCGAGAGCTATGGCGAGCTGTACGTCAACGGCAAGTTTATCGGCATGACCAAGGGTTCGCGTCTGTCTGCCGAGTTCGACGTGACCGACGCGCTCGTCGAGGGCGACAACCTGTTTGCGGTCAAGGTTCTGCAGTACAGCGATGGTAGCTATATCGAGGACCAGGACATGTGGTGGGCATCGGGCATCTTCCGCGATGTGTACCTTATGCAGCGTCCCGCCGCGCACCTGGTCGACTTTAGGTTCCGCACGCACCGCGAGGGCGATGCCGCTCTGATCACGCTCGATACGGTGGCCGAGGGCGCTACCCGCGTTGTGTATACGCTCAGCGATGGCGAGAACGTGGTGGCTACGGGCGAGTGCGTCGACGGCCATGCCGAGTGCAGCGTGACCGATGCCCACTTCTGGAATCCCGAGGACCCCTTCCTCTATGACCTTACGTTTGAGGTCTACGACGGTGACCAGGTCAGCGAGTACGTCCCACATCGCCAGGGTCTTGCCGAGGTGACGGTCGAGGGCAATCATATCTACCTCAACGGCACTTACTTTAAGATGCATGGCGTCAACCGCCACGATCACGACGATCACAAGGGCCGCGCCGTGGGCCTCGATCGCATGCGCCGCGACCTGGAGCTCATGAAGCAGCACAACATCAACGCGGTGCGCACGTCCCACTACGCCAACGACCCGCGCTTTTACGAGCTGTGCGACGAATACGGTATCATGCTGGTCGCCGAGACCGATATGGAGAGCCATGGCTTCGAGAATATCGGCAATATCGCCCTGGTCACCGACGACCCGGCATGGGAGCCGGCCTACGTCGACCGCATCGAGCGCCTGGTGATGCAGGAGCGCAACCGCGCCTGCATCATTATGTGGTCGATGGGCAACGAGAGCGGCTATGGCTGCAACATCCGCGCGATGTACGCCAAGGCTCACGAGCTCGACGGTCGTCCGGTCCACTACGAGGAGGATCGCAACGCCGATACCGTCGACGTTATCTCCACCATGTACTCCCGCGTGTCGCAGATGAACGACTTTGGTGAGCATCCATTCCCCAAGCCGCGCATCAACTGCGAGTACGGTCACTCCATGGGCAACGGCCCCGGAGGCCTGTCCGAGTATCAGGAGGTCTTCGATCGCTGGGATTGCATCCAAGGCCAGTTTATCTGGGAATGGTGCGACCACGGTTTGGCTGCTGTGACCGAGGACGGTGTTGCCTACGATATGTATGGTGGCGACAACGGCGATTACCCCAACAACAGCAACTTCTGCATCGATGGCATGGTGTTCCCTTGGCAGCAGCCGAGCCCGGGCCTCACTGAGTATGGTCAGGTCATCTGCCCGGTTCGCATGGCTTACGATGCCGAGGCGGGCGAGCTGACTGTCACCAACAAGCGTTGGTTTACCACCCTCGAGGATGTTTGCCTGTCGGCGGAGACCCTGGTGGACGGCGACGTGGTCTGCCGCAAGACGCTCACGCCCGGTGCGGTTGCCTCCGGTGAGTCCGTCAAGCTTCCGCTGGTGATTCACGAGGCCGCGGTAGGCGAGACCCTGCTGACTGTGCGCGCCTACACCATGGCCGCTCACGTCTGGTGCGAGCCGATGTTCCAACTGGGCGCAAGCCAGTTTGCCATCGCAAACCATCCGGCGCCGGCCATTGCGGCTCCCACTCGTCCTGAGCTTACGGTCGAGGAGACCGAGCAGGAGATTCGCATTCACTCCCTCAACGGCGAGCTGACCTTCAGCAAGGTAAACGGTACCGTGAGCGAGTGGAAGGCATCCGGCCGCGACGTCATGGCCTCTGGTCCCCAGGTTGGTTTTTGGCATCCGCTCGTCGACAACCACGCTCAGGAGTATGACTCCCTGTGGAAGGACAACTTCATCGATGTGATGCAGACGTCTACCCGCAAGGTTTCTTGGAAGCAGGACGGCAATGCGGTCGTCGTTACCGTGAGCCAGCGTATCGCTCCTCCCGTCCGCGCGTTCGGCATGCGCGTCGAGCTTGTCTACACCGTGCTTCCGAGCGGTCGCGTCGACCTCAAGGTTTCCGGCGAGCCTTACGGCGACTATTCGGACATTATCCCGCGCATCGGCATCTCCTTCGAGGTCCCCGGTTGCGATCGTGCCGTCGAGTGGTATGGCCACGGCCCGGGCGAGAACTATCCGGACTCGCTGCGCGCCAACCCGGTCGGCCATTACCGCACTACGGTCGACGACATGTTCACGCCCTACGTTATGCCTCAGGACTGCGCCAACCGCGAGGGTACCCGCTGGGTTGCCCTGCGCTCCAGCCACGGTGACGGCGTACTGGTGACTCGTCCGGCTGACGCTGCCTCCAACCCGTTCTCGTTCTCGGCATGGCCCTATAGCTGCGAGGTCATCGATAACGCCAAGCACGTCTACGACCTTGTCAAGGGCGATACGGTCACGGTCAACATCAACGACCAACTGCTCGGCCTTGGCTCGAACTCTTGGGGTTCCGAGGTGCTCGATTCCTATCGCACCCGTTTTGAGAGCTTCAGCTTTGAGGTGTCCCTGCGACCGCTGACGTCTGCCGATCTGGCTCAGGCGCTGGCACCCATTAAGGAGGCATAAGCCATGCATGTCTTTAACTCGCGTGCCGACTTCGATGCTCAGATGAAGTCCGTCAAGAAGTGGATGCGTACCGGTCAGGCACTCGATGGCGTTGCCGACCTGCAGCACGACGTGGCGTACTCCATCGGCGACTCGTTGGTGTACTGGTGGGTCTATGCCCGCGAGGCCGCAACCGCCGATCTGGTCGGTCACCGTCGCTACCATGCCGTGCTCGCCCCGCTCGACGGCGACCTGACTGTCGAGGTTGCCCCCAAGGCAGGCCTCACCTGCACCCGCGCCTACAGCGATATCGATGATCGCGAGCGCTTTGAGGGGGCGGGGGAGACCGTGACGATTCCCGCCGGCGGCGTTGCCGTCGTCGAGATCGACGAGGCTTACCGTGTTATCGCCGAGGCTTCGGATCCCCGCGTCGTGGTACTGCACGTGACGGTCGAAGGTTATTCCTTCCCCAACAAGTAGTATTCGTCCACCTGGACGTTTGCTTCGCGCCGTTAAGGGGGATGGCTTTGTTGACTCCCTTTTCCCCATTCCCCTTAGCAGGTGCGCCGTCCACGATTGCGCTTGCAGCCCGGACGGTTTTAGATGAGATATAACGGATGATTGGGAGGGCTTATGAGCTCTGAAAAACGAGGAACGATTGGTTCGTTCGCTCTGCTGGGCATGACGGTCGCCGCCGTGTTCGGTATCAAGAACATCATCAACAACAACGCGGCCATCGGCTTAGCAGCCGCGCCGTCGTTCTTCTTCGCCACGCTTTTGTACTTTGTCCCCTATACCCTGGTTACCGCCGAGTTCGTTGGCCTTAACAAGGACTCCGAGTCGGGCGTGTACGCATGGGTTAAGACCTCGATGGGTGGTCGCTGGGCGTTCCTGACGGCATTTAGCTACTGGTTCGTTACCTGTTCTTCTTTGCGTCCGTCCTGCCCAACGTAATCATCTACGCGAGCTACGTGTTCTTTGGTGCCAACGCCGAGCTTTCGCAGCTGTGGATCACCATTATCGAGATCGTCGTCTTTGCTATCGCCACGTGGGTTTCGACCAAGGGCGCTAAGTGGATCGGCTCCATTTCCTCCTTCGGTTCGACCGCGGCTCTCGGCCTGACCGCCGTGTTCATCCTGCTGTCCCTGGCTGCTGCCCTTGGCGGCGTTGAGTTCGCTACGGCTCCTACTCCCGCTAACGTGGCTCCCGACATGAGCAACTTCGCAACTGCGTGGGGCTTCTTCGGTACGCTTGCCTGGATCATCCAGGGCGTTGGCGGCGCTGAGTCTGTCGGCGTGTTCCTTAACGACCTTAAGGGTGGCGTCAAGGCCTTCGTGCGCACCGTCGTTATCGCCGGCCTGACCATCGGCCTTCTGTATGCAGGCGCTTCGCTGCTGGTTAACCTGTTCATCCCCGAGGGCAGCGTTGCCATCTCCACCGGCATCTTCGACGTGTTCGGCGCTGTCTTTGCCCACTTTGGCATTCCTATGGAAGTGTCCACGCGCGTCATCGGCTTGATCCTTCTCGCCGCTACGCTGGGTTCCCTCATGATGTGGACCTCCGCTCCCATCAAGGTCTTCTTCACCGAGATCCCCAAGGGCGTCTTTGGTAGCAAGATCGTCGAGCTCAACGAGCATGGCATTCCTGCCCGCGCCGCTTGGCTGCAGTTCGCCATCGTCGTCCCCATCCTGATCATCCCGGCCCTGGGCTCCGGTAACCTCGACGACCTGCTCATGATTGTCACCAACATGACGGCTGCCACCGCTCTGCTCCCGCCGCTGCTGATTCTGCTTGCCTACTTTATGCTGCGCAAGAACTTCGATGCTGCTCCCCGTGGCTTCCGCATGGGCTCGCGCAGCTTTGGCCTGGTCGTTGCCGCATTCCTGCTTGTGGTCTTCTGCTTCGTGCTTATCTGCGGCACCATTCCGCTCGATCAGCCGCTGTGGCTGACGCTGGTCTACAACGTTGGCGGCGTGGTTGTCTTCCTGGGCCTTGCCGTGATGTGGTACAACCGCTACATCAACCGCCTGCGCGAGACCGATCCCGAGGCCGCCGAGAACGAGCTTCGCCCTTCCGTCCTCGATATGATGGAGTAGCGGCTAGGATTAATCTACGGCTGTGGAATAAATCGATTCCCTTTCCTAGGGAGGGGCCTTACGAGGCCCCTCCTTTTGTGTTTTGGGGCATGGATTTTGGACTCTGTGGGCAAAAAATGCCAAATATGAGTACTGCTGCAAAAGAGGTGTCATATTTTTCGGCCTGTTCTGAGTAAAAATGGGCTCACAATCAATTTATCTAACCCCCTTTAAAGGGCGTTTGACGGCTTTCAACCTCTTCGAATCGCTTAAAGTAAGCAATTTGCTCTCGATTTTGCTGCTACTAAATTGGTGGCAGTACTCATATTTGCCACTTTTTGCCCACGAGGTGCTCAGAGGAGCTCTCGACAAGCATCTAACGCTACAATAGCTACCACGTGGCTGGGTTTGCCGGCCGAATGTGCGATGTCGTGGGAGGGGACATGGTCGAATTTACGAAGACGATTAAAGATCCGTTGGGATTGCATGCCCGCCCGGTTGCGCTGCTTTATGACATTATCGCCAAGCATCGTAGTGACGTGTCGGTTTCGATTGGCAATCGTCATGTCGATGGCCGCGACGTTATAGGGCTCATGGCACTCTGTGGCGAATGTGGCGAGGACATCGTGTTCCGCGTTTCGGGCGTGGATGAGGCCTCCTGTGTCACATCGATCAGAAATCTCTCGCTCTAAGCATGATAGGGCGCGGTAAAGGATGGTCCTTTGCCGCGCCTTTTTGTTTCGTATAGGAAACTTTTTCGAAATCTGAATGGGGACCCTTTCCAAAAAGTTAACCACGTGCTAGTTTACTATAGCGAACATAGACGTGGTTAACTTTTTACGCGTCGATGTTGAGGACGAACTGACGTTAGGAGCAACTCATGTCTTGCGGACCGCAGATGCCGGCCATGCCGCTTTCGATGGTAAAAGCGGGCGAAACCGTGCGCGTGTCTCGTGTAAAGGGCAATGAGGACATGAAACACCACCTCAAGGACCTCGGCTTTGTCGAGGGCAACGAAATCCACGTGGTGAGCTCGAGTGGTGCCAATATCATCGTCACGGTGCTGGGCGCACGCTTTGGCATCGATTCCAAGGTTGCCATGCACATCATGACCGTCGGTTAGTCAGCAGCATTTCATAAAAACCGAAAGGGGGACAAGAGGATGAAGACGTTGGGTGACGTTAAGGTGGGCGAGAGCTCTACCATCGTCAAGCTTCACGGTGAGGGTGCGCTTCGCCGCCACCTTATGGACTTGGGGCTCATCAAGGGCACTTCGTTCAAGGTCGTGAAGGTTGCACCGCTCGGTGATCCGGTCGAGATCAACGTGCGCGGCTACGAGCTTTCCATCCGCAAGGAGGAGGCGGCCGTCGTCGAGGTCCAGTAAGGGCTCGCGGCGTATATTTCTGCAGATAAAGTTAGGTATTTCTAACTTAATGCAGCATCTTTGAAGCACATTATCCAGCCTGCGCGGAGAAAGCAGCGCAGGCACACAAGGAAGAAGGATTGAATGGCGGATTCTCAGATCCATGTCGCGCTGGCGGGTAACCCCAACTGCGGCAAGACCACGCTTTTCAACCTGATCACCGGCGCCAACGGCTACGTTGGCAACTGGCCCGGCGTCACGGTTGAGAAAAAGGAAGCCAAGCTCCTAAGCGACAAGAACGTTACCATCACGGACCTCCCTGGCATCTACTCGCTTTCCCCCTACAGCCCCGAGGAGCAATGCTCGCGCGATTACCTCATGAGCGGCGAGCCCGATGTTGTCGTCCAAGTTGTCGATGCCACCAACCTCGAGCGTAACCTGTACCTGGCGCTTCAGGTTATCGAGACCGGCCTGCCCGTGGTTGTTGCCCTCAACATGGCCGACTTGGTCGAGAAGAACGGCGACAAGATCGACACGGACAAGCTCTCCAAGAAGCTCGGCTGCCCGGTCATGATGATCTCGGCCCTTAAGAACAAGGGCATCAAGGAGCTGTTCGAGCAGGTTAAGAAGTCCGCTGCTTCCAAGGGCGAGGTGCCGGAGCACAAGTTCGACTCCTCCATCGAGGACGTTCTGGACCACATCGAGAACAACCTGCCGGCGAGCGTTCCCGCTAACAAGCGTCGCTATTACGCCGTCAAGCTGTTCGAGCGTGATGCAGACGCCTGCAAGCTCATCAACCTCACCAAGGAGAAGGCCGCTCGCGTGGAGGAGCTGGTCGCCCAGTGCGAGCAGGACTGCGACGACGATGCCGAGTCCATCATCACCGGTGAGCGCTACGGCGTCATCGCGCACATCATCGATGAGTGCCTCACCAAGGCCCCGGCCAAGATGAGCACCTCCGAGAAGATCGACCGTGTGGTTACCAACCGTATCCTGGGCTTGCCGATCTTTGTCGTCATCATGTTCTGCGTGTACTACATCGCCGTTTCCACCCTGGGCGGCACGGTGACCGACTTCACCAACGACCAGCTCTTTGGCACCGACGGTTGGTATGTGCTCGGTCAGGGCCGCGATGCCTACGATGCAGCCGTCGAGGCTGCGGGCGACGATGCCGACTCGGTCGACCCGGCGCAGTACGGCCCCTATGTCCCGGGTATCACCACCGCGGTGCATGACGCCCTTGTGGCGGGCGGCACCGAGGACGGCGGTCTTGTTGACTCCCTTGTCTGCGACGGTATCGTGGCCGGCATCGGCGCCATCATGGGCTTTGTCCCGCAGATGTTCCTGTTGTTCGTGATGCTCTCTTTCCTGGAGGACTGCGGCTACATGGCCCGCGTCGCCTTCATCATGGACCGCGTGTTCCGCCGCTTTGGCCTGTCCGGTAAGTCCTTTATCCCCATGCTCGTGACCTCGGGCTGCGGCGTTCCCGGAGTCATGGCTACCAAGACCATCGAGAACGAGAAGGACCGCCGCATGACGGTTATGACCACCACGTTCATCCCCTGTGGTGCCAAGCTGCCGATCATCGCCCTGCTCATGGGTTCCATCATCGGCGATTCTTCCACCACCGCCGCGTGGATCAGTCCGCTGTTCTACTTCCTGGGCGTCTTTGCCGTCATCGCTTCGGGCCTCATGCTCAAGAAGACCAAGC
Organism: uncultured Collinsella sp.; assembly: GCA_902478365.1. Taxonomy (GTDB): domain Bacteria; phylum Actinomycetota; class Coriobacteriia; order Coriobacteriales; family Coriobacteriaceae; genus Collinsella. Next base: position 18,831 of record CABSKX010000018.1, on the reverse strand, counting down.
TCTTCGCCGGCCGCCCGACGCCGTTTGTTATGGAGCTTCCTGCCTACCACTTCCCGGCGATCCGCTCTTGGGCGCTGCACGTGTGGGAGCGCTGCTGGGCCTTTATCAAGAAGGCCGGTACGGTCATCTTCGCGTCCACTGTCGTGGTTTGGTTCCTGTCCAACTTTGGTAGCTACAACGGTTCCTTTGGCTACCTGCCCGCGATGGACGGCATCTCCGAGGAGTTCATGGACTACTCCGTGCTGGCCATGCTCGGTAACCTGATCTCCTGGATCTTCGCCCCGCTTGGCTTTAGCACCTGGCAGGCAACAGCGCTGTCCGTCTCGGGCCTTGTCGCCAAGGAGAACGTCGTCGCCACCGCCGGCTCGCTGCTGTCCGTTGCCGACGCGGGCGAGACCGACCCGAGCCTGTGGACCGCGTTTGCCGGCATGTTCCCCACCATGGGCGCTTGCGTCGCCTTCGGCGCGTTCAACCTGCTGTGCGCTCCGTGCTTTGCTGCCATGGGTGCCATCCGCAACCAGATGGATTCCGGCAAGTGGTTCGCGATTGCCATCGGTTACGAGTGCATCTTCGCTTGGGTGATCGGCCTGTTCATCAACCAGTTCTACAACCTGCTTGTTCTTGGACAGTTTGGTATCTGGACGATTGTGGCCATCGTGCTGCTGGTTGCGATGCTCTTCCAGATCTTCCGTCCCATGCCCAAGCATGCATGGACCGACGAGGACGAGACCAACACTGCTTCCGCCGCAGTTTCCGCTTAAGTCCGAATAAGGATTAACCCCTTTCCACGAGCCCGGGTGTCCCAGCGACACTCGGGCTTTTTGGTGGGGGAGATATGGCGTTTCCGCAGATAAAACCGACCAAAATAAACCTGTCCCTTTTTGGTAGGTGGAGAATGGGGTAAAGTAAGTGATGGTTAACTAGAGGAGGCTTGCTATGGCACCTATCGATATTGTTGTACTGGCTGTTATCGGCGTTGCGTTTGTCGCGGTATGCGTGCGCATCTACCGCAAGGGCACCTGCGCCGACTGCGCTCAGGGTGGCGTTTGTACGGGGCATTGCTCCAACAAAAAGACGTGCGCTGCACTTAAGGGCGTAGACAAAATCGCCGAAGACTTGGGCCGCGGTATTCATTAGCCGACCGGCGTTTGGGTATGTTTGGCCGCGGATACGGCGGTTGCTGATACGATAAGTACGTTAGCAACTGCCGCCGAGCGGCTTAAACGAAAGGAACCCTGTATGGAGTCCTCCGCCTATCCGATGCTCTTTAGCCCGATCAAGGTCGGTACGACCGAGGTCAAGAACCGCGTCTTTATGCCGCCGGTGTCCACCAACCTGGCCGATCATGGCTATGTGACCGACGATTTGGTCGATCATTACCGTGCCCGTGCCAAGGGCGGCGTGGGCCTCATCATCACCGAGGTCGTGACGGTCGAGCCCACCTATACCTATCTGCCGGGCGACATGTGCTGCTACGACGACACGTTTATCCCCGGCTGGGAAAAGCTCGCCGCCGCCGTGCATGAGTACGGCTGCAAGATCATGCCGCAGCTCTTCCACCCCGCCTACATGGCCTTTAACATTCCGGGCACGCCGCGCCTGATCGCTCCGTCCTTCGTGGGACCGTCCTATGCCCGCGAGGCACCGCGCCCCATCACGGTCGACGAGATTCACGAGCTCACGCATCAGTTTGGCGACGCTGCCGTGCGTATGCAGAAGGCTGGCGTCGATGGCGTCGAGGTCCATGCGGCGCACGCCCACGGTATGCTCGGCGGCTTTTTGACTCCGCTCTACAACAAGCGCACCGACGAGTACGGCGGCTCGCTCGACGCCCGCATGCGCTTCTTGCTCGAGGTCATCGCCGAGATTCGCGAGCGCTGCGGCAAGGACTTTATCATCGACGTCCGCATCTCGGGCGATGAGTACACCGATGGCGGCCTGACCCTCAACGACATGATCTACGTCTCGCGTCGTCTGGAGAAGGCCGGCGTCGACATGATTCACGTGTCGGGCGGTACCACCATCAAGCGCGGCTCCGCGATTCCCGCCGCTGGTACCCAGCAGGCGTCGCACGCCGCCTGCTCGCGTGAGATTAAAAAACACGTCAACATTCCCGTCGCCACGGTCGGCCGCATCAACGAGGCCTGGATTGCCGAGGAGCTGATCGAGGACGGCGCTGCCGACATCTGCATGATGGGCCGCGCCAATCTGTGCGATGCCGAGTTCTGCAACAAGGCCGCTGCCGGCAACGCCGACGACATCCGTCCCTGCATTGGCTGCCTGCGCTGCTTGAACGGCATCATGTTTGGCAAGCGCATCTCCTGCACCGTCAACCCGGACGTGGAGCGCGACGAGGCCGGCTACGAGCCTGCCGCCGAGGCCAAGAACGTACTGGTTGTGGGCGCCGGTCCCGCGGGCATGGAGGCGGCGTTCATTGCCGCCAAGCGCGGTCACAACGTGGTGCTCGTGGATAAGCAGGACGAGCCGGGCGGCGAGATGCGTATCGCAGCCGTTCCGCCGGCAAAGCAGGAACTCACCCGCGTGATCAAGTATCAGTATCGTCGCCTGGCCGAGGCCGGCGTGAAGTGCGTATTTGGCACCGAGCTTACTGCCGAGGACATTCAGCGTGACTACGCCGGCTACGAGGTCGTCCTAGCTTATGGCGCCGAGCCCATCGCTCCGGCCTTCATGCAGGGCTTTAAGCAGGTTATGACGGCTGACGACCTGCTGGGTGGCAAGGCTTTCCCGGGCAAGAAGATCGTCATTGTGGGCGGCGGCACCGTTGGCTGCGAGACGGCCGATTACCTGGCCCCGTTGGTCAACGACCTGTCGCCGGCCAATCGCGATGTCACCGTCATCGAGATGACCAAGACGCTTGCTGCCAACGAGGGCGGTGCCGGCCGCGCGGTGCTCATCACGCGCATGCTCTCCAAGGGCGTCCACGTGCTGACCGAGGCCAAGGTGACCGAGATCACCGAGGACACCATCAGCTACGAAAAGGACGGCGAGGTCCACACCATCGCCGATGCCGATACGCTGGTGCTTGCCATGGGCTATCGTCCCAATACCAAGCTGGCCGACGACCTTGCCGCTGCTGGCGTTGCTGCCCACGTACTGGGCGATGCCCAGAAGTGCGGCAACATCCGCGATGCCATCGGCGACGGCTACAAGATTGCCTGCGAGCTCTAGTCAACCCCTTGGTGCGTGGGGGACAGGTTGGTTTGCACCAAGTTGATGCATGTAAACCTGATTCCATTGCGCCAGTCGATAGCAAAACACGGCGGCCGTCCCGTTTTGGGACGGCCGCCGCTTGCGTTATATCAAAGAAAGATCATTGTCGAGCCTTAAATGCCTTTTGTCTGTGCGACTTCCGCAATCATGTTGCGGTTGTACACCAGATGCAAATACATCGCCTCGTGCGCTACGGTGGGGTTGCGCGCGGCGATGGCGTCGGCCACGCCACGGTGAGTGCGGATGGTCTCCTCGACGAGGTTGCCGCCATCCCAGGGCGGCTTCATGGAGTAGCGCCCGTACGCATCGAATTGCTCCTCTCATAGATGTGCGGCACAAAGAGCCCCGAGTTCATGCGAGCTCGGAGCTCGTTTCGTTTGGATTGCAGATGTATTGACAGGCGAAAACAGTCTGCGTCCGATATTGAGCCATACGAAAGCGAAATTATGCGTCTTAATTCCGTACGCAAATCAAGACGAAAATCGTTTGCGTCTTGCATAAATCAGTACGCAAACGGTTTTCGTCTTATAATACGGTCGTGAATAGTACGAAACGAAGAGGTTGTGCATATGGTTGTTAGAGAGAGCCCTACAGTCGAATACAAGGAAAGCGTTACGCCGACGTTTCTTAAAACGGTGAGCGCCTATGCAAACTACGGGACGGGCAAGATTGAGTTTGGCGTTGATGACGAGGGCGTGGTTGTCGGCCTTGCGGATCCGGTCGCAGAGTGTCTCCGCATCGAGAACATGATTAATGACAGCTTGGACCCCGCTCCCCGTTACACGCTCGAGCCCGATGAGAAACACGGGACCGTAATCCTTACGGTTTATGAGGGCCAGGACAAACCCTATCGAAGCAAGGGAAAGGCCTACAGGCGAAACGATTCGGCAACAGTGGAGGTCGACCGGTTTGAGTATGGCAGGCTGACGCTCGAAGGCAGCAACGTAACGTTCGACGCGCTCGCGTCGGCTCGCCAGGACTTGAGTTTTCACACGCTCGAGCATAAGTGTGTTGAACATCTCGGCATTTCTGAACTAACGTCGGATATTATGCGCACGCTTCGCTTGCTCGGCAAGGACGGCTATACCAACGCTGCGGCGATTTTGGCGGATAAGAATGATTTTCCGGGCATCGATTGCGTCCGTTTTGGTGATACCGAGGATGTGATCTTGGATCGCGAAGCGGCGACAAATGTATCCGCAATTGAGCAGGTGGACAGGGCGGTAGCTATGTTTGCACGCTACTACCGTTATGAGCGTATCGAAGGGATGGAGCGCGTCCAAACCGATCGGATTCCTCTCGAGGCGTTTCGCGAAGCTGTCGCAAATGCTTTGGTGCATCGGACGTGGGACGTTCGAGCGAACGTTCAAATTGCCCTGTACGATGATCGCGTCGTTGTGACCTCTCCTGGATCGCTGCCCGCCGGTTTGACGACGGAACAATACCTGTATGGGCAGATATCCGTGCTCAGAAACCCCATCGTTGCAGAGGCCTTCTTAAAGCTGGATTACATCGAGAAATTTGGTACGGGAATCGCGCGCATTAGACGTGCCTATCGCGATTCGATCAATCAACCAATTTTTGATGTTCGCGGCGGCATGGTGGCCGTCACATTGCCCGTTACCGATGCCCTTGAAGGGTCCGAGGAAGAGGTCCAGGTTCTCAAAGCCTTGTCGGGCGGTCGAATTATGTCGCGAAGCGAGATTGAAAAACAGACGGGGCTGAGCCGCATGCGGACGTTGGCGGCACTCGAATCTCTGCTTGAACGGAATGCAATCGTAAGGCAGGGAACCGGGCGGGCCACGAAATACGAGCGCTCATAGTCAAAAAGAGCCATGGTACAAGACGGACCCCAAGCCAGCGTTGGCTTGGGGTCCGTTATATCCCGGATGGTAACGGGCCGATTATTGTCAAGTTATAGCAAAGTATAGCGACGTTCAGCAAAGTATAGTGAGATATAGCAAGCCGTATAGCGCGCCTTGATTATCAACCGTCCGTATTTCACAGCAACTTATAACAGGCTCGAGGTACCAATTTGGGGTGCAGTAGTGCTGCGCCACGAAAAGGGCCTATCTACTACGTTTAAGCCGCAGGGGTCAACCATAGTCGGCTTTTTCGAAAATCGACAAGCTGTCTACCTGCGGTTTTGTTTTCACGGTTTTCGGTATGGCCGAGGCTATCCGTGTTAACGTAGTAGATGGGCCACTTTTGTGACAGGGGGGCCGATCTGCGGGCCAGGGTAGCTAAAAGAGCCCCGTCCCAAAAAGACTGATTGGGAGCCGGGGCGTGTCGATGCGATAGTATTACGTGGTGAAATTCGACAAACCGTGAGCTTCATCCGAGGGCTTTATGGAACAACACCAGCATAATCAGAGCCTGCAAGACCAGGCATACAACGCATTGCGCTCCAAGATCATCTATGCCGAGCTCAAACCCGGCACGCGCCTTTCGGCGATTGGTCTGGAAAAGGAGACGGGAATCGGGCGCACGCCCATTCGCGAATCCTTTGTGCGCCTGCGTGAGCAGGAGCTGGTGGAAACGCGTCCCAAAAGCGGCACCTACGTCTCTAAGATCAGCATGGAGCGCGCCGAGAACGCCTGTTTCTTGCGCGAGAAACTCGAGCGAAGCGTACTCATTAAATGCTGCTCGGCCGCCACGCCCGAGCAAAAGCATCGGCTCGAGCAGATTCTTGCCGAGTCCGAGTCGCTCGACCATAGCGAGACGCGTCGCTTTTTTGATCTGGACAACCTGTTCCATGAGACGTGTTTTGAGATTGCCGGTCGTCACATGTTGTGGGATTGGATGAAGAGCGTCAACACACATTTTGAGCGATACAACTGGTTGCGTATGGTGTCGCAGGACCTGGATTGGGAGCCGATTCGTCGGCAGCATCGCCGGATTCTCGAGGCCATTAAGAGGGGCGATACCGATGCGGCGAGCTATCTGGCCGAGACGCACTTGCATCTGATGCCCGAGGAGCAGGGACCGGTTATCGCCTTGCATCCCGACTATTTCGAGCTGCCTAAAGACTCGAATAACTAGCCCATCATCGCATCTGCTCGAGACGCAAAAACGACGCTGCTCACCTACAGCGTTTTGCAACCGAGATTTTTAAAAATGCCTAAAATGGCTCAGGCTGCCGACATTGGGAAACGGGGTGCGCTATGGCGCAGATGAGAATCAAGGACATTGCCGTCGAGGCGGGTGTGAGCCCGGCCACGGTCTCGCGCTATCTCAATAACCGTCCCGGGCAAATGACCGAGGAAACCCGTGCTCGCATCGCGGCGGTTATCGAGCGCACCGGCTATCGCCCGCGTGCCGCCGCGCGCAATCTGCGCAACTCACGCACCAACCTCATCGGCGTGATTTTGGCCGACATCGCCAACCCGTTCTCGAGCGCCATGCTCGAAGGACTTTCCGCCAGTGCCGCCGCGCGCGGCTGCTCGCTCATGACGGCCATTAGCGGCAACGACCCCGCCAAGGAGACAGAGTCGCTCACCAGGCTTATCGATGCCGGCGTGGACGGCCTGGTCGTCAACACCTGCGGAGGCAATGACGAGGCGATCGCCGCGGCCGCGGGGCGTCTGCCTGTTGTGCTGCTCGACCGTGACGTTGCCGACGGTGGCATCGATCTGGTGACATCGAACAACCGTGAGCTGGTCGCCGGCTTGGTAGACGAGCTCGCCGCTGCGGGCTGTGAGCGCCTGTGCCTGCTCACCGAGGCAAGCGATGACAGCCCCGTGCGTCGCGAGCGCGCCGAGGCTTTTGCCGACGAGCTTTCGCGCCGCGGTCTTGCGGGCGAGGTCGTCACCCTGGCCGATGGTGGCGCCACGGGCGTCGGCCGCTTGGACGAGACCATCCGCGGCTATGCAGGTAAAAAGCTCGGCCTCATTGCCGTCAACGGCCCGGTCTTTCTGCGTCTGACCGAGGCGCTGGCGCAGCTGGGACCCTCGTTGCCGGCGGGTCTTAAGATCGCGACGTTCGACGATTACCCCTGGAACTATGTGCTCTTTGGCGGTGTGACCACGGCCGCGCAGGACACCCTTACCATTGCCGAGCGCGTAGTCGAGCGCCTCTCCGAGCGCATCGACGTCGTTACCACTACGGTGGGCGATGCCGCAAAGCTCGCCCCCAAGCGCATCGAGGTTCCTGGTCACATTGAACACCGCGCTTCGACCTCGCGCTAGCCGCTCGTTCGCAACGGCCTGCTCGCACACGTTTTTTGAGCGCTTGATACGCTTTAACCCTGCGGAAACATTTTTCTGCGATAGTATCTGCGATATAGACCAGTCGAAACCCGCCCGAAAGAAAGGGGAGCGACATGAACCAGCAGAACATCGATTACGTACTCCGCTCCGTAGAGCAGCGTGACATCCGCTTTGTGCGTCTGTGGTTTGTTGACATTCTCGGCCGCCTCAAGAACTTTGCCATTAGCCCCGAGGACCTCGAGGTCGCTTTTGAGGAGGGTATTGGCTTTGACGGCTCCGCCATCGAGGGCTTTGCCACGCCCGAGGAAGCCGACATGCTGGCGTTTCCCGATGCTTCGACCTTCCAGATTTTGCCGTGGCGCCCGAGCCACAACGGCGTCGCCCGCGTGTTCTGCGACGTGTGCACTCCCGATCGCAAGCCATTTGCCGGCGACCCGCGCGATGCCCTGCGCCGCATGTTCCGCAAGGCCGAGAAAGCTGGCTATCTGCTCAACGTGGGCGCTGAGCTGGAGTATTACTACTTCCCCGACGAGCACACCCCCGAGCCGCTCGACAACGTGGGCTACTTCGATCTTTCGGTGAGCGATGCCGCTCGCGACCTGCGCCGCAACACGGTCCTCACACTCGAGAAGATGTCCGTGCCCGTGGAGTACACCTTCCACGCCGCCGGCCGCTCGCAGCACGGCATGAGCCTGCGCCACGCCGAGGCCCTGAGCATGTCCGACGCCATCACCACGGCCAAACTCATCATTAAGCAGCAGGCCTACGAGAGCGGTTGCCACGCCTCCTTTATGCCCAAGCCGTTGGCGGGCGAGGACGGCAGCGCTATGTTCCTGTGCCAGTCGCTATTCGACCACGACGGCAACAACGTCTTTTGGGGCGAGGACGACGAGAAGTACCACCTCTCCGACGTCGCCAAGCACTACATGGCCGGCATCCTGGCGCATGCCCGCGAGATCAGCGCCATCACCAACCCCACGGTCAACTCGTACAAGCGCATCACCACGGGTGGCGACTCCGTGCCGCAGTACGCCACGTGGGGCCTGCGCAACCGCGCAAGCATGGTCCGCATCCCGGTCTACAAGCCCGGCAAGCAGCTGTCCACGCGCATCGAGCTTCGTAGCCCCGACCCCATGGCCAACCCGTACCTGGTCAACGCCGTCACGCTGGCGGCCGGTCTCGACGGCATCGAACGCAAGCTGGAGCTCCCGCCCGAGGCCACGGCCGAGACGCTCAAGCTCACCGACCGTCAGATGGTCGAGGCCGGCTACACGCCGCTGCCGCGTTCGCTCAAAGAGGCGCTCGACGTGTTTGAGGACTCGCAGTTTATGAAGGATGCCCTCGGCGAGCACATCCACAGCTTCTTCCTCAAAAAGAAGCGCGACGAGTGGCATAAGTTTGAGTCTACGATCACCGAGTGGGAGATCAAGCACTACCTGGCGAACTCCTAATCGCGTTGGCTTGTTCCAGTACGATTGAGCTCATTTCCTTGGAGGCCGATATGTCCGAAAAGAGTGCCCTGTTCATGGCGCGCACGACGCGCTTCCACGAGTTTGCCCGCAGCTTGACGACCACCCTGGGTGTCGAGGTGAGTCTGGCCACCCCCGATTCGCCGACTGCGGCGCACGACTTTGACCTGCTGATCCTCGATTCCGATGGCATCCGCAGCGACCGCATCGATCAGATTGCCAAGTGGCTTGACGATCGCGGCGGCGTCCCCATGCTGGTGATCGTCGACGACGAGGCGCTCGGCACCCTGCGCCTGCCGAATCACGCGCATGCCGACTTTGTATGCCCCACGGCGACGCCCAACGAGCTTAAGGCTCGCGCGCAGCGCCTGATGGGCGAGGAGGAGACCGTCGCCGCCGACGATGTGCTCAACATCGATAACCTCGAGATCAACCTGGCTACCTACCAGGTGACGCTCGATAACGAGCCTATCGACCTGACGCTGATGGAGTACTCGCTGCTGAGCTTTTTGGCGACGCACCCCAACCGTGCCTACAGCCGCGAGGTACTGCTGCACCGCGTGTGGGGCTTTGAGTACTGCGGCGGTACGCGTACCGTCGACGTGCACATCCGACGCATCCGCTCCAAGGTGGGCCCGCAGATCGCGGCACACATCACCACCGTCCGCGGCGTGGGCTATCTGTTTAAGGATTAGCAAGTAAATAGAGGAATGTGAGGGTACCGGAGATTTCTCCAGTACCCTTTTCTCATTTAGGGCGAAAAGAAGACCTTTCACCGATTAAAAGTGTGTCAGTAAAAACAATATCAAACGTATAACACTATCTAGCAAATATCATCTAGTTACCGTATCTCCCTACTACACGGATGGAGGAAGAAATGCGTTATTCGAGAAAGGTGATTGTCGGATTCATAGTGTTGCTTGCCGCCCTGATGTCTCCAAGGTTGCTTTTTGGAGACGACGACTTAGTCCGTGTCACACCGCAAATAGCTGTGGAGCAAGCGCAAGCTTTCTTTGATGATGTATCGGATGAGCCGGTGACCGCTTGTGACCCAGTAAAAATGGTGAATTCCGATGGGGAATCAATCGGGTATATCGTTCGTGCGAAGCGGGATGACGTTAACTATGGCTACGTCGTATTTGATTCAGAGCGATCTTGGTGGATCAGCGAATACTGCTTGGCTCCGAACGCTCTTTTACCTATCGAGAGTGCAAGCGAAGAAATTGCACTCCTCGCATCCTCGGATAACGTCGTTGCGTTAAAGATTGACGAGCTAACTGTTGGCGTTGCCGACTTAGATAAAAACATTGTTTTAGACGCAAGTGGAAAAAAAGTACCAAATAAATTGTCCTCGGGAGGCAATCGCAGCGGATCGCCGGAACATTTCGATGACGTTTTTGTATCTGCCAAGGATTTGTATAAACAGGGATATGTTGTTGATGCGAGCAAAACGGTTTCGGGAATAATAACGCCAACGCAAACAGAAGTTATCAAAGAAACGGGGACTTATGCTTGCGCTGTTTCGGCAATGTTTGCAGTTAGCAGTCACTATGTGACTTTGAACCGCCTTAAATTGTCCGATTTATACTCGGAGCTTTGGAGGCTGTCGGGGACATGGGAAGAAGAAGGAAAGAAATATGATCAAGCGACTGGTCTGTACTTTACTCAAGGCAAGACTTCTCCTGACAAACCCGCTCCGGCCTTAAAGGAGTTTTGTGCAAGACGAGGCAAGGAGCTTGAGACGTCATTCGTTTGGTATCCGTCATGGGATTCCTTTAGGGTGAATACCGACTCGGGGAATCTGAGTATTTTCTCTGGAAGGCTCCGGTCAAATGGCAGCGGGCACGCAATGGCAGTTGTGGGCTACGTGGCAATGCATAACACATACTCGAATGCCAAGAAGTACCTGCTTGTTGTTTGGAATGGATGGACAAACCAGCTACAGTTTCTTCCATATGACGTATCAATTTACACGTCTCACGATGGCACATATTGCAAGGGTTGATTGTACTCGTGAACGGCGACAAGTTCATTCGAAGGGCAATGCTCCTATTGGTGCTTTCCTTTGCTTTGCTCACCGCAGCGAGCTTCTTTCTGTTAAGGGCGACTAATGGGGGAGAAAACGACACGGTTGTTGCAGTCGAGGTGCGCGCTCTATCGGATGTTCATAACGGGCAATTTGAGGCGCTTATGCCAAGTGGTTGCCGTAAGAGAATCGATATGCGCCGTAAGTCAAGTTCCGGATATGTCTCAGGGTTGAAAGCAGGTGATAAATGGATTCTAGTTTTTGTGGAAGATAAGGAACTTGACGGGACTGTTCTGTATCCCCATTCAGCTGAGAAAGTCAAATCAAGTAGACAAGGGGAATGAAGAATGATTGATAGAAAGCAGTTCTTAGGTCTGATGGCGGGGGCTCCTATTTTGATGCGAGCCGGGATGGCAGAAGCCGTGGAGTTGCCGGACGCTCAGAAGCGATTGACGCTCGTAGTCGACACGGTGGTCAGAGATGAAAATGGCAATGAAAAAACGCGAACAAGAAGCAGAGAGACTATTTTCACGCCAGAGAGCAAAACTGTGTCTGCCGACGCTATGGCCGGTGATGTCATAACAATCCAGAGGGAATCAGATGAAACGTTGCCGCTGCTTGCCAAGATTGAGCTCACAGTCGCTTATTATAACGATAAAACAGAAATTGAGATTCGTTCCGGAAAGTACTCGATAGTCCAAACCGATCCGCTTGTGATGTATGCAAACGCTTGGTATGCGCTCATGCAGAAAGATAAATATGTGATGAACTACTTCGCAGAAAGCGAAGCATCATATGAAACGGGGTGGGGGCCAACGCCATACGATGCGGAGAAGGATAAGTGGACGTGCGGATCAGGCATGGGCGCGACGATAACGGACTTCATTAACGATTCAACATATAGCTTTGCTATCGACTGTTATATCGAATAGACATGACGGCATAGAACGAATTGGCCTATAAGCATGTCAATACTTAAGCAAAGCTGAAATCTTGGCATCTAGTGCTCGGGACTGCCCAGCTTGGGGTACAACTCAACGTGAACAATGATGGCCCGCCACATGTTTGGCGGGCCTTTGGTTATTTGACGAAAGGATCGCAGCCATGAGCGAGAACGATTCCCAGCGTCCCCAGGATGCGGGCAACGCTGGCGAGACCCAGCAGCAGCCGCGCGTGCAGGTGGAGTCGACGCCTGCCGACGGCAACATTCCCTACGTGCAGGCCTACGACACGCAGACCGGTAAGCCGCTGGGCAGCCAGCAGGTCGTGAACAAGCACACGGTGGTCAAGACCAAGACCAAAAAGCTGCCGATCTTTATTACGGCACTCGCCGGCTGTGCCTGCGGAGCCCTGCTAGTCATTGCGCTCATTATGAGCGGCACGCTCAATATTGGCGGCGGAAAGAATGCCGTGACGGCGGGTGCTTCGGGTTCTTCGACGCAAAAGATCACGATCGACTCCGAGGACACCACGCTGGCCGAGGCCGTCTCTGCCAAGGCGTTGCCCTCCGTTGTTTCCATCACCGCCACTTCGAGCGGCAGCCAGAATGGCTCGCTTTCGCAGTCTGCTGACGAGTCGGATGGTTCGGGCAGCGTCGGTTCGGGCGTTGTGCTCGATACCGAGGGCCATGTCCTCACCAACAACCATGTGGTCGATGGCTATGACCAGTACGTGGTGACCATGGACGACGGCACCACCTATGAGGCCGAGTTCGTGGGCAACGATGCCTCGAGCGACCTCGCCGTCATTAAGCTCAAGGATGCTGACGCTTCCAAGCTCACGCCGATTGAGATCGGTGACTCCTCCAAGCTCAACGTGGGCGAGTGGGTCATGGCGATCGGCTCGCCGTTTGGCAACGAGCAGTCTGTCTCCACCGGTATCGTCTCGGCGCTGTATCGCTCCACGGCCATGAGCTCTACCAGCGGTAACACCATCTATGCCAACATGATCCAGACCGATGCCGCCATCAACCCGGGCAACTCCGGCGGCGCGCTCGTCAACGACAATGGCGAGCTTGTGGGTATCAACTCGCTCATCGAGAGCTACTCGGGCTCCAGCTCGGGCGTTGGTTTTGCCATTCCGGTCAACTATGCCAAGAACATCGCCGATCAGATTATCGATGGCAAGACGCCGGTTCATCCGTACCTGGGCGCCACGCTTTCGAGCGTCAATGCGCTCAATGCCCGCACCAACAAGCTGAGCACCGATAGCGGCGCGTATGTGGCGAGCGTCGTTGAGGATGGTCCTGCCGCCAAGGCCGGCATTCAGGAGGGTGACGTCATCACCAAGTTGGGCGACGACGAGATCACGAGCGCCGATGGCCTGATCATCGCGCTGCGCAGCCACGAGGTGGGCGAGAAGGTCGAGATTACGCTCATGCGCGGCAAGGACGAGAAAAAGGTCACCGTCGAGCTGGGCTCCGACGAGGAGCTGCAGAACCAGCAACAGGACGACAGCGCGACCGACGCCGGCAACGGCGGGATCACCGACGAGCAGTTGCGCCAGTACCTGGAGGAGCTGTTGGGCCAGCAGGGTCAGGGTCAAGGCTACGGTCAGGGTTTCTAACGGGCCGTATTGCACATATCGAAGCCAGAGGGGTTGTCCCATCAACGCGGGACAGCCCCTCTTTTCTTATTGACCCGTTGGGGACGGAGGAAAACGGATCATTTAGAAATGGCAAGGGTATGGTTTGATCACGCGATCCGCCCCGGTCCGTCGGCTGCCGATTCGGTGCGGTTCGAAAGGGCTATTCGGCGCTATGGTGACCGGTGGTACCCTAGTATCCGTTTGAAATCGAGCGAAGGAGTGCCGCTATGGAGCAATCGAGCCTGTTTGGTGACGGTGTGGACATCGATACCGAAACGCCCGCGAGCACGGATGCCGCTGCACCGGCCGATGCCCGTGCCCAGGCCGCCGCGCGTGCGGCCGAGCTGCGCCACGAGCTCGATTACCACGCCTATCGCTACTACATGCTCGACGCGCCCGAAATCACGGACGCCGCCTTTGACAAAATGCTCGTTGAGCTGCAGGAAATCGAGGCGTCCTACCCCGATTTGGTGACGCCCGACAGCTATACCCAGCGCGTGGGCGGCTACGTGAGCGAGCAGTTTACGCCGGTCACGCACATGGCGCGCATGTATTCCATGGACGATGCCATGGACCTGGACGAGCTCGACGCATGGCTCCAGCGCACCGAGGATGCGCTCGGTGCCGGCAGCGTCACCTATACCTGCGAGCTAAAGATTGACGGTCTGGGCGTGGCGCTTACCTACCAAAACGGCACCTTTGTGCGCGCGGCCACGCGTGGCGATGGCACCACGGGCGAGGACGTGTCGCTCAACGTCCGTACCATCAAGGACGTGCCTATGCACCTGTCCGAGCCGGCGCTCGCCCACATGGGCGCCGACCGCGAGCGCACGATTGAGGTGCGCGGCGAGGTCTATATGCCCAAAGGCAGCTTTGTACGTCTGAATGAAGAGGCCGATGCCGAGGGCCGCGACCCCTTCGCCAACCCGCGCAACGCCGCTGCTGGCAGCCTGCGTCAGAAGGATCCTAAGGTTACGGCGCGCCGCGACCTGGCCACCTTTATCTATGCCATCGCCGATACCGATCCGCTGCACGTCCACAGCCAGCGCGAGTTCCTCGATTGGCTGCGCAGTGCCGGTTTTAGCGTCAACCCCAACGTGGCACGCTGCGCCACGCCGGCCGAGGTCCACGAGTTCTGCGCCCAGGCCCTCGAGCATCGCGGTGACTTGGACTATGACATCGACGGCGTGGTCGTAAAGGTCGACAGCTTCCAGCAGCAGCTCGACCTGGGCTTTACTGCCCGCGCGCCGCGCTGGGCCATTGCCTTTAAGTTCCCGCCCGAGGAAAAGCAGACCGTCCTGCGCGAGATTCGCATTCAGGTGGGCCGCACCGGTGTGCTCACGCCGGTCGCCGAGTTCGACCCGGTGACGGTTGCCGGCTCCACCATCGCGCGCGCCACGCTGCACAACATCGACGAGATTCGCCGCAAAAACGTGCGTGAGGGCGACACTATCATCGTGCACAAGGCGGGCGACGTTATCCCCGAGGTCGTGGGTCCGGTGCTCGACAAGCGCCCGGCCGATTCGGTCGACTGGCACATGCCCGAGGTCTGCCCCGTGTGCGGTAGCCCCGTGGTCCACGAGGACGGCGAGGTGGCCTACCGCTGCGTGTCCATCGACTGCCCGGCGCAGCTCAAGGAGCGCCTGCTCCACTGGGTGAGCCGCGGCTGCATGGACGTCGACGGCCTGGGCGACGAGATCGTCGACAAGATGATCGCCGCCGGCCTGGTCCACGATGTCGCGGACTTCTACCAGCTCACGATCGATGACATCGCAGGCCTGGACACGGGCCGCGTGGTAAAAGGGGGGCATCGTAAGGGCGACCCCATGCTCGATAAGCATGGAAAGCCGATGCTCAACGAGGACGGTACTCCAAGGCTTTACAAAGCCGATCGAATCGTTAAAAATGCGGGCGAGCCCATACCGGTGGGTGTGAAGACGGCTGAAAAGATAGTCGATGAGCTCAATAAATCTCGGCAGTTGCCGCTCTCAAGGATTCTGTTTGCTTTGGGGATTCGCTTGGTGGGGAAGAGCGTCGCCGAGCTTATAGCCCGGCGTTACCTTTCAATTGATGCACTTGTTATAGCTGACGAGGAAGATATAGCCCAGATCGAAGGGGTTGGACCGGAAATCGCAAATAGCATAAAGGAGTTCTTCTCTGTTCCGGAAAATCTCGATGTGCTTCAGCGACTTCGTGAATGCGGTTTCTCTCTCGAGGAAGACCTTATGGGCGCAATGCAGGCAAAGTCTGAAAAAGCTGGTATTTCCGCCAATCTCGCTTCAGAGCAACCACTAACAGGATTGACTTTTGTTCTGACCGGTACACTCGAGAAACGTTCTCGTTCCGAGGCTGGGGATGTGTTGAAACTTCTGGGGGCTAAGGTGACGGGGTCGGTTTCGAAGAAAACCTCCTATGTAGTTGCGGGGGCGAATGCGGGCTCAAAGCTCACTAAGGCCCAAGCACTTGGTGTGCCCGTACTGGACGAAGACCAACTTGAGGAAATTATCGAAACGGGCGAAGTGCCTGTGGAGTAGGGAGACTGTCATGGCGGCAGACGTACTGTTTTTGGATGTTGAAACTCCAAATGGACACAATGATCGAATTAGCTCAATTGGACTAATTCGATGTGACTGCAATGGTGCCGTCCTTGCAGAGGATTCCTATTTGGTTGATCCTGAGGAGCCGTTTTCGGAAATAAACATGAGGCTAACGGGCATTTCCCATGCTGATGTTGCCGATGCTCCTACATTTCCGGAAATATGGTCACGCTCATTGAAAAGCTTGTTTGACGGAGCCGCTCTGGTTGCTCACAACGCTTCATTTGATTTGGCGGTTCTGTGGAAGCTATTCGACGCCTATGAACTTGACAGGCCCGAGTGGAATTACGCCTGCACTAAAGAGCTTGCCAAGCAGTGGCATCCAGAATACCCAGACTATAAGCTTCCAACGGTTTGCCGATGCCTAGATCTTGAGATGGGGAACCATCATCGAGCCTTGGACGATGCGGATGCTTGCAGGCGTATTTTCCACTCGTTGGTTATGGAAGACGAGGGGCGTGTCCCCACGTTTGCACCGTATAGTCTTGGTGCTAGTTGCAAACGACGTTCAAATGAAGGGGCTTCCCGTGCTTCGGCACAGAGAGTGAAGTCGGAAAAGACTGCCGATTACTGCGACTTTCTAAGTTTGTGCGAATTGATAGTCGCCAATGGCCGAGTTGATGCCTTGGAGGCAATGTCGGTACTGCAGTATGTCGAAGAACATGATAAGTTGCAAGGCGACCCTTTGCTCGACAAAGTTTGCTCGCTTCTAACTGCCGCTTTGGCGGATGGTGATATAGATGAGCGCGAATCCAATCAATTGGTTGGTTTATTGCAGGGGGTAATCAATCCCTGCTCCGATGGCGTAGCGCATCGACAGGTTCAAATTGAAGGAAAGAAATTCTGCCTCTCTGGTACTTTCTATCATGGTTCAAAAGAGTGTATCAAGCAGTTTATTTTGCAGAATGGCGGCCAGGTACTGAGTGGCGTGTCAAAGAAATGCGACTACGTGGTTGTTGGCGATGAAGGCAGCGATGCTTGGACTACAAAGAACTACGGAAGTAAGGTAAAGAAAGCCTTGGAACTCCAGTCCAAGGGCGATGACATTCAGATTGTCAGTGAAGATGCTTTAGGACTTTAGCGGGGTCGTTTTGGTGTAACATAATTGTGTACACAATTATGTTAGGAGTGTGCCATGCCCGTTTGCGTTCCAATTAAAGATATGCGGGACACCGCAAAGTTTTCTGAGCTCGTTGAAACTACTACGGGTCCAGTGACTGTTACAAAAAACGGCTATAGCAAATTTGTTGTACTTCGATCTGAAGACTATGACCTCATGGTTCAGGAACAGGCTAAGGCTCGCCTGATGGCTCGTATAGCTGTGGCCGAGCGGGAGCGTGCTGCCGGCACGGCGCGTGATGCCTTTGAGGCCCTCGATGACCTTGAGGCAAAATATGGTCTATAACGTCAAGATTCTGCCTACAGCTGAACAAGAGGTTGACGATATCGTTGATTATCTATTAGGGCATGGTATTTTTACCGCCCGGCATTTTCTTGATAAATACCGTAGTCAGCTCCAGCTTCTTCAAAGTGGTGTAGTTGACTACGGCTTATCGAAGTTACCCGAGCTTGCAGCGCTTGGCTACCATGCTTGCCTCGTCAATTCTTATGTAATGCTTTATTACTACGATAACGAGGACGTTGTGGTTGCCCATGTTTTTCACCAAAGCCAAGATTATGCCGCATTGGTGATATCTAGAAATCGATTCGAGTTGCTGGATAATGATTAGTAAGAACCGCCCGGAAGCACGATGCCTTCCGGGCGGTTCTTACTTTGCCGGGACAACCGGCACCGTGATCTGCGTCACGTAGGTTGCGGGATCGTCGCTAATGATGTCGTCGATCAGGGCGATCTCGCGCGAGGGACCGGCGGGTGTCAGGTTGTGTTCGTGCATATAGCCGAGCAGCTGCTTATAGCGCGGGCCCGCTTGCCCGTGCGTGCCGCGGAAGCTTATGGTCAGGCAGCGCGCGGCGGGTCGCGTCTCGACGTCGCCCAAGTACTCATCGGTGTCATCGAGCAGCAGAAAGACCTCGTCGTAGCCATCAAAGTCGCCGGCGGCGAGGCGCTCGGCGCTAATCCCAACGCCCAAGTTGCCCAGAAAGACAAAGGTCTCGTGCTGGCCCTTCTGCAGTTGACGAATCTGCCACTCCAGCGCATAGGCGTCGGTAGGGTTGACGCGTTGGCGCAACACGGCGCAGCGAAGCTCGGGCGCATCGATTATGCAAATGGTATCGAGCTCGGTGTTCAAGGCGTCATGCAGCAGGGCAAGCCGGTTATCGATCTTGCGCGACACACGTTCGAGCTCGTGGCGCTTGTGCTCGATGAGCTCCTGCTGCTGAGCCAGCTGTCGCTGCATGAGGTCCACATCGCGCGTGGTCACAAACTCGCGGATTTGTGCGAGCGGCAAGTCGAGAACACGCAGGTGGCTGATGGTGTTGAGGGTGGAGAGCTGCCGAGATCCGTAGTAGCGGTATCCACTCGCCGAATCGATGTGCGCCGGGTCCAGCAAGCCCATCTGCTCGTAATGGCGCAACGTGCCCACACTCAGGTTGAACAAGCGCGCCACCTCGCCAATGCGGAGCAGGCCCTCGGTATGTTCAGTTGGCGAGTCGGTCATGGGACCGCTCCTTTCGGTAAAAAGCAGGGGAGAGGTGCCAGGCCTGCGTCGCCCCGCTACGCCATCAGTTTGTCAAAAGCTCCGCGGCGGTTGAGC